>JBILKZ010000035.1:0-31989 GCA_044376405.1 Pirellulales bacterium
TTCTTTAGTACGAGAGGATTTGGAAGGACGTTCCTCTGGTGTCCCAGTTGTCGCGCTAGCGGCACGGCTGGATAGCTATGAACGGAACGGATAAACGCTGAAAGCATATAAGCGTGAAGCCCGCCCCGAGATGAGGTTTCGTAGGGTTCATACCCGAAAGTCCCCAGGAAGACGACCTGGTTGATAGGCCGGATGTGTACGTGCAGTAATGCACTTAGCTAACCGGTACTAACGGACGAATGCTTGACCACTCGTATCGAGTGCTTCTGAAGCTGATTGTCGTCAACAGTCAGCTCGGAGCGTGCCAATTACCACGACCTTTTCTGCTGCGAAAGTAGCAGAACCGTATTTCGTCGCGAAGGCGACGACATAGTATTTTCCGGTGAACATATCTGAAAGGTCACACCCGTTCCCATCCCGAACACGGTAGTTAAGCTTTCAGAGCCGATGGTAGTGCCAAAAGCGCGAGAGTAGGTATCGCCGGATTTTCTTCGATCGACCCGTGTGGTGGAGCAAAACTCCCCACGCGGGTCGATTTTTTTATGCGCACACGGTGTTTAACAAGGTGTTTAGGGCGAGGCCCTGTCAGGTGGGCCGTTGATCAAGATCCGCCAGCATCCCCCGCACCCGCTCCAACGGCAGTCCCACGACGTTCGATCCGCTGCCTGACACCAGCCGCAGCGGCAGGCGTTCGTCCTGAAAGCCGCATGCCCCGGCCTTCCCTTGCCACATGCCGCTGTCGAGATACCACTCGAGCAGAGAGCCTTCGAAGGGGTCCATCTTGAGCAGGCTCTCTTCGACGGCCTCCAGCGGCCTCTGGTCGGGGCCGCCGGCGGGGAAGGCTCCCTGTTGGCGGCAGATCCAGACCCCCGTCAGAACGCGATGCACGCGGCCAGACAGGAGCGCGAGCATCCGCCTGGCGTCGTCGCGGTCGACGGGCTTGCCCAGAGCGGTGCCATCGACCTCGCTGAGCGTGTCGCAGGCCAGGATGGTGCCCTCGATGCCGAGACTAGCCACGGCCTGGCCCTTTACACGCGCCAACCGCAGCACGTAGGCCTCCAGCGACTCCTCAAAGCCTTGTGGCGCGGCAGCGGCCTCGATTGCCTCAGGCGGCGGCACGACCAGCACGTCCCAGCCCTCCGCGGTGGCCAGTTCCCGTCTGCGCGGGGATCCGCTTGCAAGCACGATCTGTCGACGCAACGCTTGAGCCATGGCCGCCAACCTCTCTCACCTGGAATCGATCACTGAGGATGACCACCTGATCGCCGTCGTCAAGCCGGCCGGTCTGCCCACGGCCAACGCTGCCAGGGGCACGCCCAGCGTCTTCACGATCCTCCAGGAATCTCGCCCCGCTGGAGCATTCCTGGGCGTGGTGAGTCGGCTCGATGCGCCAGTGTCGGGCGTGCTCGTCATGGCCAAGGCGAGGGGGGCCGCCGCCGAGCTTTCCCGGCAGTTTCGTGAACGCCTGGTCGAGAAGACCTACGCGGCCGTGGTCGAGGGACGGTTTCCAGCACCCTTGGGGCAGTGGGTCGACTGGCATGAGCGGATTGAACGCCGCGGCGAGGAACGCCGGTCGCGACTGCGGCCCGCTGGCGGTGCGGGCCGTGGCGTCCTGGCTGATGAAGCTGACAACGAGGGCGGCGATGAAGATGATGTGGCCGGCGGTGAGTGCCACGTTCGAGCCCGGGTAGTGAAGCGACTGGGGGAGGTGTCGCTCGTCGAACTCGTGCCCTCCACCGGCCGGCGACACCAGCTACGGGCACAGTTGGCAGGCCGGGGCTGCCCGATCGTCGGAGATAGAACGTATGGAGCGAGGCTGCCGTTCGCAGCATCGCCCGGCTTGGGGCCGGCCATCACGCTGCATGCCCGCCGCCTGGCGTTTGCTCATCCCGGCACGCGGCAGGCCGTGGTGCTCGAGGCGGGCTGGCCACAGGCGTGGCAGGCCCGCTTCCCGGCGCTGCTCCGCGGCACCGAGCAACGCCCCCCATCGTGATGGCACGCAGCAAAACGGGTGTAGACTGAGCTTCGATGTCGCAGCCACCCAATCACTCTCCATCCCTGCCTGTCGGCGGGCCAACGCGGCCCGTGCCACGGTTTCGCGAAACGGTACTGGCCAGCGGCCTGCTGGACGCCGGGCAGATCGCGGCCTGCGAGGAGGAGGTGGGGCAGACCATCGGGCTCGCCGCCCGCACCGACGCCGCTCGCTGGGATGCGGCGGTGGCTGACTGTCTGGTGGCCCAGGACCTCCTCACCCGCTTCCAGGCGGACCAACTCCTGGCGGGGCGACGAAAGCTGACGCTGGGGCAGTATCGCATCCTGGATGAACTCGGCCGCGGCGGCATGGGGCAGGTATTTCGGGCCCAGCACGTGATGATGGGAAGAACGGTCGCGATCAAGGTGCTGCCGCGTGCGAAATCGACGAGTGAATCGGAGGCGGCATTTCAGCGCGAGATTCGCATGCTCGCCAGGCTCGATCACGCCAATCTCGTGCGGGCACTCGATGCCGGCCACGATGGGAAAGTCTACTACCTGGTGACGGAGCTGGTGACCGGCCTCGACGTCCGTCGTCAGGTTCTCAAGCACGGAAGACTCGACGAGGGAAGGGCGGCTTCGGTGATCTCACAGGCCGCGGTCGGCCTGGCTTACGCGCATGGCCAGGGCCTCGTTCATCGCGACGTGAAGCCGGCCAACCTGTTGGTGACACCCGAAGGACACGTCAAGGTGCTCGATCTCGGGCTGGCCGGCTCGACGATGGAGGGCGAGTCGGCGAGGCTGGGCCGCGTGGTGGGCACCATGGATTACATGGCTCCCGAGCAGATTCGCACGCCGGACACCGTCGGCCCTTCGGCCGACATCTACGCGCTCGGCTGCACGCTCTATTTCGTGCTGACGGGCGAGGTGCCATTCCCTGGCGGCACACGGCAGGAGAAGGCACAGCGGCAATTGAAGGAGCAGCCCCGGCCCATCCGGCAGTTAGAGCCGGAGGTGAGTGAAGGGTTTTGTCAGGTGGTCGAGGCGATGATGCGGAAGGATGCAGCGGAGCGACCGGCGTCTGCGGAGGCCGTGGTCGAGCAGCTGCGGCCGTGGACCCCCGCAACACCCAGCGCGATGCCGCGGGGCAAGCCGGCCCGAACGAAACGATCGGTCGGGGGCAACGCGTCTGAAGATGCTTCATCGCGCCAGTCGCCGCCACCGTTGCCGTCCGGTTCGAGCCTGTGGCAGGACCTGTCGCAGGCCGACCAACAGTCAACGCGAGGTCTCTTGTCGGCGACTGAAGAGACCGATCGGGACAGCGGCGTGCGAACGGGGGAGGAACCGTGGCCCGCCGTCCCCACGCCCCTGACGACCGTGCTCGCCACGGGCTTCAAGCGGATGAAGTTCGCGGCGCGGAGCATCGCCGTGGCGGCCGTGACGGCTGTGGCGTTTACCATGCTGATGCGGATGGTTGGCGGCATCGATCCGGATGCGGCGGACGGTCTGTTCGGTGGAGGCGTCCTCGGTGCTCTGGGCTGGGGGGTTTTTGGCGTGATGCTCGCTGTGCAGTGGATCGCGGCGATGGGGCGGTCTGAGCCCTGACAGGCATGCCCGGGCGGGGCCAAGGGCAAAGCAGGGGGAGACCGTGGGCGAGACCCGTGGCTGGCGTCCTGCCCGTATGGCAGTCCCACGCGTTGACAGACCCGCTTTCAAGGCCTACGAAATGGGGACTGAAACCCTGGACGGGTAGCTCAGTTGGTAGAGCAACGGACTGAAAATCCGTGTGTCGCCGGTTCGATTCCGGCCCCGTCCACTGTGAGAGAAGCGCCATCCCCGGGGCCTGCCGCTCCCGTCAGCCGCTCATCGACTGAGCGGGTCAACCGCTGAGCGGCTGCACGACATGGCATTGCTTGCCCAACGCGTCGGCGAGCGGATCCTGCTCCCTCGCTGAAAAACCGATGTGCAGGTGGCGCCGCCAGCCCTCCGCGTGCTCGAACCTCGCCGACAGCCTGCCGACCCGACGTGACATCTCGTCGCCGGCATCGAGATAGCTGTCCATGCCCTGCGTTGCATCGAGCCAGTCCTTCTGACTGGCATGGGCGGCGAGGGCCCGACGCTTCGTCGCATGCACGCCCGTCGTGTCGATGAACAGGTCGGGCGTGACCGGCCTGCGCAGGCCGTCGCAGAGGCCGTGGGGCATGGCGTGGTAGACGGTCACGTCGCCGGCGTAGGCCGGCACCGGTGGGTCGGTCACGAAATTCGGCGCCCCGCGGGCGAAGGCGGCGGTCACCGCCAGTCTCGCGGTGTTCATGTGGTCTTCCATGTAGTCCTCCGGCGAGTGCGTGAGCACGATCCGGGGACGTGCCTGCCGCACGACCGCCGCGACCCGCCGCAGCAGTCGCTCCTCGTAGAAGATCAGCAGGTCGGTGGCGAGGCTCTCGTGAAACTCCGCGCCCAGGATGCCTGCCGCCGTGCGGGCCTCGAGGGCCCGTGTGCGACTGGTCTCCTCACGCGACATCGTCATGCTGCCGCAGTCGCCGTCGGCGACGTTGAGATAGTGGATCGCCCAGCCCGCGTCGCGAAGCAGGAGGAGCGTGCCGGCGGCGTAGAATTCGATGTCGTCAGGGTGGGCGACGATCGCCAGCGCGGCGGGCCGATCGTCATGGTGTGGTGGCGTGGCTGTCATCTGGGTTGTCGTTTGGGGTTTCGCTTGGGCTGTTGTCATCGTGTGTTCTTTGTCCGGGGAGACGTCTTTCATTCTCGCATTATCGTCGGGTCTTTTTGCTGGTGGATGTGGTTGGGTGAGGAGCGAGCGAGGCGAAGGCTGCTGCCAGCCGAACCGGCCCGTCATCGTTGCGGATCATACCGTTGGCGCGAGTCGCGGTGGTCGAGAGCGTCGCATTCACGGGGGATGCGAGACCGACGCGAAAGGCTTCATCAGCCTCCGCCGTGCGGTCGCCGATCACGAGTGCCGTGATCGTGCGACGGGTCTGCCCCGGGGTGAACGTCAGGCTGCCGGCAGTGGCGACGCAGTCGCGAACGAAAATCCGTACGGTGTGGCGCATTTGCCGCATCGTGATCGGCGGCACCCACGGTACATGGGAAAAGAAGGGCGACTTGAATGCCCGAAAGGCAGGCCCTCGCGGATTTATACGCCTAGGCTCCGCTCCTTGCGCGACTGGCAGATTTCCACAAGCTGGAGGCTGGGGGCTGCCGATGAACTTTTCGGACGAGCGAGGGGATGTTTGGCTGCCGCTGCAGCCTCGATGGCACCCCCTCTCCAGGATTCCCGCAAGACGATTCCCGAGCGCTTGGTGATCAAATGCTCTACAGCCAGTCGATGGACATTGGGTTTGCCCACTATCCCAAGACCGCCGGCCATTCCCTCACGCGTTGGTTTCGGGAAGTGTTCCCCGACGCGAAGCTGGTGGAGCCGCACCCGCTCTATGAGGTGAACCACCTTCCGGTCCGAGACTCGCTGGAAAAGTTGGGGCTGGTGCCGCCGAGACGCGACCCGTCTCTCGACTCACGCCATCGGATCACGCGGGCCTGCGCCAAACTTTCCCGCACGCTGGTCCGCTGCTTGCCTGCAAGCCTGCGTGCGTCGGTCGGTCACGGAAAGCCGTGCCCGACGCGGATCATCGGCGTCGTCCGCGAGCCGTTCGAAATGCTCGTGTCGCTGTTCGAGTATTGGCGATCCTTTGACTTCGCGGAAGAACCGACGCAGCCACTGATACGGGCTGCTCGCCAGGATGGCTTCCGTCGGTTTCTCGGCATGGCCGTCAGCGACGGAGGTCTCGCGACGTACGAATCCTTTTTCGACATGGAAGGACCGGCGTCGTCCAACACACGGCTGCTCGATTTCAATGCCCTGGAACCCGCGCTGCTTCAGGCCTGCCGCGAGTTCGGCGTCAGTGTGCCGAAGGCCAAACTCGGTCTCTTGAACGTCGGTCCGAGCCGCCAGCGCGACCTGCAACCCTATCGACTGGAGGCCGGAACACTCATGTCAGAGGTGCGGTCCCACTTCCGTTGGTACTACGAAGAAGGCGTCCACGAGATGGTGACTGGGGGGCGGGGGCGCCGCCAACACTCCAACGCAAACTACGCGCGACAAAGAAAAACGGGCGGTGCCATTGCGGCACCGCCCGTCGTTTTGTCGTGCGGCTAGATGCCGCAGAGCGAGACTCGGGTGAGTCTCGCTGAGCTGAACTCAGCTCACCATGGCCTTCAGGTTCTTGAGCGCACGCACGCGAACCTTCACGCTGGCCGGCTTCGCGGGCCGATCCTGCAGTTCGCCGGTGAAGGGATTCTTGACACCCTTCTGAGCCGGGCGGGCGGGCACCTTGCGGCGCTCGATCTTCACCAGGCCGGGGATGGAAAACACCCCGATGCCCTGACCCTTCAGGGACTTTTGGATTTCGTCCGTGAGGGCCTCCATCACCGCGACCACGTCCTTCTTCTGCAGACCGGTCGTCTCGGAGATGCTCCGCATGATCTCGGTCTTCGTCATCGGCTTGCTACCCGACTTCTTCGCCATCGCCATTACCTCCAAAAAAGCCAAAAAATTGTGTGCGGTAGTTCCCCACCGCGAACCGGAGCCCGGCACCAAGTGCCGCAAGCGAGGCCGATTAGAGACTGTGGGAATGAAAATGCAACCCAAAAATATGGTTTCCGGCCGCAAAATCGCTGTTTTACGGCTTTTTCCCGGTGCGGACAGGCTTTTTGCGGTGTTTTCAACCCTGCCAGAGCCTGTTCACCAGCCAAATGCGTGGCCTGTGATACGATGATGAAGGCGATCGTGGTCGGCCCGTATCCTGGCCGGAGCGGCGTCTCCAGCCGCCAGACGGTGGCACTCAATCGTGGAACGTCTCCTTGTTGGGGCCCGCCTGATGCTCCCGAAAAAGCGACGCGGGGTTTGGTCGTCACTCGCCCTCCCGTGGGCCGCCGTCCTGTTGGGAAGCGGTCTGGTGGTGGGTGGCTTCATCTTCGGAACCTGGCGTGTGGGCAGGGCAGCCGACGCGGGCGATACCGCGGATGTGGATCCCGCCGACGATGCTGCGGAGGGTGATGCTGCAGCAGCGGATGAAGGAGAGGGTGAAGGGGGAATTGGTTTCCCCAGCGACCGGCTTCGCGAACGGCAACTGGACCGCGGCCGTCGCCTCGTCGCCGACCAACGCTGGAGCGATGCCGCGACCTTGTTCGATGAGATTCTTGCCGCCGACAAGGACTGCTTCTTCCGTGCGGATCGACAGCAGCGGACCTGGCAGAGCATCAAGTCCGAGACGAGTCGGCTGATCGGCACACTCGACAAACCGGGCCGCGAGGCCTACGAACTGCAGTTCCGCGCTCGTGCGGATCGGATGCTCGAACAGGCCATCGCCGCCAACGACACGGCCGGCATCGTGGCCGTCGCCAGACGTTGGTTTCACACGCCAGCGGGATACCGTGCCACGCTGCTGGCCGCGATCGAGTCGCTTGAGGCGAACCAGCCCCTGGCAGCGGCTGCCTGGCTGGATCGGCTCGCGTCGGTCGATGGGGCCGCCGCCTTCGAGCCCACGCTCTCGATCATGCGGGCCATCGCGTGGCTCCGGGCAGGGGACCGCGCCGCAGCGGCCGCCATTGTCGAGCAGGCACGCGCCAGCGGCAGGAACGTCGTGCGTATCGCCGGCAAGGATGTCACGGTGTCGTTTCCCGCCGGCGGCGGCCTCGCCTGGCTGACCGCGCTCGTTGGCGAGCCGAAGAGCAGGCCCGGCCGCCATGCTGGCGACTGGGCGATGCACCGCGGCGATCCTGCCCGGAATGGGGTCACGGCGGCATCGTGTCCGCTGCTGGCGCCGCGGTATCGCGTGCCGCTGGCACGCCACCCTGAGGAATCTCGAATGCTCGATGCCCGGCGGCGACTCCGCGCCGACCAGGAGATCGCCGTTCTGCCTGCAGGCGCGCCCCTGGCAGTGAACGGCATGATCTTGGCGCACACCACGATGGGACTGTTGGCAGTTGACTTCGAGACTGGGAAGCGGGTCTGGCTGCAGGCCGGTTCTGGTGCCGCGCCGCTGCAAGCCGCCGTGGCCAGCGGAGAAGGTGCCGCCGAGGGGCCCGATGCCGACGCGGGCGGCTCGTTCAACAGCGTCTTCGAGGATGCCACCAGCGGGATCATGGCGAGCGATGGTCGGCTGGTTTTCGTGGTTGAGAGCCATCCCGACGCCGTCTCGCCGCCACCGGCCGGGGGCATGAACTTTCGGCCGGCGATGCCAGGGGGGGGCCTGCATGGAAGCGGCGGATGGAAGGGCGGCAATGCACTTGCTGCCTATGACGTCGCCGACCGAGGGGCGTTGCGATGGCGGCTTCCCGCCCGCGGCGGTGCCGGCGACGGGAACGCCGTTCCAGCGACCACAACCGCCTGGTATCTCGGCGCCCCGTTGCCCGTGGGCAAGCAGTTGCTCGTGCTCGTCGAGGAGAAGGGGGAGATCCGGCTCGACGTGCTCGATGCCGATACCGGTCGGCTGGAGTGGTCGCAGCCGTTCGCCGAAGTCGACGAGGACCAGGCGATCGACAGTCGTGACAGCCATGCCAGGCGGCTTGCAGGTCTGTCGCCAGCGCTCTCCGAAGGGGTGCTTGTCTGCCCCACCGGCGCCGGTGCCTTGGTCGCCGTCGATCTCGCCACTCGCACGCTGCTCTGGGCACATCAATATCCTCAGCCGCGTCAGGCGGGTGTGACGGTGCTTCCCAACGGGATTCGCGTCCAGCGCAATGGGATCGCGGGGCCAGGATTCGCCGGGGATGGCGGCCGGGAGCAGCGAGTGGGCCGCTGGATCGATTCCACGCCGATCGTGTCGGGCGGTCGCGTGCTGCTGACGCCAGGAGAGTCGCAGGATCTCCACTGTCTCGATCTGCGACGGGGCACGACCGTCTGGCGGCTCCCGCGCAAGGATCGGCTCTACGTGGCCGGTGTTGTCGACGGCCGGGCCATCATCGTCGGCCGACGGGGCGTGGAGGCCCTCGACATGACGAACGGTCGCCCGGTCTGGCAGCGCCCCTTGGGGGCCGACCATGGCAGCCCCAGCGGGCGTGGCATTCTCACGGCGAACAGACTCTTCCTGCCGCTCGATACACCTGAGGTACTGGAACTCGATCTGGCCGATGGTCGTATCGCCAGCCGTTCGGCCGCCCGCGGCAACGCGGTGCCTGGCAACCTGCTGGCCTATCGCGGCGAGGTGATCTCCCAGGGGGGCGACTCACTCGACGTGTTCCATCAGTCGGCAGCCCTCGACTCACGGATCGAAACGGCGCTCAAGACCGATGCGCATGACGCATGGGCGCTCCTGTGGCGCGGCCAGTTGGACCTCGACCAGGGCCGGATCGTGAATGGCATCGCGGCAGTGCGAGAGGCCCATGCGTTGCAGCCGAGCCGCGTACCCGCCAGTGTCGTGGCCGCCGCGCTCTTGTTTGCGTTGCAGCGAGACTTCGCCCAGGCGTCGCCGTTGTGGCGGGAGGCCGTGGCCTTGAGCGGTTCCCCGGCAACGGCCATCGTTGCCTTGCGGGCTACCGTCGATGGATTTCTTCGCTCAGGCGATCTGCCTCAGGCCTGGGAGGCCATGCAGCAGTTGCTGGCACAAGCCGACACCGCCGCAACGGCGCCGACCCTCGAAAATGGACAGCCGGTCGAGCCGCATGCCGCCGCCGACGGCTTGGCTGGGGAAGGTCTTGTTGTCGACGGCATCGATCCTCACCTAGCCGTCGCTCCGGCACGCTGGATACAGGGGCGGCTCGCCGAACTGTTCGCGAAGGCGGAACCTCCGCTGCGGACTGAGCTCGATGCGTTTGCCGCCGGGGAGTCGGCCGCGGCGCTGGCCGCCGCAGGCCCCGCAGCCGACCGAGTGCCGCGACTGCGAGGGTTTATCGAACGGTTCGGCAGGCACGAACGTGCCCTTGAAGCCCGTCGGCACTTGGCCGAGGCGCTGGCCGAAACGATCGAGGCCGGCCCGTCAGGCGACGAAAGTCGCGGACTGGTTGTCGAGCGAGACTTCGTGCTCCTCGAACTTGCCCGCGTCGGCGAGGCCGCCGATCGTGCCCGCGCCGCCGCGACGCTCGCCGACATCAGGAGCCGGTTCGCGGGCACAATTCCGCAGGCTGGAGCGGCTTCGGGGGGCGGCGGCGGAGAGGCCGAGGCCTGGCCGATCGGGAGGGTCGTCCAGCGACGCGGGGCGGCGGCCCGGAGCAGCGGCCTTGAACAGCGGCAGGCGGACGAGTTGCGGTTCGTGCGGTCGAGGCTGATGAACATCCCCGTGACGGCCAGTGCCGATTCGTTTCTGCCCGGCCTCGAACTTGCGTTCGATCAGCATCAGCAGTCGGGGATCATGGCCACCGATGGATATGGCAGGGCGATCGGCGATCCATTCGCGGTCAGGTCGCGGCCCGATGCCGCGCGGCTGATGCCGATGTTTCAGCCCGGCGGGATGGACGAGGCCACGGTCCTCGGGCGGGTCGCGTTCATCCGCGGTGGCGCAGGAGTCGCGGCCTTCGAAATGGTTGGGGCAGGGCAGGGGGGCGGGAAGAACCGCCCGCTCTGGCTGCTTCCGGACAAGTCTGATCCGACGGGCGAGACGCGGGCCGTCGGGTTTGTCATGAGCATCGGCGGCAGCAGGACCGCTCGCCTCGGCAACATCGCGCTCGGGGCCCGCGTCTCCGAACCGCGAAACGCGGACGAGAGCGGCCGGCGAGGCAACGCAACGGGCTGGGTCGCACGGTGCACGGGAATAGCGATCATGGCCGACCGCGTGCTGAAGGTTCACGATCCGATCACCGGCCGGCTGCTCTGGGAGCACCAGCGACTGCCCTCCGCCGGCGACCTGATCGGCGACGACGATTTCCTCTGTGTCTGTCCGGCCGATGGTCGCGGCGCGGTCGTGCTCGCGATGGCCGACGGCAGGATCGTGCGCACGCTCGACCTGCCTGCCAGCGAACGGCGGCTGCTCAGCAGAGGCCGCCACATCGTCTCGGTGCAGCCGAGCGAACGGCCCGCCGATGCGACCGACGGGCGGGCGGCCTCGGCCGACGGGGCTCGGCGGGTGCGGCTCGACCGTTTTGATCCCGTGGCAGGCCAGACTGATCCGCTCGGCGAGTATCCCGGTGAGTCGCGGGCCTCCACCGCGGGCGATGGACGACTGGCGGTCGTGGAGCCATCCGGAGACTTGAGCCTGGTCGACATCGATCAGGCGAAGGTGGTGTTTCGCACGCGGTTGACCGACATGCCTGCGGGACTCGAGCACCTCACCGCGCTGGCCTGGGAGGGGCGGTATCTCGTGCTCGTGGGGCGTGCGGAAACGGCTGATGAGCAGAGGCAGTTGGAGCGCATCGGCGTCGTCGGCCCCCTTCCCGGCATGCCGGGAAGGGAGATGCCCCAGCTCGTCACCGGCTCGTTGTGGGCGGTCGACGGCTCGAGCGGCGACATGCTCTGGCCGGTGCCGGCGACGATCCTCAGGCACTCATTGCAAAGCCAGAACGGCTCGCAACTGCCTGTGTTGCTGTTCGCCCGATCGATTCAGGCCGTCCGCGAGCCCGACCGCCAGCGGCTCAGCGTGCTCTGCATCGACAAGCGGACGGGCCAGGCCGTGTATGCCGACGACCGCTTCAATGGCCGCTCCGCGACACGGCCTGATATGATGGTGGTCGGCTGCAGCATCAGCGGCGACCCCGCCGCGCACACGATCGCCCTCTCGCAAGCCAGACGGGATGCTCCTGATCTGCAGCTGGAGTTCACCGGGGCCCCGACCGCCCCGCGGCCGCCGTACCAGGCCTCGGCGACGCGGTCGTCAGCCGCGACGGATCCCCTGGTGGAAATCGAATTCTGGATCAAGAAGGCCCTGACGATCCCGCTCCCGTTCTGAGTCCGACAGCCCACGGCTCTCCCGCATGCCACAAACGCTCCGCACGCTTGCTGCCATCCTCGCGACGCTGCTCGTCGTCGTGCCCCAACCGCTGGCGGCAGCGCCGCCGTCGGAGGAAAAGGTCGACCTCGTGATCGCGAAGGGGCTCGACTGGCTCGCCCACAAGCAGTCGCGTCGGGGGAGTTGGGCCGCCAACGAGGGCCGCTACCCAACGGCCATGACGGCGCTCGCTGGCACGGCGCTGCTCATGGAAGGCTCGACGACCACGCAGGGAAAGTATGCCGAGGCGGTCCGTCAGGCGGTCGACTATCTCGTCAGCCGCTCCCGTCCCAACGGCCTGATCGGCGATCCGAAGGGGGACGATCGCTACACCTACGGCCACGGCTTCTCGATGCTCTTCCTCTCGCAGGTGCTCGGGGAGGAAGAGGACGAACGCCGCCGCGAGGAACTCGTGCGGGTGCTCGACAAGGCGGTGGAATTTTCCGGCCGTGCCCAGACCTCCGACGGGGGCTGGGGCTATGTGAGCGCGAAGGACGGCAACAACTTCGACGAGGGTTCGACCACGATCACGCAGGTGCAGGGGCTGCGCGGCTGCCGCAACGCTGGCATCTCCGTGCCGCGCGAGATCATCGACAAGGCGATCGCCTACATCCACAAGTGCACCATGCCCGACGGCGGCGTGCAGTACAGCTCCAAGGGGGGAGGTGGCCGGCCGGCCATCTCCGCGGCGGCCATCGCCTGCCTGTTCAACGCCGGGGAATACGACGACACGCATGTGCCCCGGATGCTCGACTATGCGGAAAAGCATCTGGGCAACATCGCCAACAACGGCTTCGGCCACTGGCACTACGCCCACTTCTACTATGCCCAGGTGATGTATCGCGAGGGGGGGAAGAAGTGGGAGACCTATCGCAAGCAGATCGAGGAACGGCTCGTGTCGGAAGCACAGAACGACCGCGACGGCCTCTCCTGGCCGCAGGGTTACATCGGACCCGTTTACACGACGGCCACGAACCTCACCATTCTGCAGCTTGACCGTGGCACGCTCCCCATCTACCAACGCTGAGCGGACTCGCCGCCCCTGACCGTTTTTCATTCCGCAGATACGCCCCGCAGGTTTCGCCCGGAGATCATCATGACGCAAGTGCCCCTCGATCCTTCCGCCATCGACCGCCTGCACGAGGCGCACGATCGCATCCTCGCCCAACTCTCACGGGTGATCGTCGGCCAGAGCCAGGTGATCGAGGAACTGCTGATCTGTCTGTTCAGCCGTGGCCACTGCCTGCTCGAGGGGGTGCCGGGCCTCGCCAAGACGCTCCTCATCAGCACGCTGGCCAAGAGTCTCGACCTCTCCTTCAGCCGCATTCAGTTCACCCCCGACCTGATGCCGGCGGACATCATTGGCACCGACGTGCTCGAGGAGGACAAGGCGACAGGCACGCGGCAGTTGCGGTTTCTCGAAGGGCCGCTGTTTGCCAACGTCGTGCTCGCCGACGAGATCAACCGCACGCCGCCGAAGACCCAGGCGGCGCTCTTGGAAGCGATGCAGGAGCGACAGGTGAGCGTCGGTCGCGTGCGGCACCGCCTGGTCGATCCGTTCTTCGTGCTCGCCACGCAGAACCCGATCGAGCAGGAGGGCACCTACCCGCTGCCGGAGGCGCAGCAGGATCGGTTCATGTTCAAGGTGTTCGTCCGCTACCCGACGTTCCGCGAGGAATTCGAGATCGCCCGACGGACGACCGGCGTGGTATCGGAAGAAGCGGAGCCCGTGCTGTCGGCCGCCGACATCCTCGGCCTGCAGCAGGCCGTGCGCGGCGTACCGGTGAGCGATCACCTCGTGCGGTATGCGTTGGCGATCGTGCGGCAGACGCGGGCTGGTGAAAAGGGCACCCCCGACTTCGTCAGCGATCAGCTCTCCTGGGGCGCGGGGCCGCGGGCCGTGCAGTTTTTGATCATCGGCGCCAAGGCTCGCGCGATTCTGCAGGGCCGCAGCCATGTGGGCGTGGAAGACATCCAGGCGCTCGCCAGCCCGGTGCTGCGGCACCGGATCGTCGTCGGCTTCGCGGCCGAGAGCGAGGGCGTGACGCCCGACGGCATCATTCAGCGAATCATCGAGACGACCCCGGCCAGAGAGGACGAGCTCACCCGTGACGCCCGGTTCCAGACGATATTTGCATCCTGAGGCGATTGCCCGCATCGCGCGGCTGGAACTGCGCGCGCGGGCCGTCGTCGAGGGTGTGCTCGCCGGTCTCCACAAGAGCCCCTACAAGGGGCAGTCGGTGGAGTTTTTGCAGCATCGGGAGTATGTCCGTGGCGACGACCTGCGGCGCGTCGACTGGAAAGTCTGGGGCCGGCAGGACCGCCTCTACGTGAAGGAGTTCGAGGAGGAGACCAACCTGCGGGTCACGCTGTTGGTCGACGGTTCGGCCAGCATGAACTACGGGTCGGGGCCGCTCGACAAGTTCGACTACGCCGCCACGCTCGCGGCCAGCCTTGCCTGGCTGGCGCTCTCGCATGGCGATGCCGTTGGCTGCTGCGTGTTCGACGACAAGGTCAGGGCGAGCGTGCCGCCGCGGACGAAGCGATCGCACCTCGCGAGCGTGGTGGAGGTGCTCGAAACACCCCGGGCCGCTCGCCAGACCGCCTTCCTGCCGGTGCTCAGGTCGCTTGCCGAGACGCTGCCGAGGCGGGGCCTGGTGATGGTGATCTCCGATCTGCTCGGCGACCGCGAAGGCGTGTTCCAGGGTATGCAACTGCTGCGGAAACGCGGTCATGATCTCGTGCTGCTGCACGTGATGGACGACGACGAACTCGACTTCCCGTTCGAGGGTCCGACCCGGTTCGAAGGGCTGGAACTCCCCGACTCGATCGCCTGTAATCCCCGCAGCCTTCGGGCGGGCTACCTGGCGGCGGTGGGCGAGTTTCTCACCGATGTCCGCACCCGGGCCGCGGCGGTGCGGTGCGACTACTCGCTCATTCGCACCGGCGAACCGGTCGACGCGGCGCTCGTGAAGCTTCTCTCGCGCCGCGCCAGCATGGCTGTCTAGAAGAGCTGTCGAAAAGGAAAAGCCGGCCATGCCGACATTCGATTTTCTACCGCTCCTCTGGTGGGGCCTGCCGTTCGTCGCGGCACCGGTCATCATCCACCTCATCAACCTGCTGCGGCATCGCAAGGTGCCGTGGGCGGCGATGGAATTCCTGGTGGCGAGCCAGCGGAAGTATCGCACGCGGGTGCTGCTCAAGCAGATCCTGCTGTTGCTCTTGCGGGTGGCGGCCGTGCTGGGAATCGTGCTGGCACTGGCGCAGCCGCGGTGGAAGACGGCGCTGGGACGGATGCTCGGCGGCGCGAGGACGGCCCACGTCGTGCTGCTCGACGACAGTTATTCGATGGGCGACCTGTCGGCGGACGGCCGCATCGGAGACTCGAGCTGCTTCGACCGCGGCCGCCTTGTCGTGGAACGAATTTGCACCGAACTGGCCGCCGCACCGGGGCAGCAGGAGGTGGCGATCGGACGCTTTTCGGCATTCGACACAAGCCGGCTCGAAGAGGAGCGGCGCACGCAGGCTGGACCGCCGGCCGACCACACGGCGTTTGACATCCGTCTTCAAGCCGTGACGCCGCGGCTGGTGCAGGAGGTGCGGGACGAACTGGCGGGCCGGGCTCCCTCCGCGACCGCTGCCGGCCCCCGAACCGCATTGGCTGCCGCGTCGGCACTGCTCGACGGCGGCACAGGGGCTGCCAACGTGGTCTGGCTGGTCAGCGACTTCCGCTTCAAGGACTGGAAGGATGCCGACGAGACGGCGACGCTGTTGCGGCAGTTGTCGGATACCGGCTGCGACGTGAGGCTCGTCGACTGCGCCGGCGAAGGTGGAGATGGACGGCAGCCAGGCAACCTCACGGTGGAACGGCTGGAGATGGCCGGCGGCGTGCCCGCCACGGGGGTGCTCGTGCCCCTCGAGGTCGCCGTTCGCAACAACTCCGATCGCCCGGTCCGCGACGTGGCCGTCGAGCTTCGCGAGGATGCCCTCGGCCGGCCAGGCGTGCGGATCGGCGAAATTCCCGCCGGCGGTCTGGCCACGCAGCGATTCGATGCGCGGTTCACAACGACCGGCCCGCATCTGGTCGAGGCGAGAATCGGGGGCGATGTGGTGGTCGCCGACAATGCGCGGACGATGGCGGTCGATGTGGTCGACCGCGTCGACGTGTTGCTGATCGACGGCGACCCCACGGGGGGCGGCCGTATCGGTGATGCCTTCTACGTGGCCACGGCGCTCGCGCCCGGTGCGGGTGCGCCCACGGGCCTGCGGCCGCGGATCGAGCCGCCGCGGAGTCTCGCTACGCTCGACCTCTCGTCGTTCGCCTGCATCTGGCTGCTCGACGTGGAGCGGTTCGACGCCCCGGAGGTCGCGGCGCTCGAAGCCTTCGTCCGAGGTGGCGGGGGCGTGGTGTTTTTCACCGGTCCACGGACGAAGGCCGAGATGGTCAATCGCTCGCTCTATCGCGGAGGGGAGGGACTCTTCCCAGTGCCACTGGCGGGGCCGGTCGACCTGCTGCCGGATGCCGCCGCGGGGGCCGCTGCCGCGCCCGACGTCGTCGTCGAAGAGCACCCCGTCGTCGCGGTGCTCTCCGGCCAGCGGAATCCGCTGCTCGACGCGGTGCGGATCGAGCGGTCGGTGGCGGTGGAACGTGGCTTCGAGCCGTCGGCCACCAGCGGCCTGCGCAGGCTGCTCTCGCTGCGTACCGGCGGTCCGCTCGTGGTCGAGCGACCGTACGGCGACGGCATGGTCGTGGCCGTGCTGTCGACGGCTTCGCCCACGTGGAACAATTGGGCCCGGGGCAATCCCAGCTGGGTGGTGGTGATGCTGGAACTGGAGAGCCATCTGGCACGCAGCAAACGGCGGGCGGAATCGCTGGAGGTGGGCGACCCCGTCGTCGTGCGGCTCGAGGCAGCGGCCGACGAGATCGAGGTCGACCTGGCCGTGCCACCCGACGGAACGCTCGTGCACCAGACGGCGGTCGCGTCTCCCGCGGGTGTGCTCGAGGCCACGCTGCCCAAGACCACCACTGCGGGAGGCTATGTGGCTCGCTGGCGACGGCTCGACGGCACCGAACGCGAGCGGATCTACGCCGTGAACGTCGCCGCCGAGGAAGGCCAGCTGGAACGCATCGGGCGTGAACGACTCGATCGCGCGTTGACTGGCGTGGCGTTCAAATACGACCAGGCCGAGTCGCTCCAGCCCGACACCAGCACGATGGCCGGCGTGCCTCTGGCCAGGCCGTTGCTGTACCTGCTGACGGCCGTGCTCATCATCGAACAACTGGTGGCGTTTTCGGCCAGCTACCATCCCGCGTCGCGCCGAAAATCAGCCGCTTGAAGGGCCCGCGGCCTATTCCCCCATGACCCCATTCACTTCCACCGTGCTGCTGCCGCTGCCATCGTTGCCGTGCCTGTTCGCCTCCTCCGAGCGGGTGCAGCATCGCATCACAAGCGGGCTGATCGACGGGTTTTCGCAGTGGTGGCAGATGCCCGCTCTCGTGCTGGCGCTGGCGGCCATTGGGCTGTTTGTGCTCTGGATGTACCGCCGTGACGCGGCCGAATTGCCCCGCGGCGTGGGCCTCGTGCTCGCAGCCTTGCGGCTGGGGGCGCTGGCGGCGGTCGCGGCTGCCTATCTCGATTTCGAGCGGACGGCCGAACATGAGATCGTCTTCCCATCGCGGGTGGCCGTGCTCGTCGATTCCAGTGCCAGCATGACGCTGCGCGATGAGCCGTCTGCCGAGAGTCAGGCCGGCAACGCGGCCGAGCCGGCCGACCGTACGCAGTCCGAACCTGCCGGTGACGAGCAGGCCGACACGCGGTCGCAGCGGGCGGTGGACGTGCTGCGAAAAGGAGGGCTGCTCGCGGCGCTCGCTCCGCGGCACGAGGTGTCGGTGTGGCGGTTCGATGCCGACGCCGAACCGCTCGCCGTACTGCCGACGGAGGCCAAGTCCCAAGCAACCGATTCGACGAATGCTGCGACGAATGCTGCAGCGGCGGAAACAACTGCCGACACGCCGGTCGACGGCGACTGGCCCGCGCGGCTTACGGCACGCGGCTACGAGACCCGTCTAGGAGAGGCGTTGGCCCGCGTGCTCGACCAGGAGCCTCCTGGTGTGCTGGCCGGCGTGATCGTGCTGACCGATGGCGCCAACAACGCCGGCGTCGATCCGGTGGCGTCGGTGACGGCCCTCGGCAAGGCGGGCGTGCCCGTGCACACGCTGGGGATCGGGTCGGATCGTCTGCCGACGAATGTGCGGGTTGCCGACGTGCTCGTGCCGGCCCGCGTGTTTCCGGGTGATCGTTTCGCCGTCACCGCGTATCTGCAGGCGCAGGGGCTGGCTGGTCAGACGGTCCGCGTGGAGCTTTCCGAAGTGGCGGCCAGCGATGCCGCGGGGGGCGATCCACAGGCCGCTGCGGCAACGGGCCGCGTGATCGACACCACGGAGGCAGTGCTCGGCGCCGGCGGCGAACTCGTCGCGGTGAGGTTCGACGTGCCCGGACTGGAGGCGCCCGGCCGCCGCGATCTGGCCGTGCGAGTCATTCCACCCGCCGCCGATCGCACGCCCGCCGATGACCGTCAGGTGGCCGAGGTCGAGGTGGTCGACCGTGTCACGCAGGTGCTGCTCATGGCCGGTGGCCCGAGCCGCGAATACCAGTTCATGCGGAACATCCTCGAACGCGATAAGAGCGTCGCTGTGGATGTGCTGCTCGGCACCGCCGGCAAGGGCGGCTCGCAGGACGCCCGCCGGATCCTGCCGGCGTTTCCGCCCACCGCCGAGGAACTGGCGGAATACGACGTGGTGGTGGCCTTCGACTACGACTGGCGACTGCTCGACGCGTCGGCGCAGGCCCGCCTCGAACGGTGGGTGTCGCGGGAGTCGGGTGGGCTGGTCTTCGTGGCGGGAGGCATCTTTATGGATGCATGGATCGCCGACTCACAGACCACGGTGATTCGCAACCTCCATCCGGTGGAACTGCGGCGGTCTGGTCGGCTGACGGCTGACGATTCCGCAGGGCGGACGGAGCCGATGCCGCTGGTGTTTTCACGCGACGGCCTCGATGCCGAGTTTCTCTGGTTGGCCTCCAGCCGGATCGCCAGCCAGACCGTCTGGAGCGAGTTTCCGGGGGTGTATTCCTGCTTCGATTCGGCTGGGCCGAAGCCCGGTGCCACGGTCTACACACGGATCGCCCGCCCTCGTGTGGCGGCGACGGCCGACTCCAATCCCATCTACTTTGCCGGCCAGTTCTACGGATCGGGCAACGTCTTCTTCATGGGCAGTGGTGAGATGTGGCGGCTGCGGTCGCTCGACGACAGCCTGCACGAACGGTTTGCCACGCAGTTGGTCAGGCACGTCTCCCAGGGCCGGCTCCTGCGGGGATCGCGCCGGGCGAGGCTGCTCGTGGACAGGGATCGGTTTGCCGTGGGCTCCAATGTGGTGGTTCGCCTGGTCGTGCCCGAAGGGGAGTCGGCCGTGCCTGCCGAATGCCGCGTCGCGGCGCCGGATGGGGCGGTGCTGCGGGTGCCGCTCGTGGCCGAACGCGACCGGACCGGCGTTCTCCAGGGCGCGTTTGTGGCCACCCGCGATGGATCGTGGCGCATCGATGTCGATCTGCCCGGCGCACGCGGTGAGAAGGTGTCGCGTCGCATCCAGGCCCGTCTGCCGGATCGCGAACTCGAGCGACCGCGGCTCGACCGCGGAGTGCTCGAGCAGATGGCCACGCTCTCAGGCGGCACCGCCCACTTTCTCGCCGCGAAGCCATGGACGCTCGCCGACTCGCAGACGCTGGCCGCCGGCATCCAAGATCGGTCGCGTCGCGAATACGAGACGGGATCACCCGACGGCGCGTTCAAGCGACGGCTCAACGGCATCCTTCTGGCACTGGGCACCGCGCTGCTCTGCTGCGAATGGATTCTGCGGCGGCTCGTGAAACTCGCCTGACCACCCGGTCGTTCCTCCACCCCAATTCCCTGCCTCCTTTCGCTCTTCCCCGAGAACCTATCGTGTCGCTCGTCATCGATCCACCGTCGTCGGCCCCTGCTTCCGAAGGCCGGCAGGCCGCCGCCGACGTTGCGAGCTTGCGAGCGATGCTCGCGACGCTGCGCCGGCAGACCCGCGGCTGGGTCTGGCTGGAATCGCTGGCGTGGCTCGTCCTCGCGGCCGTGTGTTTCTTTTGGGGCTCGCTCGCGTTCGACTGGTGCGTGGAGCCGCCCCGATGGGCACGCGGGGTGCTGCTGGCCGCGGCCGCTGTCGGACTTGCCATCCTCCTCTATCGAAAGCTGCTCGGGCGGCTGTCCACAGATCTTGGCGATGCGAGCTTGGCGGTCGTCGTGGAACGTTCCCATCCGTCGTTTCGCGACAGCCTGTCGACGACGATCGAACTGGCCGATCAGCCTGAGGCGGATGTCAATCCGGCGCTCCTGGCCCGTACTGCAGCCGAAGCCGCCGCCCATCTTGGGCAGGTCCGGCCCGAGCGAATCTTTCGTCGGCGACAACTGGCGATGCTCGCCTTCGCGGCGATCCTTGCCGCCGCGACCATCGCCGGATTGGTGTTCTCAAGGCCCGCCGTTGCGGCGCTGTGGGTTCGCCGTCTGCCGCTACTCGGCGACGATCCCTGGCCGCGGCAGGTGCGGCTGGCGATCGAGGATTTCCCTGGCGGCGTGCGGAAGGTGGCACGGGGCAGTGATGTCGACGTGATCGTGCACGCGCACGCCAACGATCGTCTCCCCGAGGTGGTCGACCTGCGGTGGCGGACGGCACAGACCGGTGGCCCGGGCGGACGCACGTCTCGCGGGCTGCGGCTGGGGATCGCCGGCGGGCTGCCCGGCACCTGGCGGGTCGACCGGATGGGGGCGCGGGGCGGTGCGACGACAGACGGTCAGGCTTTCGGCCACGTGGTGAAGGCAGTCAACGACAGCCTCGACCTGGAGATTCGCGGTGGCGACGCCCGGCTCCGCGACCTCCGTCTGGAGGTGCTTGATCCGCCGGCGCTTGAAAAACTCCTGATCACGTCCACACCGCCCGCCTATCTTGGAAGCGGTGGGCGGGAATCGCCGCCGGCACGGGTCGTGCAGATTCCTCGCGGCTCGGCTGTGGAGATCGCCTGCACCGCCACGAAGCCACTCTCCGCCGCGACGATGGTCGCGGTTGCGGGCGGTGGCTCGTCTGCCGAGGTGGTGCTGGCCACGCTGCCAGCCACCGACACGACCGGGGCGGGCGACACGACCGGGGCGGCATCGGCGGCGGGCCGCACCATCGTCGGCCACATCGCGTCGCTCGATACCGATCGCACCATCGTCGTGCGGTTCACCGATAGCGACGGCCTTGTGAATCGCGAACCGGTGACATTCACGCTCTCCGCCCTGCCGGACGAACCTCCCCAGGTGGCCATGCGGCTGCGCGGCATCTCGACCGCGGTCACGCCGCGGGCCCGGGTGCCGCTGGTGGGCACGATCTCCGACGACCATGGGCTGGGCGGAGCGGCGGTGCGGCTGAAGGTGGCCGGCGGCGCCGAAACAACTCTGCCCGTGGGGCGCGTGCGCGAGGGGGACGCGGTGGTGGAACTGTCCGCCGAGGCGGCCGAGGTGGTGCCACTCGAGCCGCTCGGGCTCGCCGTCGGACGAAAGCTGGAACTGGCGGTCACCGCCACCGATACCTGCACGCTCGCCGGCGAGCCGAATGCCGGCATGAGTGACACCTGGTCGCTCGACGTCGTCGCCCCCGAGGTGCTCGTGGCCATGCTCGAAGCCCGCGAGATCATCCTGCGCCGGCGGTACGAGAGCTGCGTGGCCGATCTGACACAGGCCCGCGACGGGTTTGCTGCCCCTGTGCGGCCAGCGGAAGGGGATGACGCCGGCGGCGGCGGCGACGATGCCGCCCGCCTCGGCGATGCCACCGCCCGCGCCGCAGGCGAGACCGCCGAACTGGCCGAAGCCTTCCGAGGCATTCGACTGGAGTTTGACAACAACCAGCTGATCACACCAGAACTGGAGGCGCGGCTCATCGCCCAGATCGCCGATCCGCTTTCCGCACTCTCCAAGCAGGATCTTCCGGCTCTGGCGGTGGCCTGTCGGGCGGGAACGGGCCGTCAGGAACTGGTGCGCCGCGCCGACGAGGTGCTGGCCAGGATGCGGGCCGTGCTCGATAAGATGATGGAGCTGGAGTCGTTCAACGAGGTGGTGGAACTCCTGCGGGGCATGATCCGCACGCAGGAGCAGATTCGTGCCGAAACGCTCGAACAGCAGAAGCGGCGGGCCCGGGAGGCGCTTGAACGACCATGAAAACTATCTCCCGATTCAGTCGCTCTCAATGCCGGTATCCGCAGGTGCTGAATAGCCGCATTGGTTCGCCGGCTGCGGCATGCTCGTCGCCGGCGGATTCTGCTACGGGATGCTCGTGGATGAATCTTGCATCGCTCGTGAGTCGCAGAATGCACCGGCTCCTGCGCGTGCCTCCGACCGGCTCCTCAGCATCTGGGATTTTTATCTCCGATGCGCTAGGCCCGGAGGGCCGGGTAAGAACCAGCGGGCGGAGGCCCGCCAAGAAACTTGCTGAGGACAGACATCCGTCTGTCGGGGCGACGCGATACGATGTTGTTCGTACAGTATCTTCGCCGGCTGCGGCATGCTCGTCGCCGGCGGATTCTGCTACAGGATGCTCGTGGACGAATCATGCATCGCTCGTGAGTCGCAGAATTCACCGGCTCCTGCGCGTGCCTCCGACCGGCTCCTCAGCATCCGGGGATTTCATCTGCAGGGGTCGGTTGACGGTCGCGCTGTGCCTTCTGCTCATGATGGCGGCGTGGGGCGGGGCTGCAGCGGCCGCGGAGGAGCCGGCTGCGAAGCCGGCGGCAAAGGCTGCGGCGTCGGCCGGTGGTCTGGCCACTCGCGAGCAGGAACTGGCGCAGCAGTTTCGCGACCTCGAAAAGACATTCCTCCGGCTAGCCGACCTGCTGGCCCCCAGCGATCCGCGGCGGGCAGCGCTGTTGCGCAGCGTCTTCGAACAGGCGCGGGATGCGGAGGTGGGCGACCGCCTCGACACGATCGTGCAGCTTCTGGAAAAGGGTCAGTTGCTCAAGGCAGGCACCAGCCAGAGCAACGCGCTCGACACGCTGCGCGAACTGCTCACGCTGCTGGAGTCGGGGGATACCGACAAGCGGCTGGCGAGCGAAAAGGAGGAGGTGCGGCAGTTTCTGGGGCGGCTCACGAAGCTGATTGCCAGACAACGCGACGTCGAGGGCTCGACCGAGGCGGGAGCAAAGGAGGCGCAGCTCGCCGAGCGACAGGCCGCACTCGCCGAGGAAACACGCGGACTCGCCGGTGACATCGGCAATTTCGCCAAGCGGATGGAGCCGAAACAAGACGACGGCAAACAGCCGACCGCCGAGGAGCCATCAGAGCGGGAAAAAGAAACACCAGCCGAGTCGGGTGATGCCGGACCTCAGGGAGGAAAGTCTGGCAAGGAGTCTGGCAAGGAGTCTGGCAAGGAGTCTGGCAAGGAGTCTGGCAAGGAGTCTGGGAAGGAGTCTGGGAAGGAGTCTGGGAAGGAGTCTGGGAAGGAGTCTGGGAAGGAGTCTGGTGGTGAATCGGAGCAGGGACATTCGGAAGAAGGGAGTGAGCCGTCGGCGGAGGAGAAGCCTGAGGCTGGTGACCGCAAGACGGAGGATGGCGACGACGACGCCTCACGTGCCCGCCGTACGAAGAAGCGGCTCGCCGACGCCGAACAGCGGATGCGGAAGGCGCAGTCAAAGCTCGACGAGGCCAAACGACGCGATGCCCGACAGGAGCAGGAAAAGGCGATCGAGGAGTTGGAGACAGCTCGGGCCGAGTTGGAGGAGATCCTGCGGCAGATGCGCGAGGAGGAGGTGGAGCGGCTGCTCGTGCAGTTGGAAACGCGGCTGCGGACCATGCTGAGGGCCCAGCGCGCGGTGCTCGCCGGCACGGAGAAACTGGCCGCCGAACAATCGCAGGCCGATCGCGAGCGGCAGTTGGAGGCCGTGCGGCTGTCGCGGGAGCAGAATGTCATCGGGCTCGATGCGGCCAAGGCGCTCACGCTGGTGCGGGACGACGGCTCGGCTGTCGCCATTCCGGAGGCGCTCGAACAGGTCCGTGATGACTCCAATCAGGCGGCCGGTCGGCTGGCCCGCGGAGACGTGGGCGGGACGACCCGCGGCATCCTGCAGGATCTCGTCACGAGTCTGGAGGAGATGCTGGCGGCGCTCGAGAAAGCCCAGCAGGAGCAGCAGGCGCGGCAGCAAGGGAATCAGGGAGGGCGTCCCGCTGAACCCGGTGAACAGCCTCTGGTGGACAAGTTGGCCGAACTGAAGATGATCCGCACCCTGCAGATGCGGGTGAACTCCCGCACCAAGCGGTTTTCCAAACTGCTGGCCGACGGCGCGGAGCAGGCGGATGAGCCAGAACTGATCGACGCGCTCGAGAGGCTGGCAGAACGCCAGCACAAGATCGAGCGGGCGGCGCACGACATCGTCACCGGCCGCACGGAGTGAGGCGGGCGCCGGGCATTGGAGCGGCTGGGCGGGCCGTCCCAGTCGTTTTTTCCCCTTGGCAGCACCGTGCGGATATGATGGTGGGGTATGATTCCAACCGTTCGCATCGCCGGCGTGCCGACCCCCTTCGGAGGCCAGAATCGCATGGAGCCGAGACCGATTCTGTGGGCCATCGTGGCCGTGATGGCGTTCGTCGGAAGAATAGCGACGGCCGCTCCGATGCACGGCCAGCCCACACCGGCTGCCGCGGACCGCGATCTGGAACGGCCACCGTCGTGGTCGATCCCCTCCTATGCCGACATACGGCAAAGGATGATGGCATGGCTCGATACGATGGCGTCGGCGGGCGTGGTGCCGGTCGCCGACATGGCAGCAGCCAGAGAGACATGGCCCGAGCAGGAGCCGATCGCTCCCGGTGCGGATCTGCTCGATCATGTGATCGACTCGTTGGCACGGGTCGATCCCCGGTGCGCATCGCTGCGGCAGAGCACGGCGGACAGCCAGGCGGCTGCCGGTTCGGCAGCACCCGACCTGGGCTGGCTGGCCGATCCAGCCACCGATGCGTTCGAGCGTGATGCCGTGCGGCTTTGGCTGGGGAGAGAACGTGTCCGTCGCGATCGTTTCGACGAGGGGCTTGCGCTGCTGGCCGATATCGATCCAGCCACCGCCGTCGATCCCGCAGCGCTGCTGTTCCATCGCGCCGCCTGCCAGCACTGGCTGCTCGAGGCCGACGTGGCCGTGGAATCACTCGACCGCTTGCTCGAGCGATCCAGCGAAATTCCGGTGCGGTACGAACGGGTGGCGCGGCTGCTGCGGGCCGATATTGCGTCGCTCGAGGACGAGTCGCTCGACCACATCGCGAGGCGGATGCGAGACATCACCCGCCGGCTCGATCTGGGCCGTGCCGGCCCGAAGACGCTGGCGGTCCAGGATGGTGTGATCGACTCACTGGACAAGATGATCAAGCAGATTGAACAGCAACAGCAGCAGCAGAGCCAGTCGTCGAGCGGCGCCGGTGGCGGTGGCGGTGGCCGTAGTGGCAACGGCACGCCGATGGAAGAGAGCCGCATCGCGGGCGGCAAGGGAGCCGGTGAGGTCACCAAACGGGATATCGGCGACTCGGACGGCTGGGGCAAGCTCCCGCCCCACAAGCGTGAGGAGGCACTGCAGCAGATCGGCCGGGAGTTTCCGGCGCACTACCGCGAGGCGATCGAACAATACTTCAAACGGCTGGCCTCCGGCGAGGAGAAGCGGTAGTGCGGATCACGTTCGTCCCCTTCGCCGCCATCAGGGCTGTCGTGGCCGCTGTCGCGTCGGTCCTCATCTGGTCCGTTGCGGGTGTGCCCCATGCCGCAGACGTGCCGCCGCAGGGGCCTCTGCTGGTGGAGGTGGAGCAGGGCGACGGCACCCTGATAGCCGGCCGGCTCGAGCGGATCGATGCCGCGGGCGTGCATTTGGCCGATGGCCCCGGCGGCCCACTCTCCGTGCCCGGTGAGCGGGTGCGGGCGGTGCGACGGACCTCCCGCCCGGCCACCAGTGCCGAAGGTCGGCCCAAGCTTGTGCTCACGTTGGTCGATGGTTCGACGCTTTTCGGAGATGACTTCGCGTGGCAGGGGGAGAAGCCGGCGGTGCTGATGCGGCCAGAGGGCCGGATCGAACTGCCGGCCGGCCGCGTGCGGTCGATCGCGTGGCTGTCGGAGACCGCCGCCGTCGATGTGGCGGCTCCGTGGCAGGGATCGATCCCCGAAGGAACGGAAAAAGACCTCGTCGTCGTCGGCACCGACGAGAACCACGAGTTCGTGGAGTGTGCCATCACGGGCGTGTCGGCCGACACGGTCACCGTGGTGCTCGAAGAGGAGACGATCCCAGTCAAGCGATCGAAGGTGATTGGCCTGCGGTGGTTGCGAGATGAGCCAGCCGGTGCGGCAGCCGCGCTGGGCCGCGCGCTGGTGTCGGTGTCTGGCGGCGGTTTACGGTGCAGTCGTCTGGAGTGGTCGGCCGATGCACTCGTGATCGACGGCGAGATACGTCTCCCCGCCGCCCTGTTTGTCGGGGTCGACTATGCCGCTGGCCGAATCGTACGGCTGGCCAGCCTCACCGCGGAAAAGATCGACGTGGAGCCATGGTTCGGCGGACTGGTCCCCCGTGGCGGTGCTGCTGCGGGCCGTGATGCCCGTGGTGATGGACTGGCGGCCTTTTTTGCGCCGCGGACGATCGAGTCGACGGCGGGCAAGCCGCGTAGCCTGTCGGCGGATGGATCGCGGGCTGACGCCGGAGCGTCCGTGCCCGCCATCATCATGCGACCACGGACCGTCGCGGTCTGGCGATTGCCGCCCGACAGCCGGCGTTTTCGTGCCGTCGTCGAGGCCGTTGCCGGGCCGCAGGCCGCCGACGCCACTGTGGTGGCCGTCGCCGTTGACGACCGGGAACTGTTTCGTCAGCAGGTCGGCGCGGCGGGTGGAGCCGCCCAAGGCGTTGTCGGCAATGATCCGCAACCGGATGGCGGCGGCGTTCCGATCGATGTCGATCTGACGAATGGAAGAAGAATCAGCGTGACTGTCGATTTTGGGGCCGGAGGTGGAATCGGTGGTGCGGTGCGGTTCATCAACCCGGTGATCGAGCGATAGGGACGAGCGCTCGTTGACGAGCGCGAGGCGGCAGAAGGCGGCTTTCATGCAGCGGATCGACCAACCAACAGCAGCACGACCGATTGCGGCAGGCATGTTGGCCTGCTGGCTGGGCGGAGTGGTCTTCTTGTGCATCGCCATCGCGACGGCTCGATCGGAAGACGCGGCTGCTGGTGCCGGAGAGACACCTGGATTAGAGACGCCGAAAACCGCGGGTGACGTGCCGTCTGCGGTGCTCCATGCCCAGCAGCAGCGGATCGACGTCATGCAGCGGGCATCGGCCGCAGCAGTGGCGATCTTCGCCGGTGAGGCGGGGGGTGGTTCGGGGGTGCTCATCAGCCCCGATGGCTATGCGCTGACCAACTTTCACGTCGTGCAGCCGGCTGGAATCGCAATGAAGTGTGGGCTCGCAGACGGCCGCCTTTACGACGCGGTGCTCGTGGGCCTCGATCCCACTGGCGACGTGGCGCTCGTCAAACTCCTGGGCCGCGACGACTTTCCATTTGCCACGCTTGCCGACAGCGATGAGGTCGAGGTCGGTGATTTCTGCTTCGCCGCCGGGAATCCCTTTCTGCTCGCCACGGATTTTCAGCCGTCGATCAGCGCCGGCATCGTGTCGGGCACGCGGCGCTATCAGTTTCCGGCCGGCACGATCCTCGAATACGCCGACTGCCTGCAGGTCGATGCCGCGATCAATCCCGGCAACTCCGGCGGCGGCCTGTTCGACGCGCAGGGCAGGGTTATCGGCGTCAACGGGAGGGCTTCGTTCGAAAAGCGTGGCCGCGTCAACGTGGGGGTGGGGTACGCCATCTCGGCCAACCAGTTGCGGAACTTTCTCGGCATGCTCAAGGGGGGACGCCTGGTCGATCACGCCACGCTGGGCGCCACGGTGGCCACCAGCGCCGACGGTCGCGTGGTCGTGTCGGACATTCTCGAATCGTCCGATGCCTGGAAGCGCGGGCTGCGATACGACGACGAGGTGGTGTCGCTGGCGGGCCGCAGTGTCCGCACCGTGAATGCGTTCAAGAACGTGCTCGGAACGCTGCCGGCTGGCTGGCGTGTGCCGCTGGTGTATCGCCGCGGTGGCCGCCGCGAGGAGATTCTCGTCCGATTGGCTGGCGTGCATACCGCTGCAGATCTGGTGAATATCGTCGAGGGCAAGCCGCAGAAGTCGGCGGGCAAGGGGCAGCCGCCGGCTGAAACGCCGCCGGCCGCGCTGCCCGATGCGGTGCAGCCGCTCTACGAGGCCCGACGCGGCTTCACCAACCATCACTTCAACACCGTGGAGCGCGATCGCGTCGCCAGGGCGCTGGCTGCCGGCGGGGGGCAGGCTGCATGGGGTGGCCGCTGGATCCTGTCCGGAAGGCTGGCCACTGGCGAGCCCTTTCGGATCGAACTCTCCGACAAGGAGGGCGTGATCGATCTTCCCACCGGCACGACACGGGTCGATGCCGCGGGCGAGCTGGACGTGAACCCGAGTCCGCCGGGCAGCGGCGGCATGCTGGCGGCACTGCTGCTCTGGAGGCGCTTGCTGCGTGAAGGCCCCGGACCCCTGGGCCGCACGAGCTACTGGGGCGCGGTGCCGCTCGATCCCCGCTCCTTCGGAGAAGCCGATGCCCCTCAGCTCGTGGATGTGCTCGAGACGTCCGTGTCAGGAGTCGAGGCCCGCTTCACGATGGGAGACGACGGGGCCGTGTCGGGCATCGAACTCTGGACGGCCCCCGATGCCGATCCCTGCGAGGCTCGCTTCACGTTCCCAGGGCCGAATCGACCCCAGGATCTTCCGAGGGGCATGCCCGCCGTGATCGAGGTGCGGCACGGCAACGACCTGTTCGGGGAGTTTCGTGTGGAGACGGCCGCGTTTGAGATGGCTGACGGTGAGGCCGCCGGAGGCGAGACGACGCCGAACGGGGCAAATGCATTGCCGGGAGGTGGCACATGATCCGACATGCGGGTGCCATCCACACTGGTGCCATGATGGTGATCTGCTCCGTGGTGGCGGGGAGCGGTTTGGTGGGCGGGGACGGTTGGGTGCCGGGCATCGCCAGCCGGGCTGCTGCCGCATCGCCACAGGAGACGATCGCCGGCGCTGCGAGGAAAGTGGTCAAGATTCATGGCGCCGGCGGGGTGCGAGGATTGGAGGCCTACCAGACAGGACTGCTCGTCTCTCCCGCGGGGCACGTGGTCACTGTGATGAGCACCGTGCTCGATGCTGACGAACTTTCGTGCGTGCTCGATGACGGCCGCCGGTATCGGGCGACGATGGTGGGCGTTGATCCGCGCCGTGAACTGGCCGTTCTCTCGATCGAGGCCGAGGAACTGCCCGCTTTCACGCTCGCCGCTGGCGATCCCGTGCCGGTGGGGACGAGAATCTTCGCCCTCTCGAACCTGTTTGGCGTTGCCGTGGGAGACGAGCGTGTCAGCGCCCAACACGGCGTGGTGTCGGCGCTGGTGCCACTCGAGGCCCGCCGGGGCAGCTACGAGGTTCCGTATCGTGGCGACGTCTACATCCTCGACTGCACGACCAACAATCCCGGTTCGCCGGGAGGAGCGGTCATCGACTGGCGGGGCCGCTTGATCGGCATGCTCGGCAAGGAGTTGCGGGCCTCAGGGAGCGGCATCTGGCTCAACTACGCGATACCGACGGCGGCGCTGAACGAGGGCTACGCCGAGATCATCTCCGGCACCGCTTCCCCGGCGGCTCCCGCTGGCACGACTGCGGGGCCGGGCTTCGATCCCGCGACGCTGGGGCTGGTATTGGTGCCCGACCTGCTCGACCGCACGCCCCCTTTCATCGAGACCGTCGCCGCCGACTCCCCTGCGGCACGGGCCGGCCTGCGGCCCGATGATCTTGTGATCGCAGTGGGCGGCCGGTCGGTGGCCTCGCGGGCCGCGCTGCAGCAGGCGCTCACGGCACTCGCCGCGGGGGACGCGGTGCGGCTGTCGGTCGTCCGCACCGGAGCGATCGTGGAGTGTGATCTCGGCCCGCGGCCCGCGGCGGGGAGGAAGCGATGACGCAGCGCCGCATCTGGCTGTGGCCGTGGCTCGTGCTCGGGGCCGTCGCTTCGACGCCCATGGCCGTTGCGGAGGATCTCCCGTTTGCGGAGGAGGCTGCGATCCGGGCGGCGGTCGACCGGGTGGCGGCATCTGTGGTGCGGATCGAGACGGCCGGTGTCTCTGAGGCGGCGCTCGCGTCGTCATCTGAAGTCACTCCTGCCAGCGGTCCCTCGACGGGCGTTGTCGTGGAGGAAGGGGGCTGGATTGTTACCACGTCGTTTGCCGTGCCGCAGGATGCCCGTCAGGCGATCGTCATGCTGCCGTCGGCGACGGGCAGTCAACGTCGCGTGGCCCGGGTCGTGGGACGCGATCTGTCCCGTGGGCTCGTCTTACTGCGGATCGATGAATCGCCGCCGCCGGTCACCGAGTGGGCGCCGCGGGCCGAACTGGCGGTGGGCCAATGGACGATCGCGGTAGGGCGTGCCTGGGACGGCGCCGTCCCGAGTGTCGCCGTCGGCATCCTGTCTGCCACGAATCGGTCGTGGGGCCGCTCCGTGCAGACCGATGCCTCGATCTCGCCTGCCAACTATGGCGGACCACTCATCGACATCAGGGGTCGGGCCATCGGCATTCTCGCCCCGCTGCCGGCCGACACCGCGGGCATGAATCTGGGTACGGAACTCTACGACTCAGGCATCGGCTTCGCAGTGCCGTTCGAGGACATGCTCCGCGTGCTGCCGCGATTGAAAAATGGAGAGACGCTGTCTCCGGGCGTGTTGGGCATCGGGTACAGCGCGCGGGATCCGTTCACCGGCGAGGCCAGGATCGCCACCTGCCGGCCGGGATCCCCGGCGGCGAAGGCGGGGTTGCGGGCGGGCGATCTGATCGTCGCCGCGGATGGTCGGCCTGTGACGAGGATCGCGGAACTCCGCCATGTGCTTGCGCCACGCTACGCGGGCGATGCCGTGCGGCTGAGCGTCGAACGGGCCGCCGGCGCCGTTTCCCTGCGGCCTGACGGCGATGCTGCTGATGCTCGACCGTCGGCCGGCCAGGAAAAAGGTGAGCAGGCAAAAAGTGAACAGGCGGCTCTGCCGTCCCGCATCGATGTGCAGGTTACGCTGGTCAAGGAATTGCCGCCGTGGCGGCGACCGATGCTCGGCATCGTGCCGGTGCGTTCGGCCGCCCGCGAACCGCGGCCGGGTCCGGTGAAAGTGGCCTGGGTCTGGGCAGGGAGCCCGGCGGCGAAGGCGGGCATCGCCGCGGGCGACCAGATAGAAGCCGTTGTGCCGCCGTCGGCTGAAGGAGACACCGCCGGCGCCGGTGATGCCACCACTGTTGACTCGGCGAGTGCGCTGGCCGGGATTGTGGCGGGCACAGACGTTGGCAAAACGCTTGGGCTCGTCGTCGACCGTGATGGCAAGCGGCAGACCCTGTCGATCGAGTCGGTGGCGATGCCGGCCGATCTTCCCGGCGATCTTCTCGAGCAAATACCGCCGTTCGCTGCGGCTCCAGCTGCCGGGGTTGCCCCGGCAGGCGATGCGGCAGGCGATGCCGTGACGGTCGAACGCCTGCAGGCTGCCGAAGTGGCCCAGCCACCGTTGGCGGTGCTGCCGTCGGTGGGCTCCAAGGAGCCGCTCGGGGTGATCGTCTTTCTCGACGTGCCGCGAGGCCCGATCGACGACGCCCAGGCGGCGGAGTGGAAGGCGGCTGCGGCGCGGCATGGCGTGGCGGTGATTCTGCCTGGCTCGGTCGATCCGCAGCGGTGGGGCCGCGAGGACATCGGTGGTATCAAGCGGGCGTTGGCCACGCTGGCCGCCAAGCAGGCGATCGATCCCGCCCGGATCGCGGTCGTCGGGCGTGGAGCCGGAGGGGCGTTTGCATGGTTGGTAGCCGAGTCGCGTGGGCCCGCCGTGCGCGGCGTGGCCCGCCTCGACGCGGCGCGTCCGCGGCCGGCCACCATCG
>JBILKZ010000247.1:0-3666 GCA_044376405.1 Pirellulales bacterium
CATCGGGATGGAGCCGATGAAAGCCATGAGCCCAGTGCGCCGCGGCCTGTTGCAGCGTAGATGACCCGGCGAGGCGGACCGCGCCCGCTGGAGTGTCCTTGGGCTGATACGCCATCGAAAGCAGATCGGCCAACGGATTCGCGTTTGCAGCCGGCACCGACGTGGGCGGTTCTACAGCCTGCACCTGCGCAAACCCGATCCCACCACCCACCACGAGCAGCCACGACACCGCTGCAAACAGCGGCCCAAAAACAGTCTTCATGTGCTTGGTCTCCAAGGAGACCGGAAGCTTAGGGAATCGCTCCGCAATCCGGGAAGCTCATTTTTCGCCGCGAAACGCTGGCGATCGACGTATTCGGCGAGCACGTCTTACTGCACAACCGACTTGCTGCCTTCGGTGGAACCGCCGATCGGAGCGCCCTCGGGCATCGGCCGGCACGCCGTGGGAATGCCGAGCCGATGCAACTCCTCTCGGATCGTGCGGTAGGCGTCGAAGCTGTCGGGATAGCACCAGAGCGTGACCGTGGCATCGGGCGTCACGGCGGAAAGCACCTGCCGAAACCGCGAATGGGGCGAGAGCGCGACGTCTGTCGTCTCGCCGTTGCCCGAGCCCACCGGCCGTACGACCCATTCCCGCGACCGGATCAACACCTGCCCACGGGCCTGATCGACCTTGGCCTCGATCACGTAGTCGAGCGAGAAGCCTTGCACGGGGCCGACCGATTCGATCCGATTCGCCATCTCGGCGATGGAGCCGGAGTGCCGCCTCGTGTGTGTTTTGGCCAGTTCGAAGAGGTCTTCGATCGGGATGTACGCGATCCGCCCCTCTCCCATACGGAAATGAATCTCTTCGCCGTTCACGGTGCGACCGACCGGTGTCGGATAGGCCAGCACTTCCTTCGTCGTGGCCGGCAAGTGCGCCAGCCCCTCCGCCTCGAGCGTGCACCGTTCGATCTCCGTCTCCAGTTCCTTGCGCCGCGCTGCCGCCTCGGCGGCCTTCACCTTCCCGGCATCCGTCTCCTGCTTGAGGCGGTCGACCTCGACCTTGGCCGCCGACACGGCCGTGGCAAGGTGCAGCCTCGCCTCGCCGGCAAAGGCGGCAGCTGTTGCCACCGTGCGGCCCTGCGCCGCCAGTTCCGCGACCTCGCTCTCCGCAAGGGCGACCGTCTGATCCAGCGTCTCCACCTCGCGCTCGAGCGAGGCCACGCGTTCGCCGCGGGCTGGCATCGCGTCCATGATCACCTTCTTCGCCCGCCCACCCACCAGCATCACGAGGATGATGAGGATGCCGACGATGTTCGTGACGACGTCGAGGAACGAATCCTGACCGGCGGAGCTGATGTCTTCGGGCCTGGGACGCGGCATCACACGGTCTCCACTTTTTCAGCGGGCGGGCAGAGCCGCGGTGGTGCGGTTCACGGGGGGCAGGGGACGAATCACGTCGCGGACGTCGCTGGACCGCGTATCGAGCCCGCTGTCGGCGAGCAGTCGCTCGAGATCCTCGCGACGCGACCGGCCGTCGGCAGTCTCCGAAAGAACCAGCTGCGGCTTCCAATACATTCGATCACCCGCAATGCCCCACCGGTCGACCCGCGCATGGATGGCCGCAACAAGCGGATCGATCGCCTCGGCGGTATCGCCGGGCACTGGGATGCGGGTTTCCACACGGCGACCGGAATCGTCAATCAGGCGGAATTCGTTGAGCGAGCATTCGAGGCGGATCGGCCGCGTGAGTGGAATCGGGCGATCCTGCGTGGCGAGGCTTGCCCAGTTCTTGCCGCGCGACTGGGCCATCGACGCGGATGCCGAAGCTCCTGCTGCACCGCCAGCCTGCCCGCCGCCAGCGGCGCCAGACTGGACGAGCCCCGGCATCGCCGGTCCGCTGCCACCGCCCGCCGAGCCACCACCCTTGTTCGTGCCGCTGCCCGAGCCTCCGCCGCTCGCACCACCAGCACCAGCCGCGAAGCTGCCACCAGCGCTGCCACCAGCGGTGCCACCAACACCTCCGGCGCCAGCGGCAGTGCCACCAGCGTCAGCGGCGGTGCCACCAGCACTCGGTCCGCTGCCGCCTGCGGAACTCGTCCCCGCCGCGGCGAGACTCCCGGAAGCTGCGCCGCCACCAGTCGCTCCCCCACCCGCGCTGCCAAACTTCGATGTGCTGCTGTAACGACCGCCAACGGCGGATGCATCGCTGCCGCCAGCACCGCCAGCACCGCCGGGGCCACCGCCGAGAATGGCGTCGCCGCCAGGGCCATCGGCCCCACCTGCGCCCACCGAACCCGGCAGGCCGCCTGCGCCGCGACGGCCGGCAACACTGCTGCCACGGCCGCCTGAGCCTGAGCCCCCCTCGCCGCTGCCGTCGCCACCTGTGCCCAGGCCTCCGCCGCTGCCCTCCGGGCCGGCCCCACCGCCAGCGGCAGCGCCGCCTGACTGTTGTCCGTTCTTCCAGTCCCATCGCGACTGGTCGCCGAGCACGCTCGGTCCGCCATCGGCGACGACGCCGCCTCGTGTCGGCGCGGCGCGATACTGCTGCGTCGGCTTGGCGGGCCGCGTCGGCCGCACTTCCGCCAGCCAGGCCAATCGCGCCCGAGATTCGTCGATCGCCCGCTTCTCCACCTGCGCCAGCGTCGGATCGGCAGGTGGAAACGTGAGCGTCCAATCCTCGTCGATGAGCTGGTAGCCGAAGTCGCTGCCCCACGACTGGATCGCCTCGCGAGCCGCGTAGTAGGCCATCACGCCCGACGGCCGCACGAGCAGCAGGGGATAGGGCTGTGCCGCGGGATCGTTCGTGCCGCCCTGCGCCGCGACGACATGCTCGCGTGCCGCCCGCAGGGCGCTTGCCAGCGGATTGCCCGGGCCGGGCGGCCCCTCGAAGTCGCCCGGACTCAGCCGAATGCCTTCGGGCTGCAGAAAGACCCCGTCGCCACAACACTCGATGTAGAGCGGCCGACGGTGCGTGCCGTTGCGGCCTGCATAGGGCACGACGGCATAGGCCGGCGGCTTGGTGTCGCGGCCGGCGCGGGCCTTGTCGAGCGACTCGCGTGAACTGGTGAGCCGCTGCTCCAGCCCGCGGAGCGTGTCGTCGTCAGCAGTCACGGTTGCGCCCTGCGAGGCGAGCGCCGCCGCCGTGCGTTCCAGCTTCGCAAACTCATCCTGCAGCGCCCGCGAACTCTCCTCGATGCCCGCCAGCTGCATCCGCGCCTTGGCGAGGTCCTCGGCCGTCCGCTCGCGGACGCCATTCATCTGCTCGCGACGCCAGGCGAGGCTGTCTCGCGCCAGCTCGAGCTCTTCGACCAGCGACTCCTGTTCCTTGTCGAGCTTCGCGGTCTCGTTCTGCCGCACCGATCGGCTGAAGAGCACCAGCACGACCAGCAGCGCCCCCATCGTGCATAGCAGCACGGCAAGGAACGGAAACAGCGAGATTGTCGGCCCGGCGACAGCGGCTTTGCGGCTCATGCAGCCTTTCCGTTGCGGCGTGCGGCCTGCAACTCAACCCGGCGAGCATCGCTCGACGCGTCGCCGGCGCGGACGGCCAACAACTGGACCGCTGCGGCAAGCGTCGCCAGCGTCTCGTCGAACCGTCCCGCGGAGGCCAAGGTATTGAGGTTGGCGTCGAGCGACCGCTCGAGCGACGAGATGTCGCGGGTGGCGTCGACGACCTTGCCC
>JBILKZ010000248.1:0-3658 GCA_044376405.1 Pirellulales bacterium
TCGGGAAGGCGGTCCGCCGCGCGTATCTCGCCAACAACAGCTTCTCGGCGAACGTCGTGGACGACATCCCGAACGAATCGCGGCTCGAGCCGAAGGAATGGGGCGAAGCGAGCGTCGAGTAACCCCACGCAATCCCCACGCGCACTACCCCCCTCCCAAAAGCCCCTCGCGGAAGCGAGGGGATGACGCCCTCCATCACCATCCGGACATTGAATCCAACACGCCAATTGTTATCGCCACGCGTCACCCCACCGGCTTCCGCCGGGGGCTTCCGGGCCACGCGTCACCCCACCGGCTTCAGCCGGGGGCTTTTGATAATTGGTGCCTGCCACCTTTTTCTTGCGACCGTATCCCACGCCGCCGAAACGCCAGCGAGCGCTGTCACTGTGACCGCGCTGCCCCAGGGGGAGCGCGAGATCGCGGCGGTGGCCGGCGCGAGCGGATATGTCGTGCGGCTGTCGGCCAGCGGCGAGGTGACGCGGCTGGCCGACCTCGAGGGCAACGTCCTGCTGGAGACCGTCCAGTCTGCTCAGGGAAAGACGCCGGCCCTCGCGGTGTTCGAGGCGGCCGGCGGCAAGCCCGTCGCCGCCACACCGACCGACCCGGTGACGGTGGAGCAGATTTCGCCAGCCGAAGTGAAGGTGACGGTGACCCGCGGAGGCAATGCGAAGCTCACCTACCTCGTGCAGCCGGAGCGGCTGAACGTGGCCGTGGAGGGGCCGGCCGGTCGCTACCTGGTGCGAGGCTGCTATCCCTGCCGCATGGAAGGAGCCCGCGTGCTCGCGCCGGACGGCGTGGTTTTCCCGGCGGCAGGCATCGGCGCCGTGCCGGGGGCCGAGCAGTCGGTGATCGATGCCGGCCGCACGCGGGCGCTCACGATCGCCCGTGAAGGGGGCGACGGCCTGCGGTGGACGATGCGGCAGGTCGACACCTGGGCGGGGGCCGAGCATCTGGCGTGGGAAGCGGACCTGGCAGGGGGTCAGACGCTCCAGCTGAGCGCCACCGCCGTGCCGCCGCTGAGCGGGCCGGTGCGCTTCGGGCTCTTTCCGCGCGCACTCTTTCGTCCCACAGGCGCGGCCGCGGCCGTGGTGGAACTCGACACGGCCAACTGGATCCGCGGTCAGCCGCGGCAACTAAAACTCCCCAAGCCGCTCGGCGAGATCATGCCCCAGGGCCGCCTGCTGGCCGCGCTGTTGCCCGCCGGGACCAACGACCCGGTCACGGCGGGAGAATGCGGCGCGTGGTTCTCGCGCACCGATCGCGTCGGCGCAGCCCTGATTCCCGTCACCCTGACCCCGGCCGTCACGCCGGAGACCTGGGAGATTGCGGCCGGGCCGGACGTGAAACCGGGCGCCTATCGCCTGCGGGTCTGGATCGTGCCTGAAGACACGCCGCTACCGGAAGCACTCGGCGGGCCGAAGGGGGGCATCGTCGGGTATTTCCCAGGCTTCAGCGGCCGCGCTTCGGAGATCAAGCAGCCGCAGCCGACAGGCGACGTGCTCGTGACGGTGGCGGACGAGGCCCAGGGCTCGCTCAATGTGCTGGCGGCCACGCTGCGCCGGTCGTTTCATGCCGGAGACCGCATCCCGCTCTTGCTCGAGGCCCGCGGCGCGGCCGGGAAGGTGGCGGCGCAGCTCCGCGTCGCGGCAGCGGCCGGCAACGTGCCGGTTGCGTCAACGCCGGTGACGCTCGAGCCGGGGGCCGACCGCCGCGAGTATCAGCTCGATACGGCGCAGCTCGCGCCGGGCACCTACACCGCCACGCTCACCGCCGCCGGCCTGGTGGAGCACCCCTTCACGTTTGAGATTGTCGGCCCGCTGACCGGCGGTATGCCCAATCTCAACAGCCCGATGCGGCAGCCCGCGCAACTCGCGGCTGTGACACGGCTGGGGGTCAACGGCTGGGTGGACATCATGGCAAACAACGATTATCTCACGCGGCGCTGGCCGGCCGAGCTGCCCCCGACGAAGGGCCTCTACGCCGCCCAGCCCGCCCTGCCGCGCGTGCCCTGGCCCGGCACGACCATCCACGACGACCTCGTGCGGGAAAACATGCTCTTCCTGCTGGGGCAGCAAAGCGCCCGCGCGCTGTCGTTCGTCTTTCCACACAGCGTGCCCGAGCACGTCGCGGAGATGCAGCGGCGCAACGCGATCCGCGCCCAGATCGGCCGCGGCTGGCCGAACTTCGTCGGCACGATCCACGACTACGACGTCTGCGGTGTCACGGGGCGCGGGTTTTCCAAGGACTTCGCCTACGACCGGAAGATGGCGCTGCTCAAGGACCGCTGGGAAGCGGAGTGGGCGGCGGCGAAGGCGAAGGGGGCCGCCGAAGCCGACAAGCCGCGGCTGGCCAGCCTGTTTCATGCGGAGGTGATCGCCGAGGTCTATCGGAACAGCGGAGCGACGCTGCACGAGTTTCTCCCCAACCAGCGGCACTCGACCTGTGCGACCGCCGACCACGCCCCGATCGCAAGCGGTCTCTATCTGCCGTCGCTCTATGAGCCGCTCGACTTTCGCTACCTGGAGACCTGGAACGACCAGATCTACGCCAACGGCGCCCACGACATGCAGGAGACCTTCTGGACATCGCTCCTGCGCCTGGGCCAAAAGCCGGGCCAGCCGATCTGGATCACGTCGCCGACGGCGCCGCAGCCGGGTACGCATTTCCGCCGGGCGCTCGAGACCTTCGCCCGCGGCGCTACCGGCACCGGCTACGGCTCCGAGGGGGGCGCGGGCCTCGCTGGCGGCTGGGGGCCGAACAGCACCGAGAGCACGCCCAGGACCGCGCAGGAACGCCAGACCGGCGAACTCGTCACTCGCTACGGAAACTGGCTGAACCAGTTTGCCCCGGCGGAGTCGGTGGCAATCCTCTATTCCGTGTCGCAGGGGGGCACGGTCTTCGCGCATGGCAGCCCGATCCTCTACGCCTACTACACGCTGGCGCAAATCAACCGCCCCGCCCGGCTCCTCACCGAAGACGAGATCTCCGCCGGCGCGCTCAAAGAAGTGAAGGCGCTGCTCGTCGTCGGGCAGACCGCCGCGCTCCCGACAGCCGCGCTCGAGGCCATCGACGCATTCGTCAAGGACGGCGGCAGACTGCTGGTCGATAAGAACACGAAGCTCGAGCTGCCCGGCGCCACGAAGCTGCCGGAGGTGGGCTGGCCGGGTGGCCTCTGGCCCCGATATTGCAACACCTTCCACGACGCCATCGCCGAACTTCCGCGGACGCTGGGGGTGCCACTGAAAGCGGCCCTCGGCGACATCGGCAAGCAGCCGCTGGAGGGCGATGCCGTGCTGGTAGCGACGAAGCGAGCCGGCTCGGCTCAACTCCTCTTCGTCACCAACAACCGCGAGTATCCCTTTGCCGACATCTTCACGCCCGAGCAGCGGCTCAGCGGGTTCTACCGCCATTTCCTGGGCCGCGGCGGCACCTACATCAAGGACGTGCGCGAGCCGCAGGTGGCCACCCTCACGCTGCGCGAGGATCTCGTGCAGTCGAAGCCACTGATCTACGACGTCTTCGCCGGGAAGCAGCTCGTGCCCGTGGAGCAGGATGGCCGATGGACGGTTGCGGTCGATCTCACGACGCTCCCGGGCCGCGTCTTGCTGCTCGTGGACAAGCCGCTCGCTGCGCCGGGGCTCGACGTGTCGCAGGCCGC
>JBILKZ010000123.1:0-11324 GCA_044376405.1 Pirellulales bacterium
GATGCCTGTCGATAGCCAGTCGCTTGGCGACCTCCGGTCGCTGGTGCGAGCCGGGCATCCTGCCCGGCGGTCGTGGGGTGTGCGATTGCCGACCTCCGGTCGCCGTGTCCGTGAGGGGCTGCCCGTGTCCCGAGAGCCGGCCTTGCTGACCAGCGCAGCCATGGATGGCGGAGCGCCCGTCAGCATGGAGTGAGCGGAGGCCAGGATGGCCGCAGCAAACGTCCGGCGACGGGGCACGGGCAGCCCCGAACTGTTGCCTGCAAGCCGGCCTGCAACGCGGTGCTACACTTCCCCTCATGACAACCATCCTCGATGAGATCGTGGCCCGGAAGCACCGTGAGGTCGCAGTCGCGCGGGAACGCGTGCCGACGATGGCCCTTGAGGGCCGGCTCGCGGTCGCGCCGCCGGTTCGCGATTTCTTCGCGGCGGTGTCCGCCCCCGGGGCGATCAGGCTCATCGCCGAGTTCAAGCGGCAGAGCCCTTCGGCCGGCGAGTTGCGGCCCGGTGAAGCCATCGAGGAGATCGTCCGCGGCTATGCGGCGGCCGGCGCGGCGGCGCTCTCCGTGCTCACCGACGCCATCGGGTTTGGCGGGAGCCTGGTCGATCTCGAATCGGCGCGGGTGGCCGTGCCGTTGCCCGTGTTGCGAAAGGAGTTCGTCGTCGACCGTTACCAGGTGCTTGAGGCGCGGGCTCACGGCGCCGATGCCGTGCTCTTGATCGCGGAATGCCTCGACGACTGCCTGCTGCGGAGCCTCTACCGGGAGATCCTCGACATGGGCATGACGCCGCTGGTGGAACTGCACTCGGAAGAACACCTCGACCGCGTGCTCGACCTCGGCGCCACCCTCATCGGCATCAACAACCGCGATTTGCGGACGATGACGACCGACCTCGATCACGTGCTGCGGCTCCGCGACCGCGTGCCGTCGGAGTGCGTGCTGGTGGCCGAGAGCGGCATCCGCAGCCGAGCCGATGTGGAGCGACTGGAGCGGGCCGGCATCGGCGCGATGCTGGTGGGCGAATCACTCCTGCGGAGTCCCGACCCCGGCGCCGCGGCCGCCGCCCTCCTCGGCCGGTGAGGCTGTCTTCGCTGCCGGCTTCGCTGCAGGCTTGTCCTTCACAAACCGGTAGCCCATGCCGCGGACCGAGAGAAAATGCACGGGTCGGGCCGGGTCGGTCTCGAAATACTTGCGGAGGTTGAGCATGAACGTGTCGACCGTCCGCGTGGCCGGCGCGCGGGCCATGCCCCAGACCCGCTTGAGCAGGTCGCTGCGGGATGACACGGTGCCCTCGTGCTCGACGAGATAGCGAAGCAGCTTCATCTCGAGGTTCGTGAGCCGCACCGGCTTTTCACCGCTGCGTGCCTCCCAGGTGTCGAAGTTCACCTCGGCATTGCCGAAGCGGTAGACGCCGGCGGCCAGCGCCTCCTCGTCGTCCACGGGGAGAGCCCGCTCTGCCGTCGCTGGCCTGTCGATCGCCGTGGGTCTGGTGCGGCCATGGCGGCTCCGACGGGCCAGCAGGTTGCGAACGATTGAGAGGAGCTCGTCGAGGTCGAACGGCTTCTGCAGGTAGACATCCGTGCCGGCATCGAAGCCGCGGATTCGGTCCTCGACGAGCGTCCTGGCGGTGAGCATCACGACGGGCATGTCGCTGCCCTGTTCGCGGATCGCCTCGCAGACGGCGTAGCCGCTCATGCCCGGCAGCATCAGATCGAGCACGACCAGATCCACCGGCGTATCCGTCTCCGCAACTGCCGCGAGCGCCGCCTGACCGTTGCCTGCGGTCGTGACGGCAAAACCTTCGGCCTCGAGGTTGTACTTGATGCCGATGGCCAGATGCTCTTCGTCTTCGACGACGAGAATGTGCGGCATGGGTGTGTTCGCGAGAGAGGCCACGGCCGGAAGACGCCAGGAAATGTCGGGCATCATTCTACCGCCGACAGGGGGCTATCGCGCCAGCGCCGTCCGGGGCCGGAGGGCGCGGACGTAGCCGTGGCCGACGAACCAATCCCAGGCATCCTGCGCCGCCGCTTCGAAGGGCCGCCGCGTGTAGCCGAGTTCGGCCTCCGCACGGGTGCAGGAGAAATTGTGAGCCAGCATCGACATGCCGGTGGCCGCAGAATTCACCGGCAGTTCGCGGCGGGTCACCAGGCTGGCCAGATCGCCGCACCAGCCCGCCATGCGGACGAAGGGCCGGGGCGCGATGCCCAGCGGTTGCAGGCGGCCGGAGACGCGGGCAAAGATTCGCCAGGCATCGAGGTAGGAGAGCGCTTGGCCGCCGAGGATGTAGCGCCGGCCGGTCTGGCCGCGGGACATTGCCGAGAGGATGCCCTGCGCGACGTCGCGGACGTCGACGAAGTCGTTGGAGCCCGGTGGTGCGAACAGGCCGCGGCCCGCGCCGACCTCCAGCAGCATCCGGCCGCTCGATGGCTTCCAATCCCAGGGCCCGATCATGTAGACCGGGTTGACGATCACCGCGTCGAGGCCCTTGTCGACCTCTTCGAGCACGGCGGCCTCGGCCTGACGCTTCGTGACCACGTAGGGGCATTCGAGCATGCCGCCGGCGGGAGTTTCCTCGTCGGCCGGCACGCCGTCGGATCGCAGACCGATCGCATCGACACTTGAGACATGGATCAGCCGCGCGCCGGCCCGCCGGGCCGCCCTGGCCACCACCCGCGTGCCCTCGACGTTGACATGCCGCATCTCCGCGAGATGCCGCCAGCCGCAATGCACCATCGCAGCGGAATGAATGACGTGGGTTGCCCCGTCGACGGCCCGCTGCATGGCAGACTCGTCGTGGAGGCCGGCCGCGACCATGTCGACCGGGAGGGCCGCAAATGCGCCACCTGCCGCCTGCCTCGCATCGGCTCCAGATTCCGGCAACTGGCCGGGCCTCATGAGCACCCGCACGGTGTCGTTGCGGTTGACCAGTTGGCGAACGACGTTGTTGCCCACGAGACCCGTGGCGCCTGTGACCAGGCAGCTGACGCGGGCCGAAGGCTGCAGACTATCGCGGGCGGATACAATCATCGTCGGACAACTCCCGAGCACTCCGGATCCTGCCGGGCTGATCGTTCCGTCCGTGATGAACGCACATACCAGGCTGTATTGTACCATCGGATAAAGGTGGTTCGGACTTGCGGGGAGCGGCTTTTCTGCCGGCGTTGACGACCCTGACGACTGGGCCGAAAATGAAGCCAGCAGGCGGAAATTCTTGTCCCGACACGGTTTCCGGCCGATGCTGCAACGGCATTCCCCCCGACATGGAGCCTGCCTTGGCGGAAGTCATCGTTCGACCGGTGGACACCCGCGCGGAGCGGAAGCGGTTCATTCAGCTGCCGTGGCGGATCTACCGCGACGACCCGTGCTGGATGCCGCCGCTGATCATGTCGCAAGAGGAGTTGCTCGGCTTCCGGCCGCACCCTTTCTATGACCGGTCGAAGAGCCGGTCGTTCCTGGCAACTCGGAATGGCCGCGATGTCGGCCGGATCACGGCGATCGTGAACGCCGGCCACATCGAACGCTACAAGGAGCAGCGGGGTTTTTTCGGCTTCTTCGAGTGCGACGACGACGCCGAGGCGGCCCGCGGGCTGTTCGATGCGGCGAAGGACTGGCTCCACGCGCAGGGCATGCAGACGATCCGTGGACCGGTGAACCCCTCGCTCAACTACGAGTGCGGACTGCTCATCGAGGGCTTCGACACGGCGCCCTTCTTCATGATGACGCACAACCGTCCCTGGTATGGAAAGCTGATCGAGGCCAACGGATTTGGGAAGATCGAAGATCTCTATGCCTTCTGGGGCGAGATCTCGATGCTCGGCAATCTCGACTCCAAGCTGGCCACGATGGTGGAGGGCGTGAAGGACCGGTTCGGCGTGAAGGTCCGCCCGCTCGACCGCAGCCGCTTCGATGAAGAGGTGCGGATGTTTCTCGAAATCTACAACTCGAGCCTGGGCGGCACCTGGGGCTTCGTGCCGCTCTCAACGGGCGAAGTGAAGCACATGGCGGATAGCCTGCGGCACCTGATCGTGCCAGAACTCGCGCTCGTGGCCGAGGTGAACGGCAAGCCGATCGGCACCGTGTTTTGCCTGCTCGACTACAACCCGCGGATCAAGGCGATCAACGGCCGGCTGTTTCCCTTCGGCTTCCTGCGGCTGCTCTGGAACAAGAAGGCCATCACTCGGATGCGGGCGATCAGCACGAACGTGGTGCCCGAATACCAGGCCTGGGGCGTGGGGCTGGTGCTGATGGCGGCGCTCGTGAAGCCGCTGCAGGACTGGGGCATGAAGGAGGTGGAATTCTCCTGGGTGCTGGAGAGCAACCACCTCTCGAAGCGGACGCTCGAACGCGGCGGCGCCCTGGTCACGAAGAAGTACCGGATCTATCAGGACGACCCGCCCAAGGCAGGCGGGTGAAACGCCTCCGCGTGAAGGACGACCCGCCCACGTCCTGAATCGCACCGGCGACGAAACGGTATGAGTTCGCTCGCGGGGCGAGAATACGCCCAATGCTCGCGATCCTCACACCGATTCCGTCGCCTCACCGTGTTTGGAGAGACGGGTGAAGCTCGCTACCGCCGCCAGCGGCGGACGGTCCGCGGGCTCGAGCGATAGGTGCCGCCCTGGATGACGGTGCCACCGGTGCCGCCCGTGACTCCGCCGACGCTCACGTTGGAGCCACGGTAATAGCTTCGCGACGGCGTGTTGTAGTAGGGCCAGACGACGCGGCCGGCACGCTGGTCACGATCCCATTGCTGGGCACCGTAGTTGATCCCGGAGAGGTTGAAGCCCGAGTAGGGGTTTCGTGGTCCGGCCGCCTGGGCGGTCGTGGCGGGGCCCGTGACGACGATGCCGGCAACAAGGAGCGGGAAAAGCAGACGTGGGATGCGCATCGAAAACATCTCCGCGGATGGGTTTTCAAATCGACTTCTTCAGTCTACGGAATCAATGCCCGGCTGGTTCAGCCATGCGATAATCGGTGGTATGCCGCCGTCCCCAAAACAGTCCGACGCCCACAAGCCGGCCCTGCTGAACCGCCTGCTCTCGCCGGCGGCCTATCCACACCCCGTCACGAGCGTGACGCTCATCGAGACCCACATCTCGTGGGTGTTTCTCACCGGCGACTATGTCTACAAGGTGAAGAAGCCTGTCAATTTCGGATTCCTCGACTTCAGTTCGCTCGAGCGACGGCGCCACTTCTGCGAGGAGGAGGTACGGCTCAATCGGCGGTTCGCTCCGGCGTTCTACCTCGATGCGGTGCCGATCGTCGGACCGCCCACGGCCGCCCGGATCCTCGTTGCAGGCGAGGTCGGCGGAGACGGCGAACCGATCGAGTGGGCCGTCCGGCTGAAACAGTTCGATGAGGCAGGCCGGCTCGATCGGCTGCTCGACAGCGGCGGCTTGTCTGCACAAGGCTGCGAGCAACTCGCCAAGGAGATGGCGCGGATCCAGGATCGCCTGGAGATCGCCGATGAGGCAACGCCCTGGGGAACGACCGAGGCGGTTACGAGCGCGATCGACAGCACGCTCGGAAGACTCCGCGAACACCGGCCCGAGATCCGCGAGCGTGTTGGCTCCCTGGAACTCGCGGTGCATCGACGACTCGCGGCCTGCAGCGGGGCGATTGAGGCGCGGCGCCGGTCCGGCCGCGTGCGGCAGTGCCACGGTGATCTCCATTTGGCCAACATCGTCCGGTACGAAGGCCGCTTTGTTCCCTTCGATTCGATCGAATTCAGCGACGCGCTCCGCTGGATCGACGTGGCCAGCGACGTGGCCTTTCTGGCGATGGATCTCGAATCGCGGGGCCGCGGCGACCTGGCCGCAACGTTCACAAGCAGCTGGATCGAGGCCGCTGATGACCATCAGGCGGCCGTCGTGCTGCCTGTCTACCTCATCTATCGGGCGATGGTGCGGGCCACGGTGGCCGCCATCCGGTCGGCGCAGGCGAACGTTGGGCCGTATGCGGATCCAGCGACTGCTGCTGCCGCCAATGCCGAGTCCGACCGCTATCTGGCGCTCGCGGAGCGACTGCTCGTGGACCGCCGCCCGCTGCTGGTGGCGACCAGTGGCGTGTCGGGCAGTGGGAAAACGACGGTTGCCGGCGAAGTTGCGGCGGCGCTCGGCGCCGTTCGCCTGCGGAGCGACGTCGAACGGAAACGCATCGCGGGTCTGAAGCCGACCGACCGGCCCCGCGATGCGGTTCAGGAGGCAGCGATCTATTCCCCGGAGTCGACTCGCCGCACCTATGCGCGGCTGGCCGAACTTGCTCGGCTGATCCTCGCCGCCGGCACCAGCGTGGTGGTGGACGCCGCCTGCAACCGGCGCAGGGAACGGCGGATGCTCGCCGACGCGGCCCGGGAGGCCGGCGTTCCCATGGTCTGGCTGTCACTGGAGGTTTCGGAGGCGGTGGCGATTGCCCGCGTTGCGGCGCGACAGGCGGTCGGCACCGACGCCTCGGATGCCTCCGTCGACGTGGTCCGGGCCCAGCTTGCCGCCCGCGAGCCGATTCTGACTGAGGAGTTTGCGAGGACTCCCGCCGGAGAGCCACTGGAGTCGCTGATCACGATCACAGGGGACGACATCGAGGATCCCGCGTTTGTCCAGCGGCTTGCCTCCGCACTTTTGGCCCGATTCGGCACGTGAGGCAGCCGGAGTAGCCCGTCGTGGATAGCATGCCGCCACTTGAATCCACACACGATCCATCAGGAGATGCCATGGCAGTCACGACCCAGCAGACGATCGACCTCTTGCTCGAGAGCTACAGCATGGAGCTGGAGACGGTGATGAACTACCTCGCCAACAGCGTCAATCTCGACGGCGTGCGGGCTGAGGAGATCAAGAAGTCGCTCGGTGGAGACGTGCTCGGGGAGATCGGCCACGCCCAGCAGTTGGCCAATCGCATCAAGCAGCTCGGGGGACACATCCCGGGATCGAAGGACCTCGTGCTCGGCAAGCAGATCCAGCCCGTCACGGTGACGACCGATGTGGTGGGCGTGATCAAGTCGGTGATCGCCGCCGAGGAAGCGGCCTGCGCCCAGTACAAGAAGATCATCAAGGCGGTCGAAGGGGAGGACTACGTCACCCAGGATCTGTGCATCCGCATCCTCGCCGACGAAGAGGGGCACCTCGTGCAGTTCCGCGGTTTCCTCAAGGAATACACGGCCGGTTGAGCCCCCTGTTGCCCGAAAGACCCTTGCTTGCGATGCGGGCTTGGATGGCGGGCTTGGGCTGCCGGTTGGGAGGTCATCTACCGCTTGCCGCGTTTGGGCCGGTAGCCCACGCTCTTCCGCTGACGGCCTTCCTTGCGGGCTCCCGAGGCGGGCCCGCCTCGGATGTGGTCGCCTGAGGTGTTTTCCGTGAAGGCCCGCGTCGCCTCGCTCCGCTTGCGGTCGAGCGCCTCCTTCGGCGCGCGTTCCGGTATCAGGCAGTCGCAGCCTGAGCCGATGAGATCCTGACGCCCGGCCTCCTCGAGCGCTCGCCGCACCTCGAAGTAATTTTCCGGTTTGAAGAACTGCAACAGCGCCCGCTGCATCCGTCGGTCGCGGAGTCCCTTCGTCACCTTCACCGGCTGCTTCGTCATCGGGTCAATGCCCGTGTAATACATGCAGGCGGCGATGTCGAAGGGGCTGGGGATGAAATCCTGGACCTGATCGGGCTGGTAGCTGTTGCGCTTGAGGAAGAGCGCCAGTTCGATCATCTCCTCCACGCCACTGCCGGGATGGCTGGCGATGAAGTAGGGGACCGTGTACTGCTTCTTGCCGACGCGGCGGCTGGCGGCCTTGAAGGCCTTGTCGAACTCGACGAAGTCGTCGGACGACGGCTTCTTCATCAGGTCGAGCACCTCGGGATCGACGTGCTCCGGCGCCACCTTCAGGTGCCCGCCGACATGATGCTCGGCCAGTTCCCGGAGGTATTCGGGATCCTTGCGGGCGAGGTCCATGCGGACTCCCGAGGCCACGAGCACCCGCTTCACCCCCTCGACACTCCTCGCTTCCTTCATCACCGCCTTCAGCGGGCCATGATCGGTGCCCAGTAGTTTGCAGACGGTGGGGTGCACGCAGGAGAGCCGGCGGCACTTCGCCTCTACCTCCGGCCGCGAGCACCGCATCTGATACATGTTGGCCGTTGGCCCGCCGATGTCGGAGACCGTGCCCTTGAAGCCGGGCTGCGAGGCCAGGAGTTTGATCTCGGTGATGATCGAATCCTGCGAGCGGCTCTGGATGATTCGCCCCTCGTGGGCCGTGATCGAGCAGAATGTGCAGCCGCCGAAACAGCCGCGCATGATCTGGACGCTGGTTTCGACGACCTCAAACGCCGGGATGCGGGCGCCGCCGTAGCTGGGATGCGGCCGACGCGTGAACGGCAGCCCGTAGACCTCGTCCATCTCGTCCTGCTCCAAGGGCAGGGCGGGGGGATTCACGACCACCGCCTCGCGGCCATACCGCTGCACGAGACGCTTCGCGTTGTGCGGATTCGTTTCCAGGTGAGAGATCCGCGTCATCTCGCAGAAGGCCAGCTTGTCGGCGACCACCGCGTCGTAGTCGGGCAGGTCGAGCGTGCCCTCGCCCGATGGCGGCGGCTCGCTGGCACCGAGACGATAGGCCACGCCGCGATTGTCGCGGAGGGCTTTCACCATCGCGGTGGTGGCAAGGCCGTCGGGTGTCTGATCAGCCGACGCTGCCAGTCCGCGGGCGATGTCGAGCACCGTCCGCTCCCCCATCCCGAAGACGATCAGATCGGCCTTCGAGTCGAGGATGATCGATCGGCGGACCGTGTCGCTCCAGTAGTCGTAGTGGGCGATCCGGCGGAGGCTCGCCTCGACGCCGCCGGCGACCACCGGCACTCCCGGAAACGCCTCCCGCGACCGTTGGCAGTAGGCGAGCGTGGCCCGGTCGGGCCGTCGGCCAATAGCACCGCCAGGGGAATAGGCGTCGTCGTTGCGGACCTTCCGGTTGGCGGTGTAGTGATTGATCATCGAATCCATATTGCCGGCCGAGATGCCGAAGAAGAGGCGGGGTCGGCCGAACTGCCGCCAGGCTTCGCAGTTGCTCCAGTCGGGCTGGGCGAGCATCGCCACGCGGAAGCCAGCCGCCTCCAGGAGCCTCGCGATCAGGCCGTTGGCAAAGCTGGGGTGGTCGACATAGGCATCGCCGCTGACAAACACCACGTCGACCGACTCCCAGCCCCGCGCGACCATCTCGGCGCGGGTCGTCGGCAGCGGTGGCCGCGGGGTGCGGTCGGTGGCGATGGAGAGGGACATGGCGGGCGGCGGCTCGGGAGGGTTTGGCGGGCGTTCGCCACACTCCACCAAGTGTACCCCCGGGAATACCGGCCTGAGACGAAACCGGATGGGGACGCTGGTTCGATCGGTCCCGGCGAAAACCGGGTATATTTGCGGGATGCGTGCCCTCCGTTTTTTCCCTACCGTCAACGCCAGACGTGCTTGGCTGATCCTGCCGGCGGTGATCGCCGCCGGTCTGGCTATGGCAGAGGAGCCGGCTACCCCGCCCGATGCCGGTCAGATCAGCGGCTGGATCGATCAGCTGGCGGCCGAGCAGTTTGCGCAGCGGGAGGCGGCGACACGCAGCCTCGCCGCGGCCGGCCCCGCCGCGATCGAGCCGCTGCGGCAGGCGATCCGCCGGGGTGACCTGGAGGTGAGCAGCCGGGCCGTTGAAATCCTGCGGGAGATGTTGGCCGGCGAGGATGCCGATCTGGCCGCCACCGCGGAGCGTGCACTCGAGGACCTTGCCGAGGGTGCCGACGCGGCCGTGGCCGGCATGGCCGAGGCCACGCTCGACTTTCACACGCTGGGGCTGGCCGAGGCGGCCCGCGCACGGATCGAAGGGTTGGGCGCGGTCATCACAGAGGGATTCCTGCCCAGCGGGCAGCGTGGTCTGCACGTGCTCTTCAATGCGTCGTGGACGGGCAAGAGCGACGACCTGCGGCTGCTCGCCCGGCTGCGCAACGTGGCGCAGGTCGGCGTGCACGGCGTGCGGCTCGATGAGGCGAGCCTAGCCGTGCTTGGGCGGCTGCGGAGCGTGGAGCAGTTGCAGCTCTACGGCACAGGCGCCGGTGACGCGGCCCTGGCGGCCCTTGCCGAGAAGCTCCCTAACACCAAGATCGACGTGCGGAAGGGCGGAAAGCTCGGCGTGGCGGGCCAGTCGGTGATCGGCCCCTGCCTGATCACGCATGTGCAGGAGGGGTCGGCGGCGGCGGACGCGGGCATCCAGATCGGCGACATCGTTCTCCACATCGATGGCCAGCCGGTGGCCAACTTCGAGTCGCTCACCGATCTGGTGGGCCGTCGCGGACCAGGTGACACCCTCGAGCTCGACATCGAACGCGGCGGAGGCAACCGGGGCGATGAGCCTCAGCGGTTCAAACGCACGGTCAAACTGGGCGGATGGGAGTGATCCGGCCAGTCGCGGTGGGGAATCCAGATGTGGCGTGTAGTCCAGGCATGGTGTGCAAGGAGGATGGTGGGCCGATGACGAAGAGCCAGGCAAACGAAAGCCGTGAAAGCGGTGAAAACCACGGCGCGGACGAAACGGTCGATGTCCGCTGGCACGACCACGCGGTCAGCCGCGACGAACGCGAGCGGGCTGCCGGCCATCGCGGCTGCGTGCTCTGGTTCACCGGGCTCTCCGGCTGCGGCAAGAGCACGCTGGCCAATCTGGTCGATCACCGCCTCCACGACCGTGGGGTACGGAGTTTCGTGCTTGATGGCGACAACGTACGGCTGGGGCTGAACGCGGCTCCCGCCCTCCTGCGGGAGCGGCATGGCGACGAGTTCGCCAAGCGGTTTGGTCTGGGATTCGCCGCCCAGGACCGCGAGGAGAACATTCGCCGGATCGGTGCCGTGGCCGAACTCTTCGCCCAGGCGGGTATCGTCACGCTGACGGCGTTCATCAGCCCCTATCGCAGAGACCGCGACGCCGTGCGTGCCATGCTGGCTCCGGGCGACTTGATCGAGATTCACGTGCGGGCGCCGCTCGATGTCTGTGAAAGCCGGGATCCCAAGGGGCTCTACAAGAAGGCCCGGGCGGGTGAGATCAAGGGGTTCACCGGCATCGATGATCCTTACGAGGAGCCGCTCAGCCCCGAACTGGTCGTCGATTCGGCGGCCACTCCGGCGGAGCAATTGGCCGACCGGGTCATTGCGTGGCTGGAACAGGCCGGCAAGATCCCGCTCCCATACAAGCCCCCGGCGCAAGCCGGGGGATCGTGAGTCGGGGAGATCCCGTCGCTTGCGCTCAGGGCTTGTATGCGGCGGTGGCGTAGCGACGAAATACAAGCCCCCGGCGTAAGCCGGGGGATCGTGAGTCGG
>JBILKZ010000124.1:0-11215 GCA_044376405.1 Pirellulales bacterium
GATCTTGTCCTGCTTGATCTCCTCGATGACGATCTGCATTTTGTCGTCGGAATCGATGTCGACCAGCGGCCGTCCGCCGGCGTTGAGCGCTACCATGCGCTTCTGGATGAGGGTGGAGAGCTTGAAGCGTCCTCCGACCTTGTTGACGATCTCTTCTTCACGCAGGTCGTCGATCATGTCTGAGCTCCTGAGGGGGTGTGCGGGGCGTGGTTGGGCGTGTCGTTGGGGGCTTGCTGCTGGTGACGATGTGCTGTGGGATTCGACAGGCCGGCGTCGAACAGGATCCGCTCGATCGCGGTGACCGCCGCCGCGATGTCGTTGTCATTGACGACGCGATGCCGGTAGTAATGCGACTGCAGCAGCTCCCGATGAGCCACCTCCAGCCGGCGGGCCATCGCTTCCGGCGATTCCGTCCCCCGGGCCCGCAGCCGCTCGAGCAACTGGTCGGGGTGGGACGGCTCGACGAAGATCGTTACAGCCTCAGGATACCGTGCCAGAATTGAAAGTGTACCCTCGACGTCGATTTCGAGCACGACCCACGCCCCGGCTGCCAATCGGGGGGTGACCTCGTCCACCAGCGTGCCATACCAATACTGGCGGCCGTAGACCTGGCAGCACTCCAGGAAGTCACCAGCGGCCCGCCGCCGCTCGAATTCCTCGGAGGCGATGAAGTGGTAGTCGACCCCGTTCTGTTCCCCAACCCGGGGCGGCCGCGTGGTGGCCGAGACGCTGGGGGTCAGGTGGGGCAGGTCGGCCAGCAGCCGCCGTAGGATCGTGGTTTTGCCGACACCCGAAGGGCCGGAGATGACGACGAGTTTGCCCGGGCGGTGTGCCATCCCGATGTTTTACCGTGTCAACCGGTCGGTTGAAAAGCGTGGCGACCGGTCAGCTGAAAAGATGCGGGTCACTCGAGGTTCTGCAGCTGCTCACGGATCCGTTCGATTCGGGACTTGAGTTCCACCACCATGTGGGCGATCGCGACGTCGAGCGACTTGGAGGCGATCGTGTTGGCCTCCCGGGCCAGCTCCTGGGACAGGAAGTCGAGCGATCGACCGGGTGATTCCTCGTCGAGCAGCCGGTCGAACTGGGCTACGTGGCTCTCCAGCCGCACCAGTTCCTCGGCAATGTCGGACCGGTCGGCGATCAGGGCCACCTCCCGCGTCACGTCGGTTGCGGAGAGTGTCGCCCCAGACCCCTCCAGGAGCTTGGCCACCCGGTCGGTCAGCCGTGCACGGTGTTCCGCCAGAACCGCCGGCACACGCTGACGAATTGCCGCAATCGATTGCCTGATCTCGCCGCAGCCGTTCCGCATGTCGCGAGCCAGCGCGTCGCCTTCGGCCCGTCGCATCCCCTCGAGTCCGTCGAGGGCGGCGTCGAGGGCCCGGGCCACCAGCGGCCAGCTCTGTTCGACGGCATCACTCGAAGGGGGCGTTTCCACCAGGATGCCGGGCAACGCCAGGATGCCGTCGATCGTCCGCGGTGCCGGGATGCGGTGCGTGGCGCAGAAATCCTCGAGATCATCGAGATAGGCTGACAATTGGCCGCGGTCGAACCGGCGGCTCGCGGGCGCAGCGGCCCCTGTCATGTCGAGCGTCATCTGCACGGCACCACGACGGATGCGGCTGCGGATTGCGGCCTCGATCCGCGGCTCGAGGAGTGCGAATGCATCCCGCGATCGCAGGGACAGCTTGAAAAAACGGTTGTTGACCACCCGCAATTCAACACGGCAAGTGCTGCTGTCAGAGGAGACAACGCCCTCTCCGCAACCGGTCATGCTGATCGCCATGCGTCGCGTGCCCTCTTCCTAAAAGCGTGCAGCTTAGAGCGTGCTGAAAGATTCGCGAACAACTCGCGGCGACAAGCTGCTACTTGGCGGGGGCTGGCTCGACCGGTGCTGCAGGGGTGGCTGCAGCAGGAACAGTTGCAGCGGCCGGCGCTGCAGCAGGTGTGGCGGCATCTTTTCCTGCCTCGCCGGCGGGCGTCGTGGGCAGACTGAGCGACGGCTCGGTCGTGGCCGCGGGTCCACCCGTCGCGGCGGGCTGCTGGGGAGTGGTCATGGGCTGCGTGGGCGTCATCGGTGCGGTCGCCTGGGGGGCGGCGCCACCGAGTTCACTTGAGAGGAGCGACTGCTGCCGGCCGAGGAGATTGGTTGCCAGCAGGCAGAGGATGATCCAAAAGGCGGCCACACCCACCGTGATCCGGGTGAATAGGTCTCCCGCCTTCGTGCCGAAGGCGCTCTGACCACCCATGCCGCCGAGTGCCCCGGCCAGACCGCCGCCACGTCCCCGCTGCACGAGCACGAGCAGGATCAGGAACAGCGACGTGAGGGCGAGCATCGATCCGAGGAACAGGCGGACAAACGTGGTCATGGGAACGGTGCACTCCGAAACGTCTCTGGGTAGCGGGAATGGCGGTCGAACAGGAGCGTCAGGGTATCGCACGTCGGGCCGGCGGCATACCCCAGCTTGGGAAAGCGGCTGTGAAAACCGGTCAGGTGAACGCCTTGGCAATGCCGAGGAAATCGTCAGCCTTGAGGCTTGCGCCGCCCACGAGCGCGCCGTCGATGTCGGGTTGGGCGGCGAGGTCGGCTGCATTGTCGGGCTTCACGCTGCCGCCATATTGGATCCGCACCTTGGCGGCAACGGCCGGCGAGGCGAGCGAGCCAAGCAGGCCACGAATAAGGGCATGCACTTCCTGGGCCTGCTGTGGGGTGGCCACCTTGCCGGTGCCGATCGCCCAGACCGGCTCATACGCGACCACGATCTTCTCGATATCGGCCTGGGAAAGCCCAGCCAGCGAGCCGTTGATCTGCGTGGTGACGACCGCCTGCGTGCGGTTCCCCTCGCGTTCCTCGAGCGTCTCGCCGACGCAGACGATCGGGGTCAGGCCGGCGGCCAGGGCGGCCTTGGTCTTGGTGTTGACGGCCGCATCGGTCTCACCAAAGAGCGTTCGTCGTTCCGAATGGCCGAGGATGACATAGCGGCAACCGAGGTCGACGAGCATCGCCGGCGCGATCTCGCCGGTAAAGGCACCGCTGGCCTTGTCGTGCATGTTTTGGGCGCCAACTGCCACGCCCGACGGACTCGTGCCGTTGGCGGCAAGTCCGACGGCCGTTCCGACTGTGGTGAGGTAGGGCGAGGGCGGGCAGAGAACGAGTTCCACGCTGCCGGCTTCCGCGTGTCGGCCGGCCACCGCCTGGGCGAGTTCCATCGCCTTGGCGCGATCGAGGTTCATCTTCCAATTACCGGCCACGATGCTTTTGCGGGTCATAATTGAGTTCCTTTGCGGCGGATCATAAAGCGAAGGAAAAAAAGGTGCCAGCCACCAAAAATAGGCAATCTGCCAAACTGCGCAAATTTGGTGGCTGGCACCTTTTTCAGCCCACTGCGGCGGCGGCGGCGTAGGAGCCGAGGATCACGACCCGCTTACAGCGTTTTTCAAGGGCGGCGATCGCGCGGCGGACGCGGAGGTCGTCGCGATGGCCTTCGAGCTCCACGAAGAAGATGTAGCCCCGCTCCTCGCCCGGCATCGGGAACGATTCGATCCAAGTGAGGTTGAGCTTCTGTTTCTTGGGGACCGAGAGGGCGTCGGCCAGCCCGCCGGGCTTGTGCTCGATCTCGAACATCAGTGACGTCTTGTCGCGGCCGGTGCGGCTGGCGTCGGCGTGGCCGATGACGGCGAATCGCGTCGTGTTGCCGGCCACGTCTTCGATGTTTTCGGCGAGCACATTGAGCCCGTAGTGCACGCCCGCCTGTCGGCTGGCGATCGCCGCGGCATGCGGTGTTTTGGCGGCCGTCTCGGCGGCGCCGCTCGTGCTGGCCACCTCCACCAGCCGGGCATTTGGCAGGTGGCGGGCCAGCCAGTTTCGGCATTGCGAGAGGGCCTGCGGTCGGCTGTAGACCTCCGTGATTGCTGCGCGGTCGCAGGCCGCCAGAAGCGTGTGATGGATCCGGAGCGGCACCTCGGCGCAGATTTTCACTGGCAGCCGCGAAAGGTTGTCGAGCGTGTCGGCGATCCGACCATCGGTCGAGTTTTCCAGAGGCACGACGCCATAGTGAGAGTGGCCGGCGTTGACCTCTTCGAAGGCTGCCGAGATGCTCGCCACCGGCACGAATTCCACGGAACTGCCAAAACGGTGGAGGGCGGCCAGGTGGCTGTAAGTCCACGCCGGGCCTAGGTGGGCGACGCGAAGGTGCTGCTCGATCGCGCGGGAGCCTGAGATCAGCTCCCTCCAGATCGCCTTGAGGCTCTCGCTCGACAGCGGGCCCGCACTCGAGGCCACCACTCGCTCCAGCACCAATTCCTCGCGGGAAGGGTCGTAGGTGACCTGACCGCTCGACTGCTTCAGGTGGCCAATCTGCCGAGCCAACTCGGCCCGTTCGTTCACGAGGCCGACCAGTTCCTTGTCGATCTTGTCGATCTGCGACCTCAGACCTGCGAGACCAGTCGGCCGCGCGGCCTCCGCCGCCGACTTCCGCTGCGAGCCAGACTGAGCCATGCGAGGAGCCCCAGACATGTGGGAAGTGGAACGTGTCGGAAGCCGCGGACGCCAAAATGGCAGGCGCTGGCTCCCGGTCAGGCGGCACGTTGCCGCAACAGTCCAACTGTACCTTCAACCGGGGCCGCGTAAATATGGTCGAAAATGACGCTTTCTGCTTGTTTTCAGCGATCAATTCCGGAGTCTGAGCGGCGTGCCACAGGGCTGGCACGGCCTTTGCATTGAACTCAGACAACGAAAACACGGGACAATTCTGACGTAGAGCGTTCCCGCAGCATTCCCACACACAGCACAGGAATCCAAGATCCATGGCTACCAAGCAGGGTGAAAAGATCATCGGCATCGACCTCGGCACCACCAATTCGGTGGTCGCGGTGATGGAGGGCAAGGAGCCCAAGGTGATCGCGAACAAGGAGGGCAATCGCCTCACGCCGAGCGTGGTCGCCTTCAACGACAAGGGTGAGACGCTCGTGGGCGACATCGCCCGCCGTCAGGCCGTCACGAACCCCAAGCGAACGATCTACTCGATCAAGCGGTTCATGGGCCGTCGCCACAACGAGGTGGCCGGCGAGGAGAAGATGGTGCCTTACGAGGTCGTGGGCGGCCCCGAGGATTATGTCACGGTGAAGGCGGGGGATCAGACCAGCACGCCCCCCGAAATCTCGGCGAAGGTGCTCCGCAGTCTCAAGGAGAGCGCGGAGAGCTACCTCGGCCACAAGGTCAACAAGGCCGTGATCACCGTGCCTGCCTATTTCAACGACGCCCAGCGGCAGGCCACGAAGGACGCCGGCCAGATCGCCGGCCTCGAGGTGATGCGGATCATCAACGAGCCGACCGCGGCGGCGCTCGCCTACGGACTGGAGAAGAAGGCACAGGAGAAGATCGTGGTGTTCGACTTGGGCGGTGGCACGTTCGACGTGTCGGTGCTCGAGGTGGCCGACGGCGTGTTCCGTGTGATCAGCACCAACGGCGACACGCACCTTGGCGGCGACGACTTCGACCAGACGCTGATCAACTACGTCGCGGATCAGTTCAAGAAGGAACAGGGGATCGACCTGCGGAAAGACACGATGGCCCTGCAGCGGCTCCAGGAGGCCTGCGAGAAGGCCAAGAAGGAGCTCTCGTCGGCGCAGAGCACCGACATCAACCTGCCGTTCATCACGGCCGATGCCACGGGCCCGAAGCATCTGCAGGTCACCATTACCCGGGCGCAGTTCGAGCAGATGTGCGACGGCCTCGTCGAGCGGTGCCGCGGACCCGTGGTCCAGGCCCTCAAGGATGCCAAGCTCGACCCCAAGGATATCGACGAGGTGGTGCTCGTCGGTGGCTCGACCCGGATTCCGAAGGTGCAGGAGCTCGTCAAAAAGCTCTTCAACAAGGAGCCGCACAAGGGCGTCAACCCCGACGAGGTCGTGGCGCTTGGCGCGGCGATCCAAGGGGGCGTGCTCGGTGGCGAAGTGCAGGACGTGCTCCTGCTCGATGTCACGCCGCTCTCGCTCGGCATCGAGACCGAAGGCGGCCTGTTCACGAAGCTGGTCGAGCGCAACACGACCGTGCCGACCGAGCGGAAGCAGGTCTTCAGCACTGCGGCCGACAACCAGACGGCAGTGACCGTGAGCGTGTATCAGGGTGAGCGGCCAATGGCCCGGGACAACCGGCTCCTCGGCCAGTTCAACCTGGAGGGCATTCCACCCTCGCCGCGGGGCACGCCGCAGATCGAGGTGAAATTCGACATCGATGCCAACGGCATCCTGTCGGTGAGCGCGAAAGACCTCGGCTCCAACAAGGAGCAGACGGTCAAGATCGAGCAGTCGAGCGGCCTGAACGAGACTGAAATCGAGAGGATGCGGAAGGACGCCGAGTTGCACGCCGAGGAAGACAAGCGGAAGCAGCGTCTTGCCGAGGCGAGGAACCGTGCCGAGGCGCTCTGCTTCCAGACTGAGAAGCTCGTCAAGGAAAATGGCGACAAGCTGTCGGCCTCCGACAAGGCCCCGCTCGAGGCGGCGATCACCAAGGCGCGCGAGATGGCGAAGGGTGAGGATGTCGATGCGATCACGTCCGCCCACGACTCGCTCGAGCAGGCGGCCCACGCGCTATCGAAGATCTTGTATGCGGCCACGAGCGGCCAGGCCGCTGGCGCGGATGCGGCATCGACCGCCGGCCAGTCCGGCGGCGGCAAGGGGCCCGACGACGCGATCGACGCCGAGTTCGAGGTCAAAAAAGATATATGAACCGGCTTCCCCTCTCCCTCCGGGTGAGGGCGGCCGAAGGGGGAAACGATGCCATTCCGTTTTGACAAGTTCACGATCAAGGCCCAGGAGGCGGTGCAAAACGCCGTCGAGTTGGCCGGCAGCCGCGGCAACCCGCAGGTGACGCCGGTCCATCTCCTGCATAGCCTCGTCGCCGAGCGGGAGGGGATCGTCCGTCCGCTTCTGGAGAAGATCGGGGTCGACCGCGGTCATCTCGAGCGGATCATCGAGGCGGAGCTCTCGCACCTGCCGAAGGTGTCGGGAGGGGCACAGCCGCAGCCCGATCAGGAGCTGATCAAGGTGTTCGAGGCGGCGACGGCCGAGTCGGCCGCGATGAAGGACGAGTTTGTCTCGACTGATCATCTGCTGTTGGGGCTCGTCAAGACGCCCTCGAAGGCGAAGAACGTGCTGCAGCTGGCAGCGGTGGGCGAGAAGGAGCTGATGGCGGGGTTGCAGGCGGTTCGGGGCCAGTCGCGGGTGACCGATCAGAACCCGGAGGAGAAGTTTCAGGCCCTCGAGAAATACGGCATCGATCTGGTGAAGCGGGCCAGCCAGGGCAAGCTCGATCCGGTGATCGGCCGAGACGCCGAGATCCGCCGAGTGATCCAGGTGCTTTCGCGGCGGACGAAAAACAACCCCGTGCTGATCGGCGAGCCGGGCGTGGGCAAGACGGCCATCGCCGAGGGACTGGCGGTGCGGATCGTGCAGTCGGACGTGCCGGAGACCCTGCGGGGCAAGCGGGTGATCGCACTTGATCTCGGCGCCCTGATCGCCGGCACCAAATACCGCGGCGAGTTCGAGGACCGGCTGAAGGCAATTCTCCGCGAGGTGGAGGCCGCGGCTGGCAACGTGATCCTGTTCATCGACGAGCTGCACACCGTGATCGGTGCCGGAGCTGCAGAAGGTGGCTCCGATGCGGCCAACCTGCTCAAGCCGGCACTGGCCCGCGGCGAGCTGCGGTGCATCGGCGCGACGACGCTCGACGAATACCGCAAGCACATCGAGAAGGACGCGGCGCTCGAGCGGCGGTTTCAGCCTGTGATGGTCGGCGAGCCGAGCGTGGAAGACACGATCGCGATCCTGCGAGGGCTCAAGCCGCGGTATGAAGCCCATCACAAGGGGGTGAAGATCAAGGATTCGGCCCTCGTGGCGGCTGCGGAGCTGTCGCATCGCTACATCGCCGACAGGTTCCTGCCCGACAAGGCGATCGACCTGATGGACGAGGCGACCAGCCGGATCGCGATGGAACTGCAGAGCGTGCCGAGCGAGATCGACGAGGTGCAGCGGCGGCTCGTGCAGCTGGAACTGGCGGCGAGGCAGTTGGCCGAGGAGACGGAAGAGCACGCCAAGGAACGGCTCGTCGAGATCGAAGCGGAGTCGGCCGAGCTGCGGAAGAAGCTGGCCAGCCTCCGGGAGCAGTGGGAGGCAGAGAAGAGCGGCGTCGGCAGCTCGCAGGAGGTGCGGAAGCAGCTCGACGAGGTGCAGCTCGCATTTGACAAGGCGGGCGTGCAGATCAAGGACCGTCAGGCGTCGGGGCAGCCTGTTGGCGAGGAGCTCTACCAGAAGCTCTATGAACTGGATGTGAAGCGAAAGGCTCTGCAGCAACGGCTGGAGCAGGAGGGCTCGGAGAAGGAGGCGAAGGAGACTGCCGCCAAGGGCGCCGCGCCGACGAAGCGGCTCTTGCGTCGGGAGGTCGGTCCCGAGGAGATCGCCGAGGTGGTCAGCGCCTGGACAGGGATTCCGGTGACACGGCTGGTCGAGGCGGAGCGGGCGAAGCTGCTCGTGCTCGAGGAAAGACTCCACCAGCGGGTGATCGGCCAGGATGAGGCGGTCGAGGCGGTGAGCAATGCCGTACGGCGAAGTCGGTCGGGCCTGCAGGATCCGAACAGACCGATCGGCTCGTTCATCTTCTTGGGCCCCACGGGTGTGGGCAAGACGGAGCTTTGCAAGGCACTGGCCGAGGTGCTCTTCGACGACCAAAACGCGATGATCCGCATCGACATGAGCGAGTTCATGGAGAAGCACACCGTCGCCCGGCTGATCGGCGCCCCTCCGGGCTATGTGGGCTATGAGGAAGGCGGACGGCTGACGGAGGCGGTGAGGCGGCGGCCCTATTCGGTAGTGTTGCTCGACGAGATCGAAAAGGCCCACCGCGACGTGTTCAACGTGCTCCTGCAGGTGCTCGACGACGGCCGGCTCTCCGACAGCCTCGGCCACACGGTCGATTTCACCAACACGATCGTGGTGATGACGAGCAACATCGGCAGCCAGGCGATCCAGGAGATCACGAAGGAGGGGGGCAGCGAGCAGGAGATTCGCGACGCGGTGAAGGAGTCGCTGCAGGCCCGGTTCCTACCGGAGTTTTTGAACCGGATCGACGAGACGATCGTCTTCCATCCGCTCGACAAGAAGCACATTCACAGGATCGTGAGCCTGCAGATCGCAAAACTCGTCGAGCAGGCTGCGAAAGCGGGGATCACGCTCGACTGCACCGACGGGGCTATCGACGAGATCGCCCGGCTGGGCTACGACCCGGTCTATGGTGCGCGGCCGCTGAAAAGAGTCATCCAGCAGCAACTCCAGAACGAGTTGGCGAGGGAACTTCTGGGCGGGCAATTCCCCGAGGGCAGCCGCGTACGGATCGACTTCGTGCAGGACGAGTTCACGTTCGAACGGGTGGCCGAGTAGCCACGGGATTTATCCGTGTGCGCATGAGTTCGTCAGCGGGGCTTCGTCCGCAGGGCCTTGTCTGCGGGGCATTTATCCCCCGGCTCATGCCGGGGGCTTTCATTGGACTGGAAACGTCCCCGACGGTTGTCCCGCCCAAGAATAAAAGCCTGAAGCGTCAGCGATGGGACGCAGCCAGTTAGCCGCGCTTGCGCTCTTCGAGGCCCATGCGGGCGATGAGCAGATCGCAGCCGGTGGTCATCTTGCGGAGCTTCGTGGCAATGACGAGCTTCTCGGAGGTGGTCGCCTTCTTGAGCTTGGTCTCAAACTTGGCAAGCTTCTGGCGGCGGTGCCGACGACGCTTGATTTCCTTCATCCGGTTGCTGATGCCGCCCATGCGTTGTTGTTCCTGATTTTGAAGTGGGGTGGGGGAAAGAGGCTGTAGGTGTGCGGGAGACCCGGAAATGTAGGAAATCCGGCCGTTTCCGTCAAAGCCCCTATGTCTGAAACGGGCGTTGGAGGGGTTTGACGGACGGGATAGACTGCGGAGGTCGCGGACCGACGGAGGCTATCGTCGTCCGTTGTATTTGGATGGGTGGCAGAGCGGTTGAATGCACCGGTCTTGAAAACCGGCAGTCGCGAAAGCGGCTCGTGGGTTCAAATCCCACCCCATCCGTTGTTTGACAATGTCAGTGTCATACGTACCTCGTTTTTAAGTCTTTTCGTAACTCAACCATCAAACTTCCAGCACGCGTGTGCTGGATTTGTGCTAGATCCGCTGGAGGGCGGCGCGGTCATAGCGCCGGGGCCGTCCTGCGTGTGCTGAATCTGTGCTAGGTCCTCCGGTGGTGGCGGACAATGCATGCCTATCCGCCGCGCTTGTCTTCCCGTTTGTCCGCCGACCTGCCCGTCCGTTTCGCCCTGCCACGGGGCTTTGCCGGGGGCTTCGGCTTCTCGGTGCCGTCGGCCTGGCCGTGCAGCCGCTGCATCCAGCCCTGCGACGTGCGGTCGGCGATGTGCATGTAGAGCCTGAGGATCTGGGCGTCGACGTGGCCCACCCATGACCGGATGACCGCCTCGGGCACGCCCTCGCTGGCCGCGTGGGAGATGAACGCGTGTCGGAAGGTATGGAGGTGGCCGGGAAGACCGATTCGCGCGAGCAGTCGCTTCAGGTGGAGCAGCAGCCGGCGTTCCGAGATCTGCCGCTGCCCCTTCGGATCCGACTGCCGCGGCGGTGCCGTGAACACCCACTTGGAATGCCGGGGCAACGATCGGAGCAGTTCGACTGCCCGTGGGCTGAGAGGGATTGCGCGGATGTCGCCCGTCTTCGGCTTCCAGCCGTCCTTGGGGCGGATGTGGAGAACCGGATGGGGCCCGTCCAGCGCGACGTCGGCCCAGGTGAGGTGCTTGAGTTCGCCCACCCGCATCCCGGTCTCGGCGAGCAGTTCCAGCGCATCGCGGTGCGGCGGCCGGGACGCCGCCAGGATCCGCTGCACCTCTTCCTGCGTCCAGCAGGGCTGGGGCCGTGGCTTCGGCTTCACCAGCCGCAGGCCGGCCAGTGGATCCCGGGAGAGCAGGTTTCGTCGGCGGGAATGGTTGACGACCTGCCGGAGAATCGTGGTCTCGGTATGGATTGTCTTGGGTGCCTTTCCCTGGTCCACCCGCAACGTCCGGAATCGGTCAGTGAAGGTCAGATCGACTTGTATCAGCAGCGGCCGGCCCAGCTCCGTGGCGATCTGCCGCATAAGCTTGAACGTATGGCGATACTGCGTGAGCGTTCTTTTCGCGCGGCCCTCGCTTA
>JBILKZ010000036.1:0-31289 GCA_044376405.1 Pirellulales bacterium
AGCACATTGGCCACCTCCAGCACATCGCCACCGCGGCACTCGTCGCACAGGCTCGCCACCTGCTCACGCTCCATCCCCAGGACGGCGACCATGCCGCCGGCAGCAGTGCCGCTGGGACCGCGCTTGCTTCCAAGCTTGTCGGCACATTCCTGCATGGCCCGCCCGCGGACACCCACAACCCGCACAGCGCTGTCAAAATCGAGGGCGTCCGCGAATACGAGCGCCGTGTATTCACCGAGCGAGAGGCCTGCTGTGATCGCAGCGCCGCTGACGAGGGCGGGATCGCGTGACTTGAGCACTTCCAGGGCCGCCAGACTCGTCACGAGAATCGCCGGTTGGCTCACCGACGTGGCGTTGAGCTTTTCGGCCGGCCCATGCCGACAGATGTCCGCCAGATCGTACCCCAGGATGGAAGAGGCACGCGTGAAGAGTTCCAACGCGGCAGGATGGCCATCGCACCAGTCACCGAGCATGCCGACGGTCTGGGCACCTTGGCCTGGAAACACGAGCGCTGCTGAACCGGGGTTTGGAGCGGATGATGGCATGTTCACCGCGGCCTCCCCCCCGTGTTCCGTGAACAGTGTTCCCAGCCCAGTGCTCCCTGCAGTCGTCGCCGCTGCCAACGGGATCATTCCTCTGTCTTGACGACGGCCCGCCCCATGTAGTGGCCACACGTACCGCAGACGCGGTGGGTTGGCACGGCCTTGCCGCAGGTGGAGCAGAACGTCAACTGACGGGGCGTGAGGAAGTCGTGCGCCCGACGGGAACGGGTCTTTTGATTTGATTGACGTCGCTTGGGAACGGCCATGGAATCACCTACAGGGCGGGGGGATTGAGTCGCGTACTCTACCCAACCACGCTCCCCGCGGTCAATCGCCGCAGAAAAGCAGGTACCTGCCCTCAAAGAGACGACCTTAAAAGAGACGGCCCTGCGGGCCGATCTTCGGCATGGCCCCCAGATGCTCCTCGCCCCGGGGGGTGAGGCGACGGCCTCGCGGCGTGCGAACCACCAGTTCGCACCGCAGAAGATAGGGTTCGACGTCGTCTTCCAGCGTGTCTGGCGCCGAACTCATCGTGTGGGCGATGGCCTCGATGCCGACAGGACCGCCGGCAAACACTCGCTGGATCGTCTCCAGGTAGCGGCGGTCGAAGCCGTCGAGGCCGAGTTCGTCGATGCCCTGCATCTCAAGCGCTGTGCGGGCGATTTCCACGTCGATGCTCCCCTGGGCTCGACTGGTGGAGAAATCACGAATCCAGCGGAGTCGGTTGTTGGCGAGCCGCGGAGTGCCTCGGCTGCGTTGGGCAATCTCGTCGGCCGTCGCATCGTCCATCGGCATGTCGAGTTTCACGGCCGACCGCCGCACGATCTCGGCCAGATCTTCCCGCGAGTAGAAGTCGAGATGCTCCCGCATCACGAACCGGTCTCGCAGCGGCGCCGAGAGCAGTCCTGGCCGCGTCGTCGCTCCAACGAGCGTGAACGGCCGCAGCGGCATGTTGATCGTGCGGGCCGAGACACCGTCGCCAAGCGTGATATCGATCCGAAAATCCTCCATCGCGGGATAGAGGAACTCCTCGACCGCGATCGGCAGGCGATGGATTTCATCGACGAAGAGCACCGAGCCCTCGGAGCAATTGGTCAAGTAGGGGAGGAGGTCCTTCGGCGCAGCCAGCGCCGCCCCGCTGGCGATCTGGAGCGTGGTGCCCAACTCCTTGGGAATGCAGGTGGCAAAGGTCGTCTTCCCGAGGCCCGGCGGCCCGTCGAGAAGAATGTGGCCCAGCGTTTCGCCCCGTTTCCGCGAGGCATCGACGGCGATCGAGAGCCGTTCAAACACAGCCCGCTGGCCGACCATCTCGCTGAACCGCTGCGGCCGCAGCGCGCGATCCTCCGGCGGCGCATCATCGACGGCCTGCACAGTGGGCTGACGGAAGCTTTCCATGGGGTGTCTCCGAACCGCATCCTACCCCAGCAGGAGAAATCCGGGGCAGGGGAGTGCCGGAACCCTGACGGGCAACGCACCGCCGGGATCGGCAGAAGTCTCGTCGCAGTGGATTTTTCTCCTTTCACGACCTACGGCAGCGCATTCCCCAGAAGGTCGAAAAATCCAAAAGCTCCTCGAGCTTCCGCCGATCCCGGCTCGCCGTACGGCGACTGGCATGTTGGCGTCGCAATCACCACGAAGCAAGGACGCGAGCCTTTCCGATCGAGGATTCCGCGAGGGGATGCCCACGCCCAGAGAGCCGGCGTTGCTCGGGCACCGATCCGTCTCAGCGGATTGGTCGTCGCAGGCAGGATGCCGGAGCGCAGTCAGCATCGAGTGAGCGAAGGACAGGATGTCCGTAGCGAACGTCCGGCGACTGGGCGTGAGCATCCCCGGCCCGCATGAAAGCAAGCCGGCCCGCTACCGGCCCCGGTGCATCTGGCGGTAGATGGCCTCGAGGGCTTCCTGGACGTCCTTGTACTTTTTCTTGGCTTCGCGGAGGCCGTCCACGAGCCGACGTGCTTCCGTATCGGAGTGGCCCAGCGACCGCAGCACCTCGAAGGTTTCGGCGAGCACGTCGGCCGGCCCAGCCTGATCGGGGGCCTCGCGGGCCACGAGCAGGGCGAATTTTGGCATCCGGCGGCGGAGTTTGGCGATCATCCGTTCGGCCGTGGCCGCGCCAATGCCGGGCAGCGTGGAGAGCAGGGCGGCATCCTGCTCCTCGATGGCGGTGGCGATCTCGCCGACCGGCCGGACGATGGCGCGGAGCGCCTTGCGCACGCCCACGCCGTCGACCTCGCAGATCAGTTCGAAAAACTCCCGCTCAACCTCGGTCAGAAAGCCGACCAGCCGCGGCACCATGTTGCCCCGCGTGGGGTTGCCCTCGAGGAATTCGAGCGTGTGGAGCGTGACGGTCTGGCCAAGTTTTTGTTGCAGACCGCGGCGGACGAGTTCCGGCACCAGCACCTCGTGCACGGCATGCCCCATCGCCAGTTCGACGCCGGCTGGCTCCACTCGCTCCAGCACTCCGGAAACCCGTTTGATCATGGACGTGAACTCCCGATGCGGTCGATGACCAGCCCGGCATTGAGCGGCCGCAGCCGTAGATGATAGTCGGCCAGTGCGATGGCCAGCGCGTCGGCGGCGTCGGCCGGTTCTGGCCGGCTGACGAGCCCCAACTCCCGCTGCACCGCCATCTGCATCTGCTCCTTGCCCGCGTGGCCATTGCCGGTGAGCGTGCTCTTCACGCGGTTGGGCAGGTAGTGGTGAACGGCCAGGCCTGCCTGCGCGGCGGCAAGGCAAATCACGCCGCGAGCATGCCCCATCAGGATGGCCGTCTTGGGGAACTTCGCGTGCACGAAGATCTGTTCGATCGCGAGCGCTCCGGGCCGGAACGCCTGCAGCACCTCGCGGACACCGGCGTGGATCTCCGCGAGCCGGGTCTCGAGCAACTCGCTCCGAGACCTGACGGTGCCTGCCTCGAGCAGTCGCAGGCCGCGGCCCGACCACTCCACCACGCCGTAGCCAGTGGTGTTCAGGCCGGGATCGAAGCCGACGATACGGTGCGCGAAGGGGGGCTGTTCCATGGGGAAAAGCCTACAGACCACCCCCAAAACGTCACAGATCGATGTTCCGGGTTCACGCGACGGCTCGGCATCCTGCCGCCCGTCGCTTGGCCGACTTCCGCCGGCTGGTGCTGCACCTCGCATCCTGCGAAGCAGTCTTGGGCGAGCCGGGATCGGCGGAAGCTCGAGGAGCTTTGGGATTTTTCGCCCCCGCGCAGGAAAGCACTGTCGCAACGCATGATGGCGAAAAAGCCACTGCGACGAGCCCCTCCGCCGTTGGACCGGCGGACTCATTCCTTTTGCCGTCCCGGCGGAGCGACACGCTGACGGGAAGCCCCGCGAATCAAATACACCCCGCTGGGCTCGAACCAGCAACCTTCGGTTCCGTAGACCGATGCTCTATCCAATTGAGCTAGGGGTGCTCGACAGCATCGAAGAATACACGCTTCTCGCCGCAACACCAAGATTGGACCGTCGGCGCCGGTCGATTCATGCGTGGCCGGGCGGACAGCCCCGCATCCGCCCGCCGTCACGCCGGCTCTTTCAAGACGAGAAATCCTTCTTTGTCGACGTCAAAAGCGGTGTCGAGCAGACAGGCCACCGGCCGATCGAAGCCGGTCGTTCCCTGGTCATTCCCGGCCCGCGGCGGCAGCGTGGCACCGATCACGAGCGTGCGGGACTCACCTGAAACGATGCCCTGATCGGCGAGTGATTCCCGGCCGAGCCGATCCCGAATGGCAGCCTCCGGCCAGACGACCACGCCGTTGACCACGCGGCCCACCGTGTCGGCCTTGAGCGTCACCTCATGGTCGGCGGTCGCCCGGGCGGGCGGCGAATTCATCGCCACGAGGCCACCCGCCTCCCGGGGTGCGAAGGCCACGACAGGCTCCACGCCAAACACCTCGCGAAACCGGGCCGACGCCTCGCGTGCCTGAGGCAAATCGGCGACCGCGTCGATCGGCATGACCACCACGTCCAGCGTGTTCTTCAATCCAGACAGCGTCGCGCCGCCGCCGGTGGCCTGCTCGTTTGCCAGCCCCAGCACCTGTTCCACGCGTGCCAGCCAGATCGTGATCCGCTCCCGCAGGAGCATCTCTCCGAATTGCCTCGGAAGCAGCGTGGCATCAGCCGTGGTACTTCTTATGCCCAGCAAACTCGCGCCATGGATCCCAAGCGAATCCTGGAGTGGATCGCCGGCGGCGAGCGACACGAGCATCCGGTCGCCGCGACGCACGAGGCAGCAGCCGTCGAAGGCCTCGGCCGCTGCTGCGGCGGCGACGAGGTCCGCAGGCCGCGTGGCCAGCATCCTGTTCCTCACAGAGTTCGCAGTGAGCTCCTGAAGCGCGAGCCGCGCCTCGTGGCAGGGCGTGCCGATCGGCAGGGGAGTGCCGTAGGTGAGCGTCACTGGCCGGCGAAAGACCCGCGGCCATTTCGTGAAATAGCGGCCCTCGGAAAACGACAGCGGGCTGCCCCACATGCCGTCGATGTGGAGCGGCACGATCGGCGCCTCGACCCGCTCAAGGATCCATTCGAGGCCACGTTTGAAGCCGAGGATCTGCCCCGTCCGCGAGATGCCTCCCTCTGAAAAGATGCCAATGACATCGCCGGACGCGAGGCCCGACTGGATCGCCTTGAGCGCCTGCCCCATCGACTTGGGCTTTGGATCGAAGAGGATGAACCGCCACTGGTCGGAGAGCATCCGCAGGAATTTTCCCTGGATGTTGGGGCCGTAGACCACCATCCGGATCGGCCGCAGGCTTGAGAGCACGACGATGAAACCGTCGAGCCACGAAAGATGATTGGCGACGACGACGGCCGGCCCCGTGGCGGGCAGTCGGTCGGCATGGGCAACGCGGAAGCGGTGGGTGGCGTTCACGATCGACGCCACGAAGATCCGCAGCGACGCCCGCGGGGCGGCGTAGATCGCCAGGCCGGCGGCCGCGGCGGCCAGCAGCCCAAACAGCCCGAAGATGCTCCTGGCAGAGAGCAGCGGCGGCGCGACGGCCAGTCCGCCATCAACCGCGGCGGCGGCGGTCTGGGCCGCCGCCCAGGGGCTGGGGCTCCGCAGCAGGCCGTAGAGCATCGAGGCCCCGAACATGCCGGCGCACGTGAGCAGATTGGCTGCGGCCAGCAGGGCCCCGCGACGGGCCGGCGGGCTTTTCTCCTGGAAGGCCGCCTCGAGCGGCACGTCGAAAATCCCGGCCCCGAATCCAAGCAGGCTGAGCGACGCAGCCGACCACAACCAGGCGAGACCGGTCCCGCCGCAGGCTCCTGCGAAGATTGTGCGAGGCCCGAGGGCCAGAGCAAACGATCCGATTGCCATCAGGATCGCGCCGAGTGGCACGAGCCCCATGTCGACCCCGCGGATCGACACTTTTCCCGCCACGAGGCTGCCCAGGCCGATGCCACTGACCAGTGCAATCAGCAGCGGCACGACCTGCCCCTGCGAGGTCGCGCCCGCCTCGGTCGCATATTGATCGACGTTGAGCTGGGCCACAGCGCCAAGCGCCCAGAAGAAGACGATACCGACTGCTGCGGCTGCCAGCTCTCGATGGCGGAAGAGTTCGGCGAGGTCACTCCACGTGCGGGAGAGGACGTTCCACGGCGGCGGGGCCATGGGATCGGCCGCCGGTCGGCGGACGAGCAGCAGTGCCGCGATCCAACCGGCCAATGCGAGGCCGACGAGCACGATCCCCGCCGGAATGGCATGCATCCACGGCGGCGCTGAATGCATGTTCCCATCGCTGCCCAGCACGCCATCGCTGCCCAGCACGCCATCGCTACCCAGCACGCCATCGCTACCCAGCACGCCATCGCTACCCAGCACGCCATCGCTACCCAGCACGACCGTGCCATCGGCGAGCCAGTTGCCCCCCGCCATGCCCACGAGCGTGGCGGCCAGCGTCACCATGGCGAAGAGCCCATTGGCATGGGAGAGCCTGGGCGTGGTCACCGTCTCGGGAATCGTGCCGATCACGCTCGGCGCGAGCAGCGCCGCCTGACAGCCGATCACGATCACGGTCGCCAGCAGCAGCCACAGCCCCGCGGGCAGACCGGCGAACGCACCGCCCGACCGCACGCCCCAGGCCACGGCGGCGGCCGCGGCGGCCGCGATGAGGACCTCCGCGAACTTGCACCAGACGATCACCGACCGCTTCGGATAACGATCGGCGATCCAGCCGGCCAGCCAGGCCAGCAGCACGAACGGCAGCACGAAGCCAGCGGTGCCGATCGTGAGCACGAGCGCCACCTGTCCGCCCGAGACCGCCTTCTTTCCAAGGCCGATCGCCAGCCAGCGGAGCACGTTGTCGTTGATGACCGTGAGCGCCCGGAGGGCCAACAGCGGCCGAAAGCCGCTGGCGGTGGGGGGAGTGATCGAGGTGGGTGGCGCGATCGATTCCAAGTGTCGCCTCAATTCATGCGTCGAATGGCTGAGTTTGCCGGCAGTTTGCAGTTGCCCGGGTGGCGAACGTATTCTCAATGGATCGGCCGCGCGGCAACAAGGCCGATCGCCCCCCGTTTGAGCCGGGGGGTTTCGGGCCGCTTCTCCACGGAAGGAATCAAAAGGAAATCGCCATGCTGCTTCCCATCTCGATCGCGTCGCGTCTGGCTTGTCTGTCTTCGAACGGTCTGACCCGGACTGGGTTGGCCCGGCAGGTCCTGATGGCGTCGGCGGCCGTGGCAGCCTGCCTCGTCGCCTCCGTAACACCTGCTCACGGGCAGGTCGTGATGTATGAAACCTTCCGGCCGGTCACCTCCTACTACTCCCCGATGGCCGCCGGCTACCCGGGCGGCTACATGGCCAACTACTCGCCGGCCGGCAACTATGCCGCCGTCACGGCGTTTTCCCCGCCCGTTGCCACCGGCTACGTCGCCAACTACCCGGTCGCCAGCTATCCGGTCACCCAGGTAGCCAATTACGCAGTCGAGACGGTGTCGTCGCCAGTGAGCGTGACGAGCTACTATGCCCCGGCACCCGCCATGCCGGTCATGGCCGCCCCTGTCTATGCCGCCCCGGTGACGACCTACTACGCCCCTGCTGCCGTTGCCGTGCCGCTCTACCGGCGCGGGCTTTTCGGTGGCCTAAGGCCCGCCCGCACCGCGATGTACATCCCATACTGATCGCCGTGCGAATCGTGGTTTCTTGACCCTCCGCTCCGGCACCCTATAGTACGGGTCAGCACCGGCACAATCGTCTTCTGCCGGCACGGACGACTCACGGACTGCTTTGCTCCGTGGAGCGATTGCATCGCTTGATGCGATGTCCGTCGCCTGCGGGAAGCCTCGGCACTCCCGTCAGGCAACACGAGTGGAATCGGGCTGGGATAACTTTGCCCAGGACTCGTGAAAAGAGTAGGGATGACGCGAACGGTCAACATCATCGGTGCCGGCCCGGGTGGACTCGCCGCCGCGATGTTGCTGGCCCGGGCCGGACTCCATGTGCGGGTACTTGAGCGGCTCGACTTTCCGGGCGGACGCACGAGCACGATCACCACGCCCGAGGGATTCCGGTTCGACCTCGGCCCCACCTTCTTTCTCTACCCGCGGGTCCTTGACGAGATCTTCACCGACAGCGGCTACGACCTGCGGCGGGAGGTGGAGATGGTCCGTCTCGACCCCCAATATCGGCTCGTTTTCGGCGCAGGCGGGGAACTGCTCGCCACGCCCAACATCGATCGCATGGAGGCGGAGGTCTCGCGACTGTCACCGGCAGACCGGGGCGCGTTCACCAGGTTCATGACGTCCAACCGGGAGAAGTTCGCCCGTTTCGCACCGTTCCTGGAGCAGCCGTTCGAGAGCTGGATGGACCTAGCCACGCCCGAACTGCTCAAGCTGATGCCGATGCTCAAGCCCTGGAAGAGCCTCGATTCGGAACTGGGCACGTTTTTCTCCGACGAGAGGATCCGGCTGGCGTTCACGTTCCAGTCGAAGTATCTCGGCATGTCGCCGTTCCGCTGCCCGAGCCTGTTCTCGATCCTGTCGTTCCTCGAATACGAGCACGGCGTCTTCCATCCGATCGGCGGCTGCGGCGCCGTCTCGGCAGCGATGGCGCGGATCGCGACCGACATGGGCGTGGAAATCCACTATGGCGAGCCTGTCGAGTCGCTCGAATTCAACGGCCGGAAGGTGACGGCGGTGCGGACTTCACGGGCCACCTACGCGGCCGATGCAACGGTGGTCAACGCCGACTTCGCCCGCACGATGACACGGCTGGTGCCCGACCGGCTGCGGCGACGCTGGAGCGACCGAAAGATCGCCTCGAAGCGGTTCTCTTGCTCGACATTCATGCTCTATCTCGGCATCGAAGGCCGCTACGACGAGATTCCACACCACACCATCTACCTGTCGCAAAACTACCGCGAGAATCTCGCGAACATCGAAACCCTGCACCGGCTCGGCAGCGACCCGTCGATGTATGTGCAAAATGCAGGCATCACCGACTCCACGCTCGCTCCGGCCGGCATGAGCACGCTCTACCTGCTGATTCCCGTCACCCAGCGGCATCCCAACGTGGACTGGCGGCGAGAGGCGGCAGGCTACCGGGAGGTGGCCCTCGACCAGCTCGATCGGCTGGGCATCCACGGCATCCGGGAGCGGATCCGCTACGAGAAGATGATCACGCCCGACGACTGGCAGGACGGCTACGAGATCTACCGCGGGGCAACGTTCAACCTCTCTCACGACCTCAAGCAGATGCTGCACCTGCGGCCTCACAACCGGTTCGAGGATCTCGACGGGGTCTACCTCGTGGGCGGCGGCACGCATCCGGGCAGCGGCCTGCCCGTGATCTATTCGTCGGCCCGGATCGCCTCCGACCTGTTGTTAGAGGATCTGGGCATCGACGGCCATCAGCGGGGCCGCCGGCCGGCGACCAGCACCACGATCCACGGCACGGAACCCGTTCACTCGGTATGACTGCGGTACCGCGGCGGCTCCTTCAGACATTCGACACCGAACACAACGCCCCAGACAGTCGAGGACGGCACGATGAACACGTCTCGTGAAGACAACAGAGTGGTGGTGGTGGGTGGCGGCCTCGGCGGTCTGGCGACGGCCTGCACGCTCGCAGCCCGCGGCTATGCCGTGACGCTCTGTGACAAGAATCCATGGGTCGGCGGCAAGGCGGCCGTGCTCGCCGAGCAGGGTTTCCGGTTCGACATGGGACCGACGATCCTTACCATCCCCCGCGTGCTGAAGCGAATCTACGCCGAGGCAGGCCGCGAGTTGGAAGATCATCTCGACCTTGTACCGCTCGACCCCCAGTGGCGGAGCTTCTTCGACGACGGCTCGAGGCTCGATCTCCATGCCGATGTCGATCGCATGCGGGCCACGCTCGATGCCTACGCCCCGGGCACGGGGAGCGGCGCCGGCTACGGCCGGTTCATGGACCTCTCCGAACGGCTGCACCGGATCTCCGAAGACTATTTCTTCTGGCGGAACGTGGGGGGCCTGAAGGATATGTTCGACCCCCGCCGCGGCCTGTCGCTCTCGATCGTGAAAGAAGTGATGGGGATGCGGCCGGGCCGCAGCGTGGCCGGCACCGTGCGATCGTTCGTGCCGGACCAGCGGGCGGCCCAGATGCTCGACCATTTCACGCAGTATGTCGGCAGCTCTCCCGACGCCTCACCGGCGGTGCTCTGTGGCATCGCCCACATGCAGTCGAACGACGGCGTCTGGTATCCCCGAGGCGGCACCGGCGCTGTGCCGCGGGCACTGGCGAGCCTGGCCGTCGATCTGGGGGTGGAGATCCGCACACGGACACCGATCCGTCGCATCATCGTGGCAGGGGGCCGCGTCAGGGGTGTCGAAACCGAGGCCGGCGAGACGATCGCCGCCGGGGCCGTCGTCAGCAATTCCGACAGCGTTCGCACGCACCGCGAACTGGTGGATGGCACGCCGCGCAATCGCTTCCTGCACCGTCGCCGCTACGAGCCGGCCTGCTCGGGCGTCGTGCTCTACCTCGGTCTCGACAAGCGGTACGAACAGTTGATCCACCACAACTTCGTCTTCTCGCACGACCCGCACGAGGAGTTCGAGATGATCTACCGCCGCGGCGAGCCGGCGGCCGACCCGACCTGCTATGTCTGCGCGCCGGCCGTCACCGAGCCTGGCGTCGCGCCCCCCGGGGGCGAGGCGCTCTACGTGCTCGTGCACACGCCCTACCTGCGGCCCCACCACGACTGGTCGAAGATGTTCGCCCCATACCGCCGACGGATCATCGAGAAACTGGAGAGCACGGCGGGCATGAAGGATCTCGAGAAGCACATCGTCTTCGAACGGGCGCTCACGCCGCAGGACATCAACGACCGCTACCACGTGCTCGAGGGCGCGATCTATGGCCTGGCAAGCCACGGCACGTTTCTGGGGGCCTTCAAGCCGGCCAACCGGTCGCCCGACATCGAAGGCCTGTACCTCGCCGGCGGCTCAGCCCATCCCGGCCCCGGCATGCCGATGGTGATGATGTCGGGATGGATCGCCGCAGACTGCGTCGATAAGGACGGTATCGTCGCACGGACGGCATCGGTCGCACGCCCCGCAGTATGCCCCGCCTGACCGGGACCTCCGACCGCCACCGGGCACTGCTGCCATGCCGCCGCCGGACGACCTCCACGAGCACGAACTGCCTGCTTTTTCCCGACAGCTCTACGGTTGGTTCATGTTCTATGTGCGGAGATACTTCCGCCGTCATTTCCATGCGCTGCGGGTGCTGGCAGGGAAGGACGGCCAGGCGGGCCAGCCCGATATCGCCGGCGAGCCCGTGATCTTCTACACAAACCATCCCGGCTGGTGGGATCCGCTCGTCTTTCTTTTGCTGGCCGGAAAGTGTTATCCCGACCGCCTCAACTACGGCCCGATCGACGCGGCCGCGCTCGGCAAATACCGGTTCATGGAACGCATCGGGTTCCTTGGCATCGAGCCACACACGCGGCGGGGAGCCGCCCGTTTTCTGCGGATGGCTAAGGCGGCCAGCCTCCGCAACGACGTCATCTTCTGGATCACCTCCCAGGGGGATTTTGTCGATCCGCGGACCCGGCCGCCGGCGATCCGGCCCGGCGTGGCCCACGCTGCTGCATCAAGCGGCCGTGGTCTGATCGTGCCGCTGGCAGTGGAGTATCCCTTCTGGAGCGAGCGGCTACCGGAGGCACTCGTGGCGTTCGGCCCGGCGATGCGGATCGCCGACGAGGGCGAGCACCGCGACGCGAAAGAGTGGACGGCGGTGCTGGAGGCGGCGCTCACGGCCACGCAGGACAGGCTCGCCGAGGCGGCGATCCGCCGCGACCCTCATGCCTTCACCCTGCTGGCGTCGGGCAACGTCGGCGTGGGCTGGGTCTACGACAGCCTGCGGAGATTCAAGGCCTGGTGGCGAGGCGAACGGTTCGACGCCTCGCACGGCGGGGAGCGGCTGGGATGAGCGGCGCGGCGATCTCCCTGCTCACGTTGACGGCCCTGCTGCTGGCGGCGATTCCCGCGCTGCTCACGCTCATCAACCTCCAGGTGTTTCTCCCCGCACCGGAGCCGGGGGGAGTGCTGCGAGACCCTCCCGAACCTCCAAGGGACGCTGGCTGCCGGGAGGGCAGCCTCAGCGCCAGCGACCTGCGGTCGCCAAGCCGAGACGGCCACGAGGGCCGTGCTCGGCGTGAAGCGGTATCGGTGCTGGTGCCGGCGCGAGACGAGGCGGCGGCGATCGAGCCGTGCGTGCGGGCCATCCTCGCCAGCCGCGATGTCGATCTGGAGGTGGTCGTGCTCGACGACTCCTCGACCGACGGCACCGACGCGATCGTGCAACAACTCGCCGAGCAAGACGCTCGCGTGCGACTCGTCCGCGGCCAGCCACTGCCCTCTGGCTGGTGTGGCAAGCAGCATGCCTGTGCGCAACTCGCCGAGGCGGCCTCGCACGATACCTGGGTGTTTCTCGATACCGACGTGCGGCTCTCGCCCGATGCGGTTTGCCGCTGCGTGGCGTTCCTCGATACCTCGCGGGCGTCGCTCGTCTCCGGTTTTCCGCGCCAGGTGACCGGCTCGTTCCTCGAGTGGCTGCTCCTGCCGCTGATCCACTTCGTGCTGCTGGGCTTCCTGCCGATCGCCCGCAGCCGCATGGACAACTCGCCGGGACTGGCCGCGGGGTGCGGCCAGCTCTTCGTCACCCGTCGCGGCGACTATCTCCGGGCCGGCGGCCACACGGCGATCCGCGCGTCGCTGCATGACGGCATCAAGCTGCCGCGGGCCTTTCGCCGCGCGGGTCTCCGCACCGATATCTTCGACGCCACCGACATCGCTTCCTGCCGGATGTACACGCGGAGCCTCGATGTTTGGAAAGGACTTTCCAAGAACGCAACCGAGGGGATCGGTTCCCCCGCCACGATTGTTCCGTTCACGATCCTGCTCGCGGGCGGCCAGATGCTTCCCTGGGTGCTCGTCGCCTGTGGCTTCGCGACCGGCTGGCAAGGCTGGCCGGCGTGGACCGTGGCAGCGTCACTCGTGGCCATCGCACTCTCCTCACTGCCGCGCATCCTCGAGGCCGGGAGGTTCCGCCAGCGCTTCACAAGCGTGCTCGCGCATCCGCTGGGTATCGCGGTGTTTCTCGCCATCCAGTGGGTGGCCCTCGGGCGGCGGCTGCTCGGCCTCCAGACCAGCTGGCGCGGCCGGTCGCTCACCCCGCAGTAAGAGGACTGGGCAAGGGGTTGCCCGTGTCCCGAGAGCCGGCGTTGCTCGGGCACCGATCCGTCTCATCGGATTGGTCGGCGCAGGCAGGATGCCGGAGCGCAGTCAGCATCGAGTGAGCGGAGGCAGGATACGAAAGCGAACGTCCGGCGACGGGGCATGGGCAGCCCCGAAGCGCAAGCGAGGGAATCCGGGTTCCGCAGGAAATCAGGGGGAAAATTTTTTTCGACCGATTCCTTGCACCTACTGAAACGCTTCGAAAGAATGCGAAGTGGAGCAGGGAGGTCATCACGCATGCTCCACGCCGGTCTTTCAGGGGCAGACCGCCGGGCAAACGCTGACGCAAAGCACATCGTGCCCATTGCCGCCAGCATCTTTTCGTGAATGTGCGGGAATGTCGACGCCGCCGGGACAGCAGTGTCTCGTGCCGCATCGTCCGTACCGCACGTTGTCTACCCGGACGTTCTTTCGGCCATCCACGGCCAATTCTCCCCACGAGGTGCCCTATGCTGTCGCGCAACTGGTTCTTCCCCCACACGTCCCACGCCATCGCCGAACTGTTCCGCCGCCGCAGCGCATCCCGCAGTGGCAGGTCACGTCGCGACCGTCCGACACTCGACAGCCTGGCCACGGAAACCCTCGAGCCGCGGTCGATGATGGCCGTCACCCCACCGTCGATCTCGATCGACGACGTGACGATCACGGAAGGTGACAGCGGCACGAAAAATGCGGCTATCACCCTACGGCTCTCGCAGGCCGCAAGCACCACCGTGAGCCTGCGATTCGCGACGGCCAACGGCACCGCCACGGCCGGCAGCGACTTCGTGGCGAAGGCAGGCAATGTCTCGTTTGCCGCAGGAACGACCACCAAGCAGGTGCTGATCGCGATCAAGGGCGACCGCACCTACGAGCCGAACGAGACTTTCTCGATCAACCTCTCGTCGCCGAAGCGGGCCACCATTGCTGACCGGACCGGCGTCATCACGATCGCCAACAACGATCCTGCGCCGACGCCGGCGGCCGCACCTGTCCCTCCGGCGGCGCCGTCGCCCGCCGTCACGCTTGCCACGCCCGCCGTCATGGCTGCATCGACGCCTCCACTGGCCGCGACGCCGTCCTCGTCAGTTGCGTTGTCAGTCACGAGCGATTGGGGCAGCGGCTTCAACGGCGACGTGACGGTTCGCAACACGACCACCGCCGCCTATGCCAACTGGAAAGTCGAGTTCGACTTCGACGGACAAATCACGTCGCTCTGGAATGGCGTGATCGCCAGCCGCTCGGGCAGCCGCTACACCGTCCGCAACGAGAGCTGGAATGGATCGCTCGCGGCCGGGAGTTCGACGACCTTCGGCTTCACCGCCACGCCGGGCGGTAGTTCGGCGGTGCTCCGTAACCTCACGCTCGTCGGCAGCGGGGCGGCCACGATGCCCACGCCCACACCCACGCCCACACCCACGCCCACACCCACGCCCACACCCACGCCCACACCAATCGATGGCACCACAGGCCGCGTGTTCCGCGTCAATCCGGCGGCGGAAGACATCGTGGGGTTCGATCCTGCCCGCGACCGTCTCGACTTCGCCGATGTGTCGGTCCACAACCTGATCATCGCCAAGACGGAAACCGGCGAGGTAGCGATCGTCAATCCGTGGGCATCGACACCAGAGTTCCAGGTGCTGCGCGGCATCAGCTACCGCGACCTCACGATGGCCAACTTCGGCGTCGTCCAGAACGAGCACCTGCGTCAGGACATCGGCGGTGTGGTCTCCTGGGAGAAGGGCATCGGCCCCCGGGACGGCAGCACGGTCTACGTGCGGTCGCACGAATATGGAGTCCGGCAGCGGATTGAGGGCTTCAATCCGGCCATGATGAAGCTGAGCTTCCTCTACTTCGGCACCCGCGAGCGGCTCTCGGTCACCGATACGGCCGAGGGCCTTTTGATCTCTGTTCTGCCAACCAACCAGAGCATGCTGCTCGTGGGTGTGACAAAGGCCCAGCTCGTGCCGGGGAACGTCGAATTCCACCACGACCAGATCGTTGAGGATCAGCTGGAGGTGCCGTTTGGCCACCCCGCCGAGCACTTCACGCTCGTCAGCCGAACATCACTGCTGACGCCGACCGCTCCGGTAGGCCAGGTCACCGACGGCTACCAGACATCGATCGGCACGCCCCAGCCCGGTGGCCATGATCACGGCACGATGCCGATGCCGACTCCGTCGCCGACACCGACTCCAACTCCAACTCCAGCTCCAACTCCGACTCCAACCACGCCCACGAATGGCGACCTGTGGAAGGAGCAGTTTTTCGCCCCCTACGTTGACATGGGGCAGTATCCCGTGCCTGATCTCGACGGCCTGGCGAAGAAGTATGGTGTGGGGCTCCTCACCCTCGGCTTCATGCAGGCCAGCCCCAGCGGAAAGCTGGCCTGGGCCGGTTACGACGTCCTGACACTCGACAGCACGAATGAGCAGGCCGTGGCGATCCGTGGCGAAATCAATGCCCTGCGGGCTGCCGGCGGCGACGTGATGGTGTCGTTGGGCGGAGCGGCCGGGATATCGCTGGCGCAGTCCTATGCCCGGCGAGGCCTTGGCGCGACCGCTCTGGCGACCGCCTATGGCGAGATGGTCGACACGCTCAAGCTGAACAAGCTCGACTTCGACATCGAGGGCGCCGCCGTTGCCGAACCGCAGACGCTCAAGCTCCAGATGGACGCCATCGCGATGATGCAGAAGAGCCGGCCGAATCTGGGCGTATGGTTCACGCTGCCGGTGCTGCCACAGGGGCTCACGCAGGACGGCGTCAACGTGGTGAAGATCGCCCTCATGGCCGGCGTGAAGGTCGACGGCGTGAACGTGATGGCAATGGACTACGGCGACAGCGCCGCTCCGCCCCAGCTCAAATCGATGGGCGAGTATGCCATCGACGCCGCCAACGCCACCTTTGCGCAGATGACCACGCTGTTCACGAGTCAGGGCCAGACGTTTGGCTGGAACCAGCTTGGCGTGACGCCGATGCTCGGCGTCAACGACGTTGTCAGCGAGGTCTTCACTCTGCAGGATGCCGACCGGCTCGAAACCTTTGCCCGCACGAAGGGGCTGGGCATGCTCTCCATGTGGTCGCTCAACCGTGACAATCCGGGACCCGCTGGGCAGCTGTCCAACTTCCACACGGGAATTCCGGCGATGTCAGCCGGAGGCTTCAGCCTCGCCTGGGGCGATTACGGAAGTGATCCGGCGATCACAGGCGCAGTGAATCCAGTCACGCCAGTCACTCCCGTCACTCCGGTTACCCTCCCAGGCATCACGATCGGCGACGTCTCCGTGAGCGAAGGCAACCCGCAGACGAGCGTGGCCAATGGCTACCTGCACACGTCGGGCAGCCAGATCCTCGACGCCAACAACAAGGCGGTGCGGATCGCGGGCGTGAACTGGTTCGGCCTCGAGACAAGCAACTTCGCCCCGCACGGCCTCTGGTCCCGCGGCTACAAGGAGATGATGGATCAGATGAAGTCGCTCGGCTTCAACACGATCCGCCTGCCCTACAGCGACCAGCTCTTCGACGCGGGCAGCACGCCCAACAGCATCGACTTCTCGAAGAACGCCGACCTGCAGGGGCAGAGCGGCCTGCAGATCATGGACAAGATCGTGGCCTACGCCGGCCAGATCGGGCTCAAGGTCTTCCTCGACCACCACCGCTCGGAGGCTGGTAACAGCGCCAATGCCTCCGGCCTCTGGTACACGGCCGCGTATCCCGAGAGCAAGTGGATCAGCAACCTCACGATGCTGGCCACCCGCTACGCGGGCAACTCGACCGTGATCGGCATCGATCTCCACAACGAGCCGCACGGGCCGGCCACGTGGGGTGACGGCGGCGTGAACGACTGGCGGCTGGCCGCGGAGCGGGGCGGCAATGCCGTGCTCGCCGCCAATCCCAACCTGCTGGTGATCGTGGAGGGCATCGAGACCGCCTCGTCAGGCAGCTACTGGTGGGGCGGCAATCTCTCGAATGCCGGCGCGGCACCCGTCCGGCTGAACACGCCCGGGCGGCTCGTCTACTCGGCCCACGACTACCCGGCCAGCGTCTACCAGCAGAAATACTTCAGCGACCCCAACTACCCCAATAACCTGCCGGAAGTGTGGGACAAGAACTGGGGCTATCTCTTCCGCACCGGCACCGCGCCGGTCTTGCTGGGTGAATTCGGGAGCACCCTGGCCACGGCCAGCGACCGGGCCTGGTACTCCAAGATGGTCAACTACCTGAAGGGGGATCTCGACGGCAACGGATCGGTCGATCTGGCAGCAGGCCAGCAGGGCATCTCCTGGACCTACTGGTCGTGGAATCCCAATTCGGGCGACACCGGCGGCATCCTGGCCGACGACTGGAAGACGGTGAACACCGCCAAGGTCGATCCACTCAAGGCGGTGCAGTTCCAGTTCCCGGCGGTGTCGGGAACGGGTAGCGCGATCACGACCACGCCGCTCACGTTCACCGTCTCGCTCTCGGCGGCGAGCACGCAGTCAGTGACCGTGCAGTACGCCACAGCCAATAGCACCGCGATCGCCGGCACCGACTACACCGCTGCCTCGGGCACGCTCACGTTTGCCCCGGGCGAGATGCAGAAACCGGTGACCGTGCTCGTCAGCCGCGACACCACGGCGGAATCGAACGAGACGTTTTCAGTGACATTGACGAGCCCCACGAATGCCACGCTGACGAAGTCGGCGGCGACCGGCACGATCCTCGATGACGATACGGTGGTGCCGACGCCGACTCCCACGCCGACTCCCACGCCGACTCCCACGCCGACTCCCACACCGACCCCCGCTCCCGCGGGCAAGGTGGTGGCCACCTACAGCCAGACGACTGGCTGGGGAACCGGCTTCAATGGTGCCATAACGCTCAAGAACACGGGCACGACGGCCATCAACGGCTGGACGATGGAGTTCGACATGAAGGCGAACATCGTCAACATCTGGAACGCCGTGATCGTCAGCCACGTCGGCACCCGCTACGTGATCAAGAACGCCGACTGGAACGGCACGATCGCGGCCGGCGCGGAGATCTCGTTCGGATTCCAGGCCGACGGCCTCGCCGGTGAACTCCCGTCGAACAAGAAGTTCAACGGCGTCGCCGTGTAAGCTCCGGGAAGGGATGAGAAGCATCGTGGGGGCACGTGTTGACTGCCGGAGGCATCCGATAGTTGACACTTCCCTCTCACGAATTGGCTGCGGTTCGGGGCTGCCCGTGCCCCGTCGCCGGACGTTCGCTACGGCCATCCATGGCCTTCGCTCACTCGATGCTGACTGCGCTCCGGCATCCTGCCTGCGCTTGTCAGCAACGCCGGCTCTCGGGACACGGGCAGCCCCTCACGGATGCATGCCGCAGCCGGCGAACCAATGGGGCCCTGTCAGCACCTGCTTCAGCAACTTCGAACAGACGAGCGACACGCCAGCGAACGGGCCAGCGTCACGTTGGCTATCGCCTCGTCGACCGCCTCGTCGACCGAGTCGGCCAGTGCCGTGAGATGCCCCATCTTGCGGCCCGGCCGCGGCTCCCCCTTGCCGTAGAGCATGAGGCTCACGCCTGGCACGGCGAGGGCGGCGGCCCAGTCGGGCTCACCATTTTGCCAGCAGTCGCCCAGCAGGTTCGCCATCGCCGCCGGCGCGAGTTGACGCGGCGAGCCCAGTGGCAGACCGCAGATCGCCCGCACCTGCTGCTCGAACTGCGAAGTCTCGCAGGCGGCGATCGTGAGGTGGCCGGAATTATGTGGACGCGGCGCGATCTCATTGACGAGCACACGGCCATCCCGCGTCACGAAAAACTCCACGCAGGCGACCCCCACCACGTCCAGTTTTTCGAGCACGGCTGCCGCCATCTCGCGTGCCGAGTCAAGCACGGCAGCGGGCAGCCCCGCGGGCACTGACGAGATGTCGAGAATGTGATGGCGATGGTGGTTGCGGGTCGGGGCAAAAACGGCCGTGGAGCCGTCGATCCCCCGCGCCGCCACGACCGAAATCTCGCACTCAAAATCGATCCACCCTTCTAGAATGAGCACGCCGCCACCGACGTCTTCTTTACGCTCGCCTCCCAGAGCGTTCCACGCCGCGTCGATCTCCTGCGGGCCGACGCCGGCGTCGAGTTTCTGCTGGCCCTTGCCGTCGTAGCCGAAGGCCGCGGTCTTGACCACCGCGGGCAGGCCGACCGCAGCCACCGCCGCATGGAGTTCCCCCCGCGACCGCACCAGACGATGCGGCGCACAGGCAAATCCCTCACGGACCAGAAACGCCTTCTCCCGGCCGCGGTCCTGCGTGATGAAGAGCACCTCCGGGGCCGGCCGCACCGGCACGACACCAGCGAGGGCCCGGAGCGGCTCCGCCGACACGTTCTCAAACTCGAACGTCAGCACGTCGAGGCCCCGCGCCATGGCAACGAGCGCCGCCGGATCGTCGTAGGCTCCGACATGCACCCGGTCGCAGTGATGCGCCGCCGGGCAGTCGGCCGAGTCGGAAAACGCCTCGACCCGGTAGCCCATCCGTTTGGCGGCCATAGCGAACATCGCGCCCAGCTGCCCGCCACCCATCACGCCGAGCGTCGCGCCCGGAGTGATCACTTTTCGCTCGGCCGATCCGACCATGGAGTGCCTTCCATTTCCAGCCGGTCACAGAGGACCCGGTCGGTCTGCGCAGTGCGATAGGCAACGAGTTTGTCCCGCAGGGCGGCATCCTCAAGCGACAGGATAGCCACTGCCAAGAGCGCGGCGTTGGCCGCCCCGGCGGGGCCGATCGCCAGCGTGCCGACGGGAATCCCGGCCGGCATCTGCACGATCGAGAGCAGCGAATCAACGCCCCGCAGCATCGAGGACTCGACCGGCACGCCGAGCACCGGCAGGTGCGTCTGCGCGGCCAGCATGCCCGGGAGATGGGCGGCACCGCCGGCACCGGCGATGATCACTTTGAGGCCGCGACCAGCGGCGGATGTGGCGTAGGCGGTGAGTTTATCGGGGGTGCGATGGGCGGAGACGATATCGCACTCGTGAGGCACGCCGAACTGCGAGAGCGTCTCGGCGGCACGTTGCAGCGTGGCCCAGTCGGACCGGCTTCCCATCACGATGCCGACACGCGGCGAAGCAGCGGCGTGCGGCGCAGCAGCGTCGGCTGAAGATCGGCTGGGTGGAGGAGGGGTGTCGGCCACTCGATGGGGCTCCGGCGCGGGCGGCAGGGGAGTGATCGGAGAAAATAAAACATCTTGCTCTCGCCCCCGCGCCGTTGCAACCTGTGGCCATGGCCCGCCCACTTCCTGACATTCTGCCGGTTCCCTGGCCCGCCGGCCTGCCGGCGCCGCCGCCCCGCACCGACGAGGCTCTCACGAGGGCGGCAGAGGTGCTTGCCGCAGGCGGCCTCGTGGCCGTTCCCACTGAAACGGTCTATGGCCTTGCGGCCGACGCCCTCGATGCCGACGCCGTCGACCGCATCTTTGCCGCCAAGGGACGGCCGGCCACCAATCCACTCATCGTCCATGTGGCCGACACGGCGATGGCACGGTCCCTCGCCGCGGACTGGCCCCAGGCGGCGGAACTGATCACCGCGAGCCTCTGGCCTGGACCCGTCACGGTCATCGTGCCCCGTGGTCCGAGAATCCCCGACAACGTGACGGCGGGCGGGCCGACGGTGGCACTCCGCTGCCCGGAGCACCCGCTCACCCGACGACTGATCGCGACGCTCGGCCGGCCGCTCGCCGCGCCCAGCGGCAATCGCTCCATGCAACTCTCGCCGACGACGGCCGGCCATGTGCTCGAAGGCCTGGGCAATCGGGTCGACCTCATCCTCGACGGCGGCCCCTGCGGCCGCGGCATCGAGTCGACCGTGGTTGACTGCACGACCGATCCGCCGCGGATCCTGCGGCCCGGCCCGATCGGCCGCGTCGAACTCGAGGCGGTGCTCGGGCGTCCGGTGCTCGACGTGACGGCAGCGCACGACGACGAGGCCGTGCCCACGCGATCACCGGGCACGCTCCCCCGCCACTACGCCCCCAAGACGCCGCTGGAGGTTTCGGCCGCGGCCGCCGAGCGGGTCGAGGAACTGATACGGGATGGAAAACGGATCGCCTGGCTCACGGCCCGGATCGACGATCCCAGGGTGAGGCTGCTCGCCGCGTCGCGGGATCTGCTCGTGGTGCCCATGCCGTCTGATCCGGCCGCCTTCGCCACCAGCCTCTATGCCACGCTTCACGCGATCGATCGCCGCAGCCTCGACAGGATCATCGTCGACGCGCCGCCCGACACGGAACCGTGGCGGGCCGTCACCGACCGCCTCGGCCGTGCCGCCAAGGCGTGAGGACTCAGCCGAGGATCTCGCGGAGTGCCACGACGATCTCCGGATACTGGAACACGAATCCTGTGTCGAGCGCCACCCGAGGGATCACCCGTTGCGACGCGAAGAGCACCTTCGCAAACTCGCCAAACAAGAGCCGCAGACCGAAATACGGGGCCGGCATGAACGCGGGCCGATGCAGCTGTCGGGCCAAGGCCTTGGTGAACTCACTGTTGCGGACCGGATGCGGCGCAACCGCATTCATGGCGCCGCGAATCGACTCTGTCTCGGCGGCGTGCAGATAGAGTCGGGCGAGATCAGCGACGTGGATCCACGGCATCCACTGTCGGCCATTCCCCAGTGGTCCGCCACCGCCCAACTTGAAAGGCGTGAGCATTTTGGCGAGCGCCCCGCCTCCGGCGCCGAGCACTATGCCCGTCCGCGCGGTGACAACCCGCACGCCGTGCTGCTCAGCGGCGACGGCCTCCCGCTCCCATGCGACGCAGACGTCGGCCAGGAAATCGTCGGCTGGCGAGGCGGCTTCCGTGAGTTCCTCGTCGCCGCGATCGCCGTAGTAGCCGACCGCCGACGCCGACACGAGCGTCTTCGGCTTGACAGCGGCCTGCGCGATACCCTGCACGAGGTGCCGCGTGCCGACGACGCGGCTGTCACGGATACGCGCCTTCTGCGCCGCGGTCCAGCGGCCCTCGGCCACCGATTCTCCAGCGAGATGCAGGACGACATCGATTCCCTCGAAGGCCTCGGCGGGCGGCGGTCCCTGCATTGGATCCCACTGGACGATCCGTCCGGCTAGGGTGCCGATCGATGTGCGGGCATGATCCGGGTTGCGGGAGAGCACGACAGGCCGATCGAGCAGTCGCAGCAACCGGGGACCCACGAATCCGGTTGCACCGGTGACCAAAGCCTTCATATTTGTGCCCTTCAGAAAGTTTACGGAAGTTTGCGGCCCAGAGTTTGCGGACCAGAGCTTACTGCCCAGAGAAAGCGAATCGCTGGGGCAGTTCACGTCGCCAGTGCGCTGAAAAGTCACACGGCCCTACGCCGCAGGAAGTATAAACAGGCCGCGACGTCTTCGACCTCCAGATATTTCCCAGCATCGTAAATCCCCACCCCGTGCCTGCCCACCCGCCCCGCCGGTCTTTGCCCGCACGGTTCCTGCCACGGGCCGGCCTGCGCCGCGATCTGTGGGTCTCGACCGCCGACGCGGCAGCCTTCAGCCTGATGGTCGGCTGTGGCGAAACCTACATCCCGGCATTCGCCCTGGCCTTGGGCCTGGGCCCTGTGGCCGCGGGCATGATGGCCAGCGTGCCGGTGCTCGTGGGGGCGATCTTCCAACTGATCACACCGCTGGCAGTGGCCCGGCTGGGAACCAATCGTGGCTGGGTGATCGCCTGCACGGCCGTGCAATCGCTGAGCTTCGTGCCATTTGCCGTCTGGGCAATCCGTGGCCATGCCACACTCGCCGAACTGTTGTTCGCGGCCAGCGTTTATTGGTCAGCCGGCATGGCGGGTGCTCCAGCTTGGAATACCTGGATGGGCACGCTCATCCCCGAAGGGATGCGAACGGCCTACTTCGCCAACCGTAGCCGCTTGGGACAGTTCGGCGTCTTCATCGGCTTTGTTCTGGGCGGTTTGGTGCTGCAGTGGGGCGAGGCTCGCGGGGCAACACTGCCGGCCTTTGCGGGGCTGTTCATCGCCGCGGGAATCTGCCGCGTGTTCTCAACGATGATGCTGCTGAACTGCCGGGAGTTTGACAGCTCCAAGGCAGGGAGCCAAAGCGACGCGGCACCGGGTTCGGTCACCGGCACCGCGTTCTTCAGTTGGATGCATGACCTCGGCCGCACGCTCCATCGCATGGCGAACTCACCGTCCGGTCCCCTCGTCATCTACCTCTGCTGCCTCGTCTTCGCCGCGCAGTTCTCGGCTCCGTATTTCACCCCCTACATGCTCCGGGAACGGGGTTTTTCGTACCACGCGTTCATGCTGGTGGTGGCGACAAGTTTTCTTGCCAAGGCGTTGTTTCTGCCGAGCCTGGGTCGGCTCGGATCGCGAATCGGCTCGCTTGGCCTCCTCTGGGTTGGCGGGCTGTCTGTGATCCCGCTGACGCTGCTCTGGCTGCCCTCCGCAAACGTCGCCTATCTCGTCGGCGTTCAGGTGCTCGCCGGCGGCTGCTGGGCCTGCTGGGAACTGGCCGTGGCGTTGCTCTTCTTCGACGCCGTCCCGCACCGCGATCGCACGGGAGTGATCACGGTCTACAACCTCGGCCTCGCCATCGCCACGGTCGCGGGCGCCACGGCCGGCGGCCTGCTGCTCCGCACGCTCGGCGAGGACAGCCAGGCCTACGTCACGGTGTTCGCTGTTTCGAGTCTGCTGCGAGTGGCGACCGTGCCCTTGCTGCGAAGAGTCCGCATGCCGGATCGGGCGACACCGTAGTCCACGAGCCTTCAGCCCGCGGGAAACCGCGCCTCGCTGGCGATGCTGTCGAGGAACGTGCGGGCGCGGCCGTAGTCGCCCGCCGAATAGTTGTTGACGTTCTCCTTGAGAGCGTCGATGAACTTCGAGACCGTCCGCTGAATCTGCTGGTACTGCTCGTACTGCATGCTGCCGCCAGACGACGCCCTTTCCGAGAAGAGTTTGTCGAGTTCTTCTCGGTATGGGGCAAACTGCGCGGAGGTCAGCACCATCGGATACTCGATGTGGCCGGTGACGGGATCGAGTTGCGTGGAACCAAGCCGGGGCGGCAGTCCCATCTTCGCAATGCTGATCATCTGCTCGTGGCTCACAGGAGGACCGTCCTCTGCCGCCCGCGCCTCACGGTTGGTCTTCCGCATCTCGAAGTAGGTCTCGGTCCACCGCATGCGGTTCTGCATCTCGAGGGTCTTGGCCTCCTGCCAGTTCTTCGCGGCCTCGGAGTTCTGGAGATTTTGGTAGCCCTGGGCACGCATCATCTCAGACATGCCGTAGGCTGCGCCCTGCCCGGCCGTTGAGGCATAGCCACCGCGGTTGAAGCCGAAGCCACCACCCCATTGAGCCGGGCTTGTCGCGGGCCAGATCAGGGTCGCCGTGCCGATGGCCACTGCGATGGCGAGTGCGCGGGAAGAACGGACTCGAGTGCGGGCATGAGGGAAGCTCGTCATGGTCGTCCTCGTCGGCAGACTGGAGCGGAGGTGCGACAGAGCACCCTCCATAAGAAGATCATACGAAAAGAACCGCATACTGATGTATTCGAAAAACCGGCCCGAGTATACTCTTCTTCGGCCGTGGACACGACATCGGTTTGTCCGCGTTTCCACCGGAGTTGGGGTCCTCTCTATACTCTCGGGTCCTTCTCTCTTGTCCGTACTCTTCAGGGAGCTGTTGCGATGAGCCGCGTGCCGTCGATCCAGTGGTTCGGAGTCTTGTGTGGAATCACCATGTGGGGCTGTTCCAATGCCACACCGCCGCAGCCCAAGCCCGAGCCGCCGAAGGCGGCGGTGGTTGCCCCCGTCGAGCCGGCCAAAGTCGAGCCGGCCAAGGTTGAGACCGCCGCGAAGCCGGCGGCGCAAGCCGCTCCGGCCGCCGCCAATGCCCCGGCCGCGACACCCGACGTCAAGCAGCCCGCCACTGCAGTCACACCTGCCGATCTGCTCGCGTCGCTGCGGCAGGCGCTCGCCACAGCTCCCGACAAGGATGCCCGGGTGCTGGTCATCGACGACATCGCCAAACTTGGCCAGAATGCCAAGCCTGCCCTCGACGATCTCATCAAGGCCACCACGGACGAAGACTTCCGCACCCGCTGGCACGCGGCCCGGGCGATCGGCATGATCGGTGAGGATGCCCTGTCGGCCATGCCGGTGCTCCTCGGCCTTCTGGCAGATAAAGACCCCCTCGTCGTTACACAGTCGGCCGCCGCGATCGGCCTGATCCGCGAGGATGACGGACGGACGACGATGCCCGCGGCCGACACGCAGGCATATGCCAGCGCAGTGGAGTCCCTCGTACAATCCACCACGCACGTTGATCCGCGGGTCCGACGGGCAGCCGTGCGGTCATTGCGTCGCCTGAGCCCATCACCGCAGCAGCTCGCGCCGCTGCTGAGCAAGCAGCTCGCCGACGCCGATCCCTCGGTCGTCATGCCCGCGCTCCACACGTTGGCCGACATGGACGACGATGCCGTGCCGTTCCTGCTCGAAGCGCTCAAGCAACCCAAGTCGCGTTATTGGGCGAGCGTTGCCCTGACCGAGATCGGCCCCGAGGCAGAGCCGGCCATGGAATCGCTGGCCAAAATCGCCAGCGAGGGCGACACCCACGAGCGAATCCAGGCGATCCTCGCGCTGGCGGCGATTGGCGAGAAGGCGGCGCCCGTGGCGCCTGTGTTGGTGAAGATGCTCGAGTCAGATGACAGTGCCTTGCGGTTCCCGGCGGCATTCGCCCTGGGCAGGGTGCGGGCCGCTGATGCTGACGCCGCGCTCCAGAAGGCCGTGGGCAACAACGACCCGTTCCTGTCTGAAGTTGCCAGCTGGGCTCTGGCGAGAATTCACCCCGGCGACAAGGGCCTGATGGACGTCGCCGTAAAAAAGCTCCGCACCGGTCTCCATAGCGATCGGCCAACTGAACGGACCGCTGCCACCTCAGGGCTCTCCGATCTGGCTGAACAGCTCGACGAGCCGCTCCGACTGGAGTTGGCGACAGAGTTCGTGGATCTGCTTTCCGACCCGGTCCCGGCGGTGGGAATGGGCGGTGGAGCGGCCCTGATCCGCCTGGGGCCCACGGCCGTGGGCACGCTGCGAGAGAAGCTCTCCGACCCGGCGTTGCGGGGCAGGGTGCTGGAAATCCTCGCGGCGCTCGGGCCGGCGGCCAAGCCCGCTGTCGACGACATGATCAAGTCGCTGGCCGATGCTGATCCGGCTGTCCGCGGTGATGCGGCCGCTGCCATCGCCGCCATCGGGCCCGATGCGGCCGCAGCCGTTCCCTCCTTGGTGAAGATGCTGGCGGACGAGGGTGCGCCGGTGGCAAGGTATCCCGCGGCCTATGCCCTCGGCCGCATCGGCCCGGCAGCCAAGCCAGCGGTGGAGCAGCTGCGGGCACTGGCGACGTCGCCGGACGAGGTGCTGGCGACAGTTGCGGTGTGGTCGGCTATCAAGATCGAGCCGGGCGACAGCTCGATGTTCGATCTGGCCATCCCGGCGCTTCGAAAGGCGCTCCGGGCAGAACGGGAGATCGTCCGCCTTGAGGCCGCCGTGGCCCTGGGAGACATCGGTCCGGAGGCACGTGCCGCGATTCCGATGCTGGAACTCGTCTCCGAGGAAGATCCGTCCAAGTCGGTGCGGTCCGCTGCCGCCGCCGCCCTCGCAAAGATCAAGGGCAGCTGACGGGGCGGAGAAGCCTCTGCGTGACCTCGCCTGGGTCGGCAAGGTATGACGGCAAGTCTCCCCTCTCTCCAGCCGCACGCCTCGGCTGGCCGACCCTATGGTGCTGGAGCCCTATCCCGTTGGAATAGGGGTTTGGTCATGTAGGGCGAGTGGCGGGGGCATACCAATGGCGCACTATGGCCTGTTTCGCAGACTTTGGCTGACGAGGTTCTCGCAGCCGGCCCGGGAGCGTCCTCTCTACCGGCATATTCTCCGAACGCCCCCCAGACGGATCGTCGAACTGGGGGTCGGCACGCTGGGACGGACGGAGCGAATGCTCGGGCTTCTGCGGTCTGCTCATCCCGGGATCGATCTGCACTACGTGGGCCTCGACCGTTTCGAAGGACGGCTCCCCGAGGATCCACCAGGTGTGACGCTGAAGCAGGCACACCAGCGGCTCCACGGACTGGCTCGGGTGCAGCTCGTGCCTGGCAATGTCGACACCTCCCTGTCGAGGCTCTGCAACCACCTGGGGGCATTCGATCTGGTTCTGATTTCAGCCGACAACGACCCGCGGTATCTCGATCGCTGCTGGTTCTTCATCCAGCGGATCGTCACGGTGCAAACCGCCATCTTCGCCGAGTCGAGCGTGGGCAGCAGCGGCGTGTGGACCCCCGTCCCGAAGGCCCGTGTCGACGAACTGGCTGCGAAGACGGTTCTCAGACGCGCCGCATAGCGGCGGGTGGCAGGGCAGGGGCCCGGGGGCTACATTGAGTTGTGGTCTCGCACCTCAATCCCCGCCCACTCTCTTCTCCCCCGATGCACTCCACGCCTCGCACGCTGCTCGACAAGATCTGGGACGCCCACGTCGTCTGCACCCCTCCCGGCGAACTGCCGCTGCTCTACATCGACCGGCACCTCGTGCACGAGGTGACCAGCCCGCAGGCCTTCGAGGGACTGCGACTGGCCGGCCGCCGCGTGCGGCGGCCGGATGCCACCTTCGCCACACCCGACCACAATATCCCCACGACCGACCGGCGGCTTCCGATCGCCGATCCGATCTCGAAGCAGCAGATCGACACGCTCCGCACCAACTGCCTCGAGTTCGGCGTGCGGCTGTTCGATCTCGGTGATGCCGATCAGGGCATCGTGCACGTGATCGGCCCGGAACTGGGAATCACGCAGCCGGGCATGACGATCGTCTGCGGCGACAGCCACACCGCCACGCACGGCGCCCTCGGGGCGCTCGCCTTCGGCATCGGCACGAGCGAGGTGGAGCACGTGCTCGCCACGCAGACGCTGCGGCAGGCCAAGCCGAAGTCGCTTGAACTGCGGGTCGAGGGATCGCTGCACCCCGGGGTCACGGCGAAGGACCTCGTGCTCTACCTGATTGGAAAACTCTCCACCGAGGGCGGCACGGGCCACGTGATCGAATACACCGGCCCCTGCATCCGCCGCCTCGGCATGGAGGAGCGGATGACCGTCTGCAACATGTCGATCGAGGCGGGAGCGCGAGCCGGCATGATCGCCCCGGACCAGATCACGTTCGACTACCTGCGGGGCCGGGACTACGCGCCGCGGAATTTCGACCGGGCCGTGGCCGAGTGGGAACGCCTTCCAGGCGATCCAGGCGCGGTGTTCGACCGCGTCGAGATCTTCGAGGGGGGCGATGTCGTGCCTCAGGTCACCTGGGGCACCAATCCCGCCCAGGTGGTGGGCATCGATGCCACGGTGCCCGATCCAACGGCCTTCCGCGATCCCAACGAACGGGAAAGCGGCAGCCGGGCCCTCGACTACATGGGGCTCTCGGGGGGCACGAAGATCGTCGACATCCCGCTCGACCGTGTCTTCATTGGCTCCTGCACGAACAGCCGGATCGAAGACCTCCGCGCCGCCGCCAACGTTGTTCGCGGCTACCGTGTGGCATCCACCGTCCACGCGATGGTCGTGCCCGGCAGCGGCCGCGTGAAGAGGCAGGCGGAGCAGGAGGGGCTCGACCGCGTGTTCCGTGATGCCGGCTTCGAATGGCGGGAGGCCGGCTGCAGCATGTGCCTGGGCATGAACCCCGACACACTCACACCCGGTCAACGGTGCGCCTCGACGAGCAACCGCAACTTCGAGGGCCGGCAGGGCAAGGGCGGCCGCACGCACCTCGTCTCGCCAGCGATGGCGGCCGCCGCTGCCGTCACCGGCCACTTCACCGACATCCGCCACTGGCTCTACCGTTGAACAAACCGCTGCACGACAGCCTCACTCCATGCAATCATTCATCACCCACACCGGCATCGTCGCCTCGCTCGACCGGGCCAACGTCGACACCGATCAGATCATTCCCAAACAGTTCCTCAAGCGGATCGAGCGAACCGGCTTCGGCCAGTTTCTGTTCTTCGACTGGCGATTTCTGCCCGACGGTGCGCCAAACCCCGAGTTCGAACTCAACCGGTCGATCGTCGCCGGAGCGAGTGTGCTCCTCGCCCGGCGCAACTTCGGCTGTGGATCAAGCCGCGAGCACGCTCCCTGGGCACTCGCCGACTACGGCTTCAAGGTCGTGATCGCGCCCACCTTCGCTGACATCTTTTTCAACAACTGCTTCCAGAATGGCATGGTTCCGATCCGTCTCTCTGAGGAGGATGTCGAGGAACTCTTCCGCCGGACGAGGGCGGCGGAGGCGGCCGGCGGGCCCTACCGGCTGCATGTCGACCTGCCGGCCTGCACCGTGAGCGACGATGCTGGATTCTCCCGTTCATTCACGGTCGACCCGTTCCGCAAGCGATGCCTCCTTGAAGGCCTCGACGATATTGGCCTGTCGCTTCAGCAGGTCGACAAGATCGCCGCCTGGGAGGCGGCCCATGCCGCGTCGGCCGGGGAGTGAACGCTATGGCTTTCTCGGGCGGCAGTAGATGCGTTCCACCGTATGCCGCTCCCACCATCTGGTTGGCACTGGCATGCGGCCTCTGGTGCCAGTTCGTGGCGGCGTCCGCGGCGCAGCCCCACCGCATCGACCTCGTCACGGATATCCCCGGAGCGGGTGACCTGGCTGCCCCAGCCAACGGGCAGACGCTCTACGTGCTCGATACGACACGCGGCGAGGTCGTGGCCGTCGACCCGTTCGAGCCCACGAAGCGTTGGTCAGCCGTGGCGGCGGGACCGCCGGCAGCAGCCGGTGCCGTCACGCTCTCGATGGCATGCATCGACACGAGCATGATCGCGCTGCTCTGCCGTTCTCAAGACGCGTGGTCGTTGCAGACGCATCGGCTTCAGCCGGGCACTGCAGCCGAGCCAGGCAAGCCGGTGCAGACGGTGTCGGTGGGCGCGGCCCCACGCGGCCCCGGGCCGGCCCCGGCGAACGCCGTTCGGCCGGAAGCTGACGATCAGGCATGCCTGATCGTCAGCCCCTCTCGTGACTGGCTGGGCGTCTGCGGCCTGCCGGCCCCGCTGCCCGCGGTGCTGCGTGCGCCGATCGCCGGCGCACGGATCGGCGGTCTGTCCTCGCGAGCCTGCCCGGTGCTGGCCCCGGGGCAGCGGCTCTCCGCAGCCACGATCAGCACGGCCGAGGAGTTCGTGCTCTTCGCCACCGATCCGGCAGCCCGCACGCCCGCGAGCTTTTTCGTCTCGTTCTACCTGCCCCCCGATCCACGGCAGATGCTGCACCTGGATACGTCGCTGCCGCAGGTCCGCGATGCCGCATTCTGCCGGACGGACGGCACGCTCTGGGTGGCCGGCGGCGAGGCGGGAAGCGACACCGCTCCCGAGGGACTGTGGCGGATCGACGCCATTCTGCGGAACGGTCGGCAGGCGGTACAGCCTGTCTGCGTGGCCCGCCTCGATGGTGCCCGGTCCGTAATCTGCCTTTCGGACAAGGCGATCATCGTGACACACGGACGCGAGGCCCGCACGGTGTCGCGGATCGACCCCACCCAACCCGCGAGCACGCCATGACCATGCAGCCAAGCCAGCCCGACTCGTCACCCCAGCCCAGCCGCCGCGAGAAGATCGAAGCCCTGCTGAGGGACGATCCCGACGACGTGTTTCTGCGGTACAGCCTGGCGCTCGAGATGGAGTCTGCCGGAGAATGGGAGGCCGGTCTCGAGATCCTCGAATCGCTTGCCCGGGGAACGCCGCCCTATGTGCCCGCCTTCCAGATGGCCGCGCAACACCTCGTGGCCCGCGAACGGATCGAGGAGGCCCGCAGCACGCTCCGCGAAGGCATCGAGGAGGCGAGGCGTCAGGGCAAGGCCCACGCCGCCGGCGAAATGTCGGAACTGCTGATGAGCCTCGGCGAGGTGGGCGAAGGCTGACCACCGGGATCGGCGACACACGTCGAGTTCGTAACGCAGCGCCTTGCGTGGGGAGGGGGTGCCCATGCCCCGTCGCCGGACGTTCGCTTCGGGCATCCTGCCCTTCGCTCACTCGATGCTGACT
>JBILKZ010000249.1:0-3574 GCA_044376405.1 Pirellulales bacterium
GAGCACACGGTATGCCCGCGGCCACAAGGCGCTCTACACGTTCGAGATCAACGGCGAGAACATGAGCCTGAAGTGGGATCTCCATGATCTTCACCGGCTGCAGGTGTTTGATTACAAGGACGAGGGCCCGATGCGCGGTTGGAAGAGCGTTCATGTGACCGACAGTGATCACCCCTACATGGACAAGTGGTGGGTGCCAGGCCTCGCGATCGGCTACGAGCACAGCTTCGTTCATCAGGTGGCCGACTTCCTCGAGGCCTACGCGAAGAAGCAGCCCGCCCGGCCGACTTTCCGCGACGCGCTCGAGACCCAGAAGGTCTGCGACGCGGTCCTGGCCAGTGCCAAGAGTCACCAGTGGGTCGCCGTGGGATGAATCGTGTCGCGACGTGCGTCGTGGCGTCCGTCGTGGTGATTCTGTGCGGCTTGGCGGTGCTTGCGCCGCCAAGCCGGTATGAGGTCGATGGTCTGTCGATGGCGCCCGGGCTGCTGCCGGGCGATGTCGTCACCACCGGCTGGTTCCCTTCGCTCGAACAGTTGCGGCAACCGCGGCGGCATGAACGCTGGATTCTCACGTCGCCCGATGGCTCGCCTGCCATCAAACGGGTCGTCGGGCTGCCGGGCGAGACCGTGTCGATCCGGGACGGCGACCTGGCCATCGATGGCCAGACGGTTCTCAAGCCGCCGCCTCTGCTCGCCGAGGTGGCATCGGCCGTGACCGAGGCGACGATCGTGGCAGCATCCGATGACGCCGCCGATGGACGGTGGCAGAGAACCGTCTCGCTGTCGACGGTGCTCGACGATGCAGCATTCGCCCCCGAGGAGCGGCGTATGCTCTTGCCCGTGCGCGACGTCGGGCTGGCGGCGGTGATTCATCTCCCTGAGTCGCCGGCTGACCGTGCGGCCGTGCGTGTGCTGGCCCGCGTCGGCGGATTCGTCGTGCCGTGGCGACTCGAGGCGAGCGGCCGCTATGCCATGGTCGCCGGCCGGCTCGATGGCCACATGGTCGGCGCGGTGTGGCCGATCGCAGATACCGACGGTCGGCAGGAACATGCTCGTTTCTGCCTGCCGCCGGCCCCTGTGGCCTGGGATGTTGTCCGGCCTTGGCCCGACGACGTCACCATCGGCGCCGATGACACTCCGCCAAGCCTTGGTCTCGGTCTCACCTCGGTTGGCAGCCCAATGCGCTGCGGCGATGCCGACGCCATGATCGAGCGCATCGTCGTGTGGCGAGACATTCTCCATCGGCCGGCTGCGGATGGCATGGTGGAGTGGCGACTCGGTGCCGATGCCTTCTTCGTGCTCGGCGATTTTCCGTCTGGCAGCCGCGACTCGCGTCACTGGGGCCCGCTCGATCGCAGTATGCTTCGCAGCCAGGCAACGTCATTGCCGCGAGCCAGAAGCGGCTTAATCGAGCGGTTCTGAGCGATAGGCCTGCGACAGGAGCCTAAACGCACGAGCCGCAGAGAGCGCGTGCTCGCGAATATCATCAGGCCCGTCGTCTTCGACCGCATGCTCCAACTCCTCGAGCCGATCCTGGAACAGTCGCGACTTCATGAGGTGATAGTCACTGACTCTCCAACGCCGCAGATAGGTGCCTACGACGAGCCGTCGGTTCCAGCTTTCGCAGACAGGGATCCAGTGAAGGGCATGCTCCTGCTTGCCGCTGATCGCGGCCGAGGCCGCTTCGGTCCGCGCGACCGATAGCTCCTCGAGCACTTCGCTGGGGGGCGGGTAGTAGGCATAGCATCCGACGACGCTCATGGCCACGATCCCAGCGAGTCCCACCAGTGCCAGGACCGGCCCCGGAACCTCCATGTCATACCGTGACGAGTTTCGCGCATCCGCCACGGCGGTCCGCCGGACCAGCCACGCATCGATCCGCCGGGTTGGGTCGGCGACGCGAAGCAGCCCGCCGACCGTCACCAGAAAAGCCAGCGCGCCGGCCCCGAACCATTCATGTGGCTGTGTCTCAAGCCGCACCCGTCGGATGATTTCGGCCGGATACCCTCCGGTCGGCATGCTGCCAGGAGCAAAAGGCGCACAGTAGCCGTCGAAGGCATGGGTGTGTCCGGCCGGCTCGACGTCGCGTGGATAGAGCGGTCGCTCGATACCGTATGACAGCGCGACAACCACCACGAGCATGAGTCCGAACCAGACGGCGAGCTTGCGCCAGCCATAGTTCAACCCCATCCAGGCCATGAGTCCCAGGTTCATGCCGGCGCCGAACGCCAGGAGGATGAAGGCTGCACCAATGGAATTCCCGTGCTGGAACATCGATCCCAGTTGGCTCATGGCCGTCATCGGTGTCGCGTATGCCGGGATCGCGATGCCTGTCATCAACAACGGCGACCATGGATTATCGTGCGCCATGGAACGCTGCAGCGATCCTGTCGGCAGAAGCACGGCCAGCAGGCCGACCCCCAGGATTCCGATGCCAATCAGGCCAGCGGTAGGGCCAACTGCCTCGTGGGCCATTTCAACCGCGATCGCGAGGATGCGTTTGATCCCGTGCGGCGTCGCCGGGGGCTCCGGCACGTGCACCTCCGTGTCAGGGTAGAGCCAGTCGAAGATCGCCCCGGAGAGCGTCACGACGACCAGCGAGCAGCAGGCGAACGCCAGAATCGTGAATGGCTTTGACAGTGTGAGGCCGTACAGCAGCGATAGCGGATCGAAGAGGGGACTAGAGAGGGCGAACGCGAAGATCGTTCCAATCGCGATTCCACTGGCACGCAGCTGCCTGCAGATCGGGATCACCCCCAGCGAACAACCCGGCAACAGCATGCCGATGAGCCAGGACTGCACCAGCGACGACAGGGAATTCGAGCCGAACAGACGTTTCGTATCCGCATGACCCATCAGCCGGCTCAGCATCCCGGTGATGCACAGGCCGGTGAAAATGAACGGTGATCCCTGCAGCAATGCCTGAATCATCCGAAGCACCGCGCCCCAGGCGAGTTCGATCATGGCTGGTCCTCCGATGTGATGGCGTAAGGCAAAGACGTCTCGACTTCCGAGAGCACGGCCATCGCCTCGCCGAGCGTTGCCGACAGGGTCGTCTCACGGCTGGAAGCCTTGTCGCCGGAATCCTTGAACGACTCGAGCTCCTTTGCAAGATCACGCGCTGCGTCGTTCACGCGTTCCCAGTCACGTCGTCCCAGCTCGGTGTCGGCGGCCAGTTCCGGAAGCCAACGAACGATATCCAACAACTGACGCCGCTGGAGCTCCCATTGCGGCCTCTCGAGCATGCCCGACGTCAATACACCGCCGCGATGGCCGATGTCGACGACCGCCCTGCGAAACGTGCGTGGATGGTGCTCCGGCAACGCGTGGGCGTCCTCTTCATGATCGCCGGCCGGCCCGGCGCATCCGCCGGCCATCGACGCAGCGAGGATCAGCACGGTCACACCCAGCAACGTGCAGCCACGCTGGCATTTCATGACCATGTCGGCGCCTCCACTCCCTGCAACAGTTGCCTGATGAGACTCTCCGTATCACCTCGTTCCGCGCCCAGCCTCACCGAAAGAACGGGCACAGCCACCTGCTGAACGTCGTCGGGGGTGACGAACTGCCGCCC
>JBILKZ010000037.1:0-31207 GCA_044376405.1 Pirellulales bacterium
ACCATGCCGCCAATGCCGAATGGGCCAGCGCAAAGTCGGGATGCTCCGCGACAAGCCCCTCGAGCGAGGTCACCGCTTCGGCAAGTTTCCCCTCATTTTTCAGGGTTTCCGCGGCAGCATACCGGTCTTCGCGATCCGTCATGGTCGAAATCTCCTCGGCGAAAATGACTCGAGGCCGCAGTGTAGCGACTTTCCGCAGTCTGGCGAGCAGGGAGAGGAGAGGGGATATCTGCCTTCTTCTTCAAACTGACATTGAATCGACCATCCGCATAAGCCGATAAACCGCTTCCGTCGGCGCTTCCCGTCGACCCGACCGCGGCAACGGCGGCCCCAATCCGGCGTGGAACACCCCGTGAGCATTCATCCGTTGGCAAACGTGAGTCCCGAGGCCCGGTTGGGCGTCGGCGTGAGCATCGGGGCATTTGCCAGCGTGGAGGCCGACGTTGAACTCGGCGACCACTGCGTGGTCGCGTCGGGCGCCGTCCTGAAGTCGGGCGTGAAGGCGGGCGTGAACAACGAATTCTGCGAGCATTCCGTCATCGGCGGGGCTCCCCAGCACGCCGGACGCCCCCAGCATATCGGGCGGGTCGTGATCGGCGATAACAACGTGTTCCGCGAATACGTCACGATCCATCGGGCACTCAAGCCGGAGACCGCGACGACGGTCGGCAGCAGTAATTACGTCATGGCAAGCGGACATTTCGGCCACGACTGCACGGTCGGCAACCACGCCATCTTCGCCAATGGAGCGATGCTCGGTGGCCACGTGTCGGTATCGGATCGTGCCTTCGTCTCGGGGGCCGTCGCGGTGCACCAATTCTGCCGCGTTGGCCGCCTCGCCATGGTGGGCGGGCATGCCCGCGTCGTCCAGGACGTTCCGCCGTTCATGCTGCTCGACGGACAGAGTGGCTGCATCGTCGGGCTCAACGTCGTCGGCCTGCGGCGGAGCGGCCATACGTCCGAGGATGTCGCTTCACTCAAGTCGGCCTACCGTCTTATCTACCGCCGCGGCCTTCCCTGGAAGGACGTCCTGGAGGCCCTGCGGACCGAGTTCACGGGCGGCCCCGTCGCCCACCTGCTCGAGTTTCTTTCCGCAGGCACTCGCGGTTTCGTGCAGGAACGACGGGCTCCGCCGGCCGCGACGCTTCGGCTGCGGGTGCCCGACGAGGATGCCGCAGCCCCGATCCGAATCAAGGCGGGCTGATCCCGCGATCAAGGCGGGCTGACCCCGCGGCGTCGTTGCCCCCGCGAAGGCGGTGCCCCCGCGGCGACGTTGCCCCCGCGGAGGCGGTGCCCCAGCCATAGTTCTGCCGAGCGGCACGAACCCGCGGCCTCGCTTTCCCACGACCAGCGAGGCGAAAGACGCCGGTTGTACCGATTGTGACGCTGCGCGAACAATTTCCGGTGCCAAGGAATCGCACTGCCGCGAAAGATGGGCAAAGATTGCTGGGGATGGCCGGCACAACGCCTAGCCGTCACTTTCCTCCAGCCTCTTTCTTGCAGCCTCTTTCCTCCAGCCTCGTGCCGATGCCGCCATGCAGTCTTCTTCCCCGGTGGACCTCAGCGCACCCCTGGCGTCCCAGCCATCGAGCGACCTGATGGTTCCCGGTCCCGCAGCCCCGTCAGCCCCCGCCGCGATGCGGCGTTCGATCGCGAGGCGACTGCTGTTCTGGTTCCTCGTGATCGCGCTCATTCCCTGCGCGGTCCTGACGGCTGTCACCGCCCAGATCGCCTCCAACGCACTGGAGAACTCCGTCCGCGAGGTCCTCGTGCGCACCGCCGCGAGGAAGGCCACCGAACTGGAATCGTATGCGATGGAGCGGATCCGTCATGGCAGGGCGCTCTCCGGCGAACCGGACGTGATCCGCGCAGCCCGCGAACTGGGATCGATCCCCGGAGGCACCGGCACCGCCGAGGCAACCGCCGCGCTGCGCAAGGCCATTGGCGAGGACACATCGGGGGTTGCAGGCTTTCTCCGCCATGCTGCCCAGGCGTTTGGCTACTCGCACCTGGCAGTGATCGACGCCGCGGGCCGCATCGTCCTCACACTGGACGACTCGGTGCCGCTCGGCTCCTCGGTGCTGGCGGGCGGGCCCGCATCATCTTCTCTGGCCAGCGGCTTCGACAGCGCACGCACCACGCTTCAGACTGAATTCGGCACGTTCCATCCGCTTGGCAGGGGCGGGGAGTCGGTGGCCTTCGTGACGAGCCCGATCGTCGACGAAGGCATTGTCGTCGGCGTGCTGGCATTGGGGCAGGGACCGCAAGGCATCTGGCAGATTCTTTCCGACCTCGACGGCCTGGGAAACACGGGCGAGATCGTGACGGGCGAACGGCAGGGCGACAGCGTGCTTGTCACGGCGCCGTTGCGTCACGAACCAGAAGCGCCGTTTCGCAAACTGATCCCCATGGGTTCGACGCGGGGGTCGGCGACCCAGCGGGCCGCCAAGGGGGAGGATGGGTATGGCACGGCGATCGACTATCGAGGGCAACCGGTGGTGGCGGCCTGGCGGTTTCTGCCCACTTTCCGCTGGGGCTTGTGCGTCAAGCAGGACGCCAGCGAAGCCTATGCCTTGCTGCGGTGGCAGCGGGCCGCGATCGTCGGCCTTGCACTGGCCACGATTCTCGGCGTCACGCTGGCGGCCCTCGCCCTGGCCCGAAGCTTTTCCACGCCCATTCAGGCGGCCGTGAACGTGGCCCGCAGGGTGGCGGCGGGCGACCTGCGGCCAACGGGCATGGCCCTGGAAAACGGCACGACGGGAGACGAGGAAACCGGTGCTCTGCTGACCGCCATCCAGGCGATGACCAACAACCTGCGAGGGCTGATCGGGCGGATCCAAAAATCGTCGGTGGCACTCATCTCGACTGCCACCGCGATCCAGGCCACCTCCGCCGAACAGCAGCAGGTGATCACCGACTACGGTGCCTCCACGAGCCAGGCAGTCGCGGCAGTCAAGCAGATTTCAGCCACCAGTCAGGAACTGCTGCGGACGATGACCGAGGTCAACGACATGGCAGCCCATACGGGATTGATGGCGACCGACGGCCGCAAGAACCTGGCAAGCATGGATGGCACCATGCGTCAACTGGCCGACAGCACGCTGTCGTTCGGCTCCAAACTGGCCCAGATCAGCGAACGGGCCGCCACCATCAATCTGGCGGTCACCACCATCACGAAGGTGGCCGACCAGACGAACCTGCTCTCCATCAACGCCGCGATCGAAGCCGAGAAGGCAGGCGAATACGGCGCGGGCTTCCTCGTGGTGGCCCGGGAGATTCGTCGGCTGGCCGACCAGACGGCGGTGGCATCGCTCGACATCGAACAGATGGTCAAGGAAATGCAGCACAGTGTGTCGGCCGGCGTGATGGAGATGGACAAATTTGCGGGCCAGGTCCGGTCGAGCGTGAACGAGATCAGCGATGTCTCCGGGAAACTGGGGGAGATCATCTCGGCGGTGCATGGCATCAACGGCCGTTTCGAACAGGTGACCGAGGGCATGCGGGCCCAATCGCAGGGGGCGACGCAGATCCGCGAGGCGATGATCCGCCTCGCGGAGGGAGCGGCCCGCACGGCGTCGTCGCTCGATGATTTCAACAAGGCGACGACTCACCTGCGGGGAGCGGTAGGAGACCTCAAGGAGGAGGTATCGCGGTTCACGATCTGACGGCACGGCCACCCTCCGTTTCAGGCCATCCCCCGCGTTCAACCCGTCATGCAACTGCTCGTCTTCACCGTTGGAGCAGAGGATTACGCGATCGAATCGCGGCGGGTGATCGAGGTGCTGCCCCTCGTGACGGCACGGCCGATTCCCCGCATGCCGGAGTCCATAAGGGGCATCTTCACGCATCGCGGTCGCCTCGTCCCGCTTGTCGATCTGGGACGACTGCTGACCGACAAGCCGCTTCGGGAAACGCTGAGCACACGGGTGATCGTGGTGGAGTTTTCCGCCGGCCCCGACGATCAACGCATCCGGCTGGGAGTGGCCGCGGAAAACGTCTTGTCTCTCTGCTCGAGTGACGAGACTGAAGCATCGTTGCCCACGATCCGTTCGCCCGGCGCCCCCGCCTTGGGTCGCCTGCTGCGCATCGGCGGCCGCACGATTCAGGTTCTCGACGTCGAGCACCTGCTGCCGCAGTCGATGATCGCCGGACTTGCCGCCCCCTCACCGGCATCGACTGGCGTTCCATTCACGTCATAATGACGCCTCTGCCATGCATCCCAGCTCGCCCCATCCCGTTGCCCCCCAGACTGCCGAGGCATGCCGCCTTGCCGAGGCGTTTCTTGAGCGGTCCATCGGGCTTGATTCCCAGACGGTCGGCAGCGGTACCATCGCCCGCGCCGTGAGGATGCGAATGAACGCCTGCGGCGAGCCCGACGAAGGCACGTTCCTCGCCCGGCTCTCCCGCGATGCGGAAGAGCGAGAGCGATTCATCGACGACGTGGTGGTGCCGGAAAGCTGGTTCTTTCGGGACCAGCAGGTCTTCGATTATCTCCGGCAACTGGCCTCAGCGTTTGCCCAGAGCCCGCGCCCGGCCCCGCTTCGAGTCCTGTGTGTGCCCTGCGCCGCCGGCGAAGAGCCCTATTCGGTCGCCATCGCGTTCCTCGAAGCCGGCCTCTCCCCAGACCAGTTCAGGATCGACGCGACCGACGTGAGCCATACGTCCTTGAGGCGGGCGGCGGCGGCCACCTACTCGGCCAACGCCTTTCGCGCCGCCGACGTCTCCTTCCGCGATCGATGGTTTCGTGAGCGGGATGCGGTGGCCGAACTCGACGAGGCCGTGCGGAAGCAGGTGCACTTCTCCTGGGGCAATCTGCTCGACCAATCGTTTGCCGCCGACCGCGAACCGTACGACATCATCTTCTGCCGAAACCTGCTCATCTACCTGACCACCGACGCCCGCAGCCGCGCTGAGCAGGTGCTCGACCGTCTGCTGGCCGCCGACGGCATCCTCGTGCTTGGCGCCGCCGAACCGCCGATCCTGAAGGGTTCATGGCGGCCGGTCGCGAGCAACGCGGTGTTCACGCTGCGGCGTGGCACGGCGACAACGGATCGCTTCCCTGCCACACTGCCCCTGCCCGCTTCGCCACCCGCCGCCTCCGCGGGTGCCGGTGTCCGGCCAGCGAGCATTCCTCCGCCGCCTCGTTCCCCAGACCGACCACCTGCGAATGAAGCCGTCGAGTTCCATCCGCTGTCGGTTGACGACGTGCTCCGCGAGGCGGGCTCCCTTGCCAATGCTGGCCGACATGCCGAGGCACTCGCGTTGTGCAGCCGATGCCAACAGACCGCCGGCCCCAGCGCCCGGGTCTTCTTCCTGATGGGCATGCTGCATCAGGCGGTCGGTGAACTCGAGCGGGCCGAGGTCTGCCTCCAGAAGACGCTCTACCTCGATGCCAACCACGACGAGGCATTCCTGTCGCTTGCGAACATCGCGTCGCAACGAGGCGACGACCGTATGGCCGAGCAATACAGGCGGTCAGCCGCGCGGGTCCTTGCCCGGAAAGGGGCTTCATGAGCCACGACACCACAGGCCTGAGCCGCCACGTGGTGGCACCGATGGATGACTGCTGGCGGCACATCGGCGTCAGCGGGGATCGCAGCTGCCCGGAGCTCGCCACGTTCATCCACTGTCGCAACTGCCCCGTCCTAACGTCTGCGGCCCGCCGCTTTTTCGACCGTCCCTCGCCCGTCGGCTACCTTGACTCATGGCGGGAGATCCTTGAACAGCCCGAAGTGGCCCGCGATGCCGACGCGAGGAGCGTGCTCGTGTTCCGCCTCGGCGACGAATGGCTGGCGCTGCCCACAGCCGTCCTTGCCGAAGTCACGTCACCGCGGCGGCTGCACCGCGTGCCTCATCGCTCCGGCGCCGAACTGGCCGGGATCGTGAACATCCGCGGCCAGCTGCAGATCTGCATTCTCCTGGAAGGACTCCTCGGTCTGCCTGCGCCGGCGGTCGACATCCCCGTCGCGGCCTCGACGGCGCGGCTGATCGTCGTTGAGCGAGTGGGCGATCGCGGTGCGGAACGCTGGGTGTTGCGCGTCGACGAAGTCGCGGGCGTGCACCGCGTGCCCGGGCAGTCGCTGCGAGACGTGCCGGCAACGGTCAGCGGGGCCGGCACACGTGCGACCACAGCCCTGTTTTCCTGGCACGACAGGACGGTGGGGCTCCTCGATGTGTCCAGGCTTCTGGACGGCCTGCACGGACGGATCTCGGGGTGACGGACGGCGACGGCCAGGAGTGTTCGCGGTGGAAGATCTGAGCGGATTCTCGATGCTGGAACTGTTCCGCCTCGAAGCGGATACGCAGACGGCTGCGCTGTCAGCCGCCGTGCTCGCGATCGAGCAGGTGGAGCATTCCCCGACCGCGATCGAGTCCATGATGAGGGCGGCCCATTCTCTCAAGGGTGCCGCGCGGATCATCGGCCTCGATCCCGCCGTGCGGGTCGCCCACGCCATGGAGGAAGTCTTTGTGGCGGCCGGCAAGGGACTCTTCAAGGTTGGTCCTGAGCACGCCGACGTGCTGCTGGCCGGAACCGATTTTCTCGGGTCGATCGCCCGGGCCGACGATGCGTTGCACCCTGGAGGCCCGTGGACGGACCGGGCCAACCAGCTGGTCTCACGACTGACGGCACTCCTCGCCACGCCGTTCAGCCCGCCGCTCCCGCCACAGCCCACCCACCCCGACACGGAGGCCCCGGCTCAGTCTCCGGCCCCAGCTCAGGGGGCTGTCGCGGCCGATGGACCGGCAGCTCCCGCGTTAGCCGCCTTCGATCCGTTCGACCGAGTGGTGCGGGTGTCGGCGGACAGCCTCACGAGGCTGGTTGGCCTAGCGGGCGAATCGCTGGTGGAGGCGCGGCAGCTCCGCCCCTTCGTCGACTCGCTGTTGGCGTTGCGCACCACGCAGGCGCGGCTCTGCGACACGATCACGGCACTCGACGAACGAATCGATCGCGGCGGCCTCGACGACGCGGCCCTGCGGGATGGCGTACGGCACGTTCTCAGGGAGCAGGCCGCCACCGTGCTCGCCGGGCTCACGCGGCGGTGCGAGGAGTTCGAGAGCTTCGCGAGCCGCACCGAAGACCTTTCGAGCAGGCTGCACCATGAGGTCCTCGCCAGCAGGATGCGGCCACTCGCCGACGGTATTCGTGGCTTCCCGAGGCTGGTCCGCGACGTTTCGCGTTCACTCGGCAAACAGGTGCGACTGGAGGTGCATGGCGAGCAGACCGGTGTCGACCGCGACATCCTGGAAAAGCTGGAGGCACCGCTCTCCCACCTCATCCGGAATGCACTCGATCATGGAATCGAACAGCCGGACCGCCGGGAGGCCGCGGGGAAGCCGCCGGTCGGCACGATCCTGCTGGAGGCGCGACACAGGGCCGGTATGCTCCAGATCACGGTCACCGACGATGGCAAGGGCATCGACGTCGGCCACCTCAAGTCGCGAGCCGTCACGCTCGGACTCGTCTCCCCCCAGGTCGCCGACCAGCTCTCGGCCACAGAGCTGCTCGAGTTTCTGTTCCTGCCGGGATTCTCCACGAAGAACGTGGTGACGGAGATCTCCGGCCGGGGCGTGGGGCTCGACGTGGTGCAGAGCATGACGAAGGCCGTCGGCGGCAGCGTGCGGGTGGCGACGCAGATCGGCCGGCAAACGGTCTTCACGCTGCAGCTGCCGATCACCATGTCGGTGATCAGGGCGCTGCTGGTCGACATCGACGGCGAACCCTACGCCTTTCCCCTCACCCGCATCGACCAGATCCTCTCGTGCCGGCGTGACGACATCCGTACGGTGGAGGGTCGCCAGTACGTCGATCGCGACGGCGTCGCGATCGGTCTCGTCCTCGCCGCACAAGTCCTCGATCTGAACGCAGCTGCGGTGCCGGTGGCCGACGACGCCCTGTCGGTGGTCGTGATCAGCGACCGCGGCCAGCAGTTCGGCATGATCGTCACCGCCTTTCTCGGCGAGCGCGATCTGGAGGTCCGCCCGCTCGACCCGCGGCTCGGCAAGGTGCCCGACATCAACAGCGCATCGCTGCTCGAGAACGGTGACCCCGTGCTGATCGTCGACGTGGACGATCTCGTGCGTTCGATCGACGGCCTGCTGATGGGCCGCCGACTGACTCGGGTGGAGTTTGCTCGGATGGCCGAACAAGCCCGCCGCCGCAAGCGCATCCTCGTGGTGGATGATTCGATCACCGTGCGGGAACTCGAGCGGCAATTGCTGCAGTCGCGGGGCTTCGACGTTGACGTGGCGGTCGACGGCATGGACGGCTGGAACGCCATCCGCGGCGGGCAGTACGACCTGGTGGTGAGCGACGTCGACATGCCCCGCCTCGACGGCATCGGTCTGGTGTCGCTCATCAAGGCCGACCCGGCCCGCAAGGGCATTCCCATCGTGATCGTGTCGTACAAGGACCGCGAGGAGGATCGGCTCCGCGGGCTCGAAGCCGGCGCGAACCGCTACCTGACAAAGACCAGCTTCCATGACCAGACCTTTCTCAATACGATCGTGGATCTGATCGGCGAGTCGACCGACTGAATGGATGCGCATGTCGGCGTGGCGGCCGGGAGCCAAAGCACGTGAGAATCGCAATTGTCAACGACGTGCGGGCCGCCAGCGAGGCGCTGCGCCGCGTGGTGGGCAGCCTACCCGACCACACCGTGGCCTGGGCGGCAGCCGACGGCGTGGAGGCGATCGCGCTGGCGAAACGCGACCGTCCCGACTTGATCCTGATGGATCTGATCATGCCGCACGTGGACGGCGTGCAGGCCACCCGGCAGATCATGGCGAGCAGCCCGTGCGCGATCCTGATCGTCACCGCCACGGTCAGCGGAAACATCTCACTCGTCTACGATGCCATGGGGTTTGGCGCACTGGATGCGGTCGACACGCCCGTGCTGGGGCTGGCAGGCGAAATGACGGGGGCCGGGGCCCTCATCGAGAAGATCGCGACCGTCGCCAAACTCGTGGGTGCCACCTCCGATCATAAGCGGGCCGCACGGAGCGACGACGCTGCAGCCACGCCGCGGCTGCTCGTGATCGGCGCGTCGACCGGGGGTCCCAAGGCCGTCGCCGACCTGCTCGTGCCGCTCCCGCGTGATTGGAACGTGGCCGTGGTCGTCGTGCAGCACGTAGACGTTGCCTTTTCGCAGGGGCTCGCCAAGTGGCTGGCGGAACGCACAGGCCATGCCGTCCGCGTGGCAGAAGGCGGCGAACGACCGCAGGCGGGAACCGTGCTGGTGGCCGGCACCAACGATCACATCGTGCTGTCGAAGGGCCGCACGCTCGAATATCGCGAAGAACCGCGGGATGTGTTCTTTCGCCCCAGCGTCGACGTCTTCTTCGAAAGCGTGGCCGACCACTGGCCGCAGCCCGGCACGGCCGTGCTGCTCACCGGCATGGGCAGGGACGGAGCGAAGGGGATGTCGAAGTTGCGTGGCTGCGGCTGGCTCACCATCGCCCAAGACGAGGCCACGAGTGTCGTCTGGAGCATGCCCAAAGCCGCCATCGACCTTGGCGCCGCCGCTGAGGTGCTCGCCATCGAGCGGATGCCGTCGAGCATCATCTCGCGAATGCAACGCTAACAGCAGGCGATCAGGGGATCACGAATCGAAACCGCTGCTCGCCACACCGAAAGAAGCAGTAGGGCGTCAGCCCGACGGCAGACACCGACACCCAGATACCGTTGCGGGTCGTCTCCGCGGAAATCATCCACGTGCCGTCCCGCAGTCGCTTGAGTTCGGCATGTCGGTTTGCCAGCAGGGGGTCGTCGAGTTTGATGTCGGCGCCACCACCCGCCCGCCCGATCACGAGTCGCTCCGATCGCAATGGAAATTCCACCGCGCCCGGCTTCGCGGAGGCCTCCACCAGAACCGGCCACACGGTCCCGGGGATGTGCCTGCCGTCCAGGAGGTTTGTATGGTGGCCGGCCGCAGGCATCGAACCGGGCTTCAGCGGGTTCCGAAGCCGAAACCGCCGCGCCCCTAGGATGAGGACCGCGTTTTGATGCAAGACGGCTCGGACGCAGCGCACGAACGTGCCGTTCACGCTGTTGAGGTCGTGGAGGTGCCATTGAAAGCCCCCGTTCCACGATGTGCGCCGGATCTCGGCGTGATTGCCCGAAACCGAGGTATCGTTGGGCAACTGAACATCGCCAGAGGTGCGACCGATCGAGCATTGCTCATGCCGCAGTCGCACGTCCTCTCCCTGCTCCAACGAGCCGTCGTCGAGCACGGTGAGCACGGGCACCGGAGGGCGGAGGACCGGCCGAAAATCGTGGTCATCTTCGGGGGCATACTTCGGCTCGCCACCGCGGCCGAACGGATCCGACTCCGACACCCATTTCACAATCCGGCGAACCGACGCAAACTCCTCGACGACTGGCGGCAAGTCGCCGTCGCCATGCTGCTGGTTATCGACGTCTCCGCTCATGCGCCTCCTCCGTTTGTCTTCGACACGGTCGGGCAACCGGCCGTTCTGCTCACGTCATTTCCTACCATTCTACCCGCCATTGTGGTGGTGATCATGGCCCTGCTCGATCAACCGCATCACGTCGAGCACGATCCGCTCGGGACGCAGGGGGTCTTCGGCTGATGCCAGGCCCGGCACGCCCACGACCTGCACCCCGACGGGCAGGTTCCGACTGCCACGGTCGGCGGCGGCCGCCGCCCGGACAACCCGATCGCGACTGCCGACACGCCCCAACTCCTCGTCTGGCCGTACCCGTGTGACCGGCACGGTGCCGGCCGGTAGATCGAGCAGGTTGGCCAACAGGCAGGGTGCCGCCGCGACCAACAGCCTGGCAGCCGTTCCGTGCGGCAGCGCCGGCAGCGCGGAGACTGGGCAGACGAGGGCGTCGTAGGGGGCCACCAGCGACGCGAACCGCGTCGCAAATGCCTCCCGGCGGCAACAGAGCGACGCCAGTGCCGCACCCCGCCTGGGACCAGTGGCCCGGAGGGCCACCGCCTCGATGCCGCCTCCCACAGTCTGTGAGAGACCTGCGAGCAGCGGCCGCAGCCACATCGGCAGCCCAGCCAGCCGCAGCAGCCGCGCGACCGGTGGTATCGGGCGTGTGCCGGCAAAGAGCCGCCGAATGTCAGCGCCGCCATCGGACGACAAGAGCGCCAGATGCAGCCAGGCAGCCTCCGTGGCCAGACTGCCATCCAGGCGGACCACCTCCACGCCAGCCTGCATAAGGCGGCTCACCCCCTCGTGCACTCCTCTCCGCACGGCCGGCGAGGGTGCGAGCGGCCCGGCGTGATCCCACCAGGCGACCCTCAGGCCACCGCGGCGACGACCAGCTGGCGTGGCTTCAGCGTCGCGAATGGTTGGCTTGGACGACGAACCAGCCGCCACCACAGCCAAGGCACGCGCGAGATCGTCCACCGCCCGGGCAAGGAAGCCCGCTCGGGGACGCACGACCGACAGATGGGGCACGGTGTCAAAGGCACCGCCGTCGCCGACCACGGCTGACCGCGGCAGGAATCCTGATATGCCGCAGGCATGCGCCGGCTGCCGGATGCTGCCGGCCAGGTCCGTGCCCACAGCCAGCGGCACCACGCCGGCGGCAACCAGCGCCGCATCGCCGCCGCTGGAACCACCCGGGCCGCGGGTCGCGTCGAGCGGATGGTTGGTGCGGCCCCAGACGGGATTGTCGGTCTCGTGCAGGTACATCGCCTGGGGCACGTTGCCCTTGCCGACGATGATCGCACCAGCTGCCCGGAGGCAGGAAACGATCGGGGCATCCGCCACATCGACAGCCTGCCGTCGCGTCGCAATGCCGAGGCTCGTCACAAGGCCCGACACCGCGAAGCATTCCTTCACGCTCACCGGGACCCCGGCGAGCTGTCCGACTTGCTCGCCCGCCTGGAGTCTCGACTCCAGCTGCTCCGCCTCCAGAAGGGCCGCGGCATGCCGCGGTTGCACGAGCGCGTTCAACGAGGCATGTGTTTCGCGGTGCCGGGCGACATGCTCGGCCAGAACCATGGTCGGCCGGACCGCGCCGGCGGCCACGCGCTCCGCGATGCTCACCACCGATGCTGCCACTGCGCCTCCCTCGCGCCACACGGCCACCGGACGGGCTGCCGCGAGCCTATTCTTGTGCACTGTCCGACGATGGCGGCGGCAAGATCGGACGCATGTCGGCGGCCCAGATGGCATCGCCGTCGAACATCACGCCCGAGACCACGACCCGCTCACCCATATCGATCGGCGGGGCCAAACGAGAGATGATCGCCATGGTGCGGTCTGTGCCATCCAACTCCGCTCCGGAGACCGATGCGCGAGTGCTCCAATAAGGGCCGACTTGTCGGGATGGTCCCAGGGTGACGACCAACGAGACTCCATCCGCCCGCCGCTTTTCACTGGTGAGCCACATCCCGCCGAGTCTGTCGAGATCGGCCACGGCTGCATCGCTGATGCAAATACGGTTGAGCAGGTCGGCGGCCGGGGCGGGCGTCGGCGAGAGCGGACGACCGGAATCAGCCGCGCTGGTCTCGAGCCTGACCAACTCCTCGCTCAGCGTAGCGAGCCGCTTGTACCAAGCGACCAGCAGTCGATCGCGATCCGGCGAGGCGGGTTCGGTCGCAGCATTCACTGCTTCAAAAGCCTCCGCTGCATGCTCCGCGGCCGTCTCGACGCCGGTCAGATCGAGCGGTGGCAGTGCGGCCGGAACGGCGGCGGGAACCGACGCGACAGCAGCCACGCCGGCATCGGCCATCAGAGCATCGAGCCCGGGCAATGCATCCGACTTCGGCACCACTCCCGCAAGGCTGGCGTCGGCGGCCATCGCCGGTGCTGCCACGACCGCGGCGGCAACGCTCTCGCCGGCCGCGACTGGCGCAGACTTGGCAGACGCCGCCGGTTCGGTTGGCTCGGCTGATGCTGCGGACTCCGCCGACGTTCCCGCCACGGCGTCCGTCTTCATTGGTGCCGACTCGGCAGGTTCAGTTGGCTCTGCCGGCTCGGACTCCGCCGATGCTGCACCAGCCGTGGCAGCAGGCTCCAGAGCGGGCGGCATTGCCGCATCAGCCGATGGGAGATCGTCAAGCGATGGGAGGTCGTCAAGCGACGAGGCAGCGTCCAACTTGGGGCCGGCGTCCGCCTTCCTGGGCGGCTTGTAGCCGGGCTGGAGTTTCTGCGGCAGGAGGAATGCCAGCTGCGACGGCACTTGCTTGCCGAGCTTGAACGGATCCTTCTGGAATCCCCAGATCAGAATGGCGTATGTGATCGGCAGCGCCATGAGCCCGCCCAGCACCACGCCAACCATCTGGCCGAGGCCGCTCCCCTTTTTCTTCGCAGCCGCCGGCCGGTCGCCGGCCATTACCAAAGCCGCGCCGGCAGCCCCGGTCGCCGCCACGGCGGTGTTGAGAGGAATCGAGGCGGGATCACCCGGCCAAGACTCTGCCGCATCGGCCACGGGTTCGATCTGTTCGCTGTCGGCAAACGAAGACACGCCTCCGATCAGACCCGCGTTGAACGACATATCATCGGAGGGTGCCGCGTTGACCGGCTCGCCAAAATCGGCTGGGCCATCGAAATCATCACCCGACGCGAGAGCCTCTGCTGCAATCGCTTCGCCTTCAGCATCCAACAGCCCCATCTCGTGGGCGATGTCCTTGTCGTCGAAGACGTCGTCAGTCGCAGCGTTGTCGTCGAAGTCTTCCTCATCGGAGGCGTCCACCGGGTTGGCCATCGAAATGATGCCAGAACGACCGGTGCCAATAAGGACCTCCGAGCCAGTTGCCTCGACATCCGGCGGTGGAAACACAACCAGGGGAATGTCGTCTGCCGCCACATCGCGCTGTCCGTCATCGAGCGACACGGCGCTACCGTAGGCCGGTTCATCGGAATCGGACGGCTCGTCGTGGGCGGCCGCGTCGTCTTCGAGGCCATCGAAGGCAAACGTGAAGGCCTCCCCACTGTCTTCGGCACCAGTGTCCTCGGCAGCAGCGTCTTCAGCACCGCCGCTATCCAACCCGGCCCAAGGATCCGGTTCTGGAACCTGCTTGTCGTCGTCAGTCGCCATCGATTCCTCCCAGTCGCACGCCGGCGCGGGGTTCGTCGCCGGGACGCCAAAAGTCTACCATCGCTTTGCAGGCCGGCCGAAAGGGCGGCGAGAAATGGGGGCCTCGGACTGGGATTTCCCCGCCGGCGAGAGCCTACGGGCGGCCTGCCTCAACCAAGCCCGTAGGCCGCCCCGTACCGACGCCGGAGGCTCTCCACCAGCCAGTTCGCCGACACGGGCTGCCCGGTGGCCTGCTCCACGAGCGTGACCGACTCGAGCTGGCGGCCGTGGGCGTGCACATGGCTTCGCAGCCAGGAGAGCAGCCCTGCAAAGCGGCCCGCGGCCAGATCGCCATCCAGACCGGGCAGCTGTCGGGATGCTGCCGCCATGAGCTGGGCCGCGAAGATGTTGCCCAGTGTGTAGGTGGGGAAGTAGCCGATGAGACCGGCGCTCCAATGGATGTCCTGCAACACGCCCTCTGCATCGGATGGCGGGCGGAAGCCAAAGTCGCGGGCAAACCGCTCGTTCCATGCCTCCGGAAGATCGGCGACGGCCAGATCGCCGTGCACCACGGCGCGTTCCAGATCGAACCGCATCATGACATGGAGATTGTACGTGACCTCGTCGGCCTCCACGCGGATCAGAGATGGCCTCACGACCATGAGCGACTCTTGCATGCGGGCCGCACTGGCGTCGGCTAATGTCTGCGGAAAGGCCGCTCTCGCGACCGGGAAGCACCATTCCCAAAACGCGGGCGAGCGGCCGACCAAATTCTCCCAGAGCCGCGACTGCGACTCGTGGATACCGAGCGATGCCGCTTCTCCGGGCGGTAGGCCATACCACTCGGTGGGCAGCCCCTGCTCGTAGAGCCCATGCCCGGCCTCGTGCAACACGCCATACAGCGCGGTTGGGAGCGAGTGTTCATCCCAGCGTGTGGTGATGCGGCAGTCGTGCGGGCCGAGTCCTGAGCAGAAGGGATGCGCGGTGGTGTCGAGCCGGCCGCGTTGAAAATCGAAACCGATCCGGGAGGCGACCTCGCGGACAAACCGCTGCTGGTCGGCAACGGGGTAGCTCCGGCGCACGAGTGCGTCGTCGGGCTGCCGAGCCGATCCCGCGCAGGCCTGCACGAGGGGCACGATCTCATCTCGCAACTGGCTGAATTGCGCGGCAATTGTCTCCCAGCGACCACCTGGCTCGTAGTCGTCGAGGAGCGCGTCGTAGGGATCAGCGTCTGGCATTTGGCAGGCAGCCAGTTCGCGTTTGAGGTTGAACACCTGCTGCAGCCATGGCTCCAGGGTGCTCCATGACGATTCCGCGCGGGCAGTCACCCAAGCCTGCTGAGCCTCGATACAGGTCTTGGCCAGCGCGCCCACCAAACGCTCCGGCACCCGGGCATGCTTGGCAAAGTCCTTGCTGAGGAGCCGGATCGCGGTGCAGACCTGGGGAGATCCCTCCCGGACGAGCGGCCCCGCTGCCAACGTGGCCAGCCGCTCGCCATACACCCGATCGCACCGCTGTCGATGGACGAGGGTCGCCACCGCCTCCACCTGCGCGGCCCGATGGGACGCGGCCCGCGGCGGCATCATCGTCTGCTCGTCCCAGCCCAGCAGCGACTCCACCGACGCCAGCACGGCGGTCTGCCGTGCATGGGCGCAGACGTCATCGAAAAGCTGTTCGTGCGAAGAGCGGTCATGCGGGTGCGGCGGCATGCGGGAGAGTATGCTGTTGCGGGGCCGACCAGGCAATCAGCGGTCGCCCATGAACGCTCCCCGCCAAGGCCCCGCCCATGCTCGACGTGCTCGTCATTGCACCCCACCCGGATGACGCCGAACTCGGCATGGGGGGCACCATCGCGCTGATGCAGGCGCAGGGTCTGAGGGTGGGGGTGCTCGATCTCACCGATGGCGAACCAACGCCGCGAGGGTCCCTGGAGACACGGGCCCGAGAGACTGCCGCTGCGACAGCGGCGCTGGGGCTCAAGTGGCGAGAGAATCTCGGCCTTCCCAATCGGCGGCTGCGGGCGACGCTCGCCGCCCGCGCGTCGCTGGCCGGAGTGATCCGCCGCGTGCGTCCCCGTTGGCTCTTCGCGCCGTACGCGGTCGATGCCCACCCCGATCATGTCGCGGCCACGAAACTGGTGGAGGCGGCGCGGTTCTGGGCCAAGCTCACCAAGTGCGATCTGCCCGGCGATCCATGGCATCCGGAACGGATCTACTCCTACTGGAGCGTGCATCTGAAGCTGGTCCGGAGGCCTGCGTTTGTGGTGGACACCACCACGACCTGGGAGACCAAACGCGCCAGCCTGAACTGCTACGCCAGCCAGTTTGACCAGACCGCCCCGAAGCCCACGGTGCTCGACCGGGTCGAGGCGGCTTCCCGCTGGTGGGGCTCCACGATCGGCACGCTGCACGGCGAGCCGTTCTCGTCACGGGAACCGGTCGCCCTACGCGGGTTTGGCGACCTCTTTTAGCGGTACGAAAAAGCCACATCCGCCGGCATGCGGGGGGTGAGGGGAGATGGCCGGATCACGGCGACCGGGCGGGTGCACGCAGGAAGGCTGGACGGGCCTCATATCGCCTGCCGATACGACCTCTGGTGGGCCGCGGGTGCGGCCGCTCGGCCTGCAGGATGCGGCGCATGGCTTCCCGAGACATCAACGTCATCGCGCTCGTCAAAGGAGGGGAACGCTATGTCTTCCTCTACGATGACGAAAGTCGCGACGAAACCATCCGCACCCTGGCGCGGTATGCGTCGAATCCTGACCTGAGCTTTTCCTGGTACGACGCCGCGATGCTGGGGCAAAAGGTCCGCGGGAGCACATCCCACAGCCGTCGCCACCGCTTCGTACCCCGCGCCGACCGCCCGGCCTGAGCCTTTCCGATGGCATCGCACTCGTCGGCTGCGGGAGATGGCTTCTCGGCCGAGATAGAGCGTTTTCTTCGGTTCTTGGCCGCCGAGCGCGGGGCGTCGCCTCTGACGCTCAAGAGCTATCGCGAGGACCTCCGGCAACTGGAGGAATTCCTTCGCTCGGCTGGATGCCGAAACCCCGGAGAGGCTTCCAGTGTGATCCTGCGTCGATTCGCCGCGGGTCTGCATGCCGCCGGCTATGCCGCCTCGAGCGTGGCCCGCAAATTGGCCAGCACGCGCAGCTTCTATGCCTTCGGTCAGCGGGAGGGCTGGGTGCCCACCAATCCTGCCAAGCCGCTGCGCAGCCCCAGGCGGTCGCGCAAGCTGCCGAAGTTTCTGACCGGCGATGAGATCGGCCGGCTTCTCGCCGCCCCCAAACCGGCCCGCGCGGGCGGCCTGCGTGATCGGGCAATACTCGAACTCATGTATTCTTCGGGCGTTCGAGTGCGGGAATTGGTGGGCCTCGACGATGCCGATCTGGATCTCCGCGGAGGCACCATTCGCGTCCGCGGAAAAGGCCGCCGCGAGCGACTGGGAATGGTCGGCTCACACGCCCATACTGCGCTGCAGGCATGGCTCGCGGCACGGCCACGACCACCGATCGCTCCGCCCCGCGGGGCACCGCGGCCCCTGTTCACCAACCGCTTCGGCGGCAGGCTTTCGGTTCGCGGCGTGGCCAGGCTGCTCGAGAAGCATCTCGCAGTCGCGGGGCTGTCCCGCCGGGCGAGTCCGCACACGCTGCGGCACAGTTTCGCCACCCATCTGCTCGACGCGGGGGCCGACATCCGCAGCGTTCAGGAACTCCTCGGACACAAGAGCCTCGTGACCACGCAGATCTACACCCACGTGACCACCACCCGGCTTCTGGACGCCTTCGACAAGGCCCATCCCCGGGCCCGGTAACCGCAGTCCCGCCTCAGACGAATCAGGAGCCGGGATCGGCGGAAGCTCGACGAGGGTTGGAATTTCGCCCTCTCGAGGTTTGAACTGCCGACACGCCTCCCGGCGAAAGTCCCCGCGAAGGAGACTTCTGCCGCCCGGCGGACCTCACCGATGGTTCGCGGCCTACACGAGACCGCGACGGACGGCCCAGACGGCAGCCTGCGTGCGATCGCCGACGGCGATCTTGCGCAGGATGTTTTGCACGTGCTCCTTCACCGTCTCAACGCTGATCGTCAGCGACTGGGCGATCTCCTTGTTGGAGAGTCCCAGCGCCATGTGCCGGAGCACCTGTGTCTCACGCTGCGTGAGCGGAATGTCGGGATCGGGCGTTGCCACGCGATTGGCCATGGTAGTCGCCACCCGGCGGAGTTCGCCGGCCTTCATCGGCAGTTGGCCCGCAGCCGCCCCCGCGATGGAGTGGATGAGTTCGGCCCGGGTGCAGCCCTTGAGCATGTAGTCGTGGGCCCCCGCCGCTACCGCACGGGCAACATAGGTCGGGTTGTCGAACGTGGAGAGCATCACCACGCGAACCGCAGGCATGTCGGCACGGATCCGCTCGAGGGCCTCGAGGCCGTCCTTGCCGGGCATGCGGATGTCGAGCAGAACGACGTCAGGCTTCAGCTTACGAGTGAGTTTGATGGCCTCGTCACCACTGGTAGCTTCGCCGACGATCTTCACTTCCGACCCGGCCAGCAAGCTCACGAGGCCCCGCCGCACCACCTCGTGATCATCGGCAATGACTAATTTGATTGACATGGACGTTTCAAACCTTTCCGCGGTATCCGCGGGAGTGAATTCAGGCTGGCTCCGATCGACGTTGCTCACCCATCCCGCAGACCAAAGGCAGGTGGTCAGCATGAGCTCCGAATGAGAACGATATTAGCAAATCAACTTTATTGAAACAACCCTTGGCCGCGGGGCGTCGCGACATCTCGCCATCAAATCGAGGCATACTGTCGCGAAAACAGTCGATTCGGCCAACCACCCACTTTGGTGATCCCCTCGTTCTCCAGGGCGTCAGGGGGGCGACACCCTCGCCCGGACGCGGGCCAGCATGGCTGCGGCACCGCGGGCGAGAAGCAGGCCCGCCAGTTCCTTGCCGAGGGATTCCGGCTTCCCAGACAATGCTCGCAGATCGTCATGCGCAACGGCCGCCCTGACCGCAGCCGCGATTCGCGTCACACGGTCTCCCGAGTCTTCCAGCACGCAGCCACCCAGTTCCAACTGCCCGTCGGCAGTCTGATAGCCCCAGGCTCCGATGGGGGCCAGACACCCGCCTGCGAGGGCCGCGAGGCAGCTCCGTTCCGCCCGCACGGCCTGATGCGTGGCGTGGTCGTCGAGCGGTTCGAGAGCGAGCCGCAGTCGCCTGTCGTCGGCACGGATTTGGATGCCCAGGGCTCCTTGTGAGACCGCCGGCCAGAAGGCGTCGGGCCGCAGCACGTGCGTGATCCGGCTGGCCAACCCCAGCCGCTCGAGCCCGGCGCCGGCGAGGATCAGGCAGTCGTATTCGCCGCCATCGAGCCGGCGGAGGCGGGAGTCCACATTGCCACGGATGGCGCGTACGTCCAGATCGCCGCGGATTGCTTTCACCTGCGCGACCCGCCGCAGGCTGGAGGTTCCCACCACGGCACCAGGCGGCAACGACTCGAGCGTGCACGGCTCCCGGGCAACGAGCACGTCGAACGGCATGGCCCGCACGGGCACGCAGGCCACCGTCAGCCCGGGCGTTTCTTCCGTGGGCAGATCCTTCAGGCTGTGGACGGCGGCGTCGATCCGTCGCTCCAGCAGGGCCCGTTCCAGCTCGCGAACAAAAACGCCGTCCCCGCCGATAGCCGCGATCGGCACGTCGTCGCGGCGATCCCCCTGCGTGGAGATCGTCACGACATCCACGGCGTGCCCAAGGCTACGGAGTTGGTCGACGACCCACCCTGTCTGCGTGCGGGCCAGCAGGCTGGCCCGGGTGCCGACCCGAATTGGCGGCTCATGCCCGGGGATTTTTGAATGCGTATCCATTACCTGCGTATTTCTCCTCACCACCGCGTTCGAAGCTCGTCGGCGTTCCGAGTCTATGAAACCCAGGGCTCATCCGACATGGCTTTGTCAGGCGGAATCAATCCTGACGGGAGACAAGGAACCTCCAGATGCTGAGAAGCCGGTCGGAGGCACGCGCAGGCGACGGTGAATTCTGCGACTCACGAGCGACAGAAGAATCGTCCAAGAGCCTCCCGGAGCAGCATCCGCCGGCGACCGAGCATGCCGCAGCCGGCAAACCAATACGTTCCAGAGTCTCGCTTTCCAGCATTGCCTAGGCGTCTTCGGCGGTGCTCCTGTCGGCCTTGGCCACCACCGCCACATCGACGGTCTCTGCGCCGGCGGCCAGCAGTGCCCGGCAGCAGGCCGACAGCGTCGCGCCGGTCGTGACGACATCGTCCACCAGCAAAATCCGCTCCCCATCGATCCGTCGGCGGCTGCGAAAGGCCCCCAACACGTTGCGCGGCCGGTCTGCGATGGGCAGCTCGTTCTGCATCCGCGTGGCCCGGTGCCGCGAGAGCGTCGGGCTATGGGGCAGGCCGAGAAGCCTCGCGATCCGCCGCGACAACTCGTCTGCGGCGCTTGTGCCACGGATCGACCGTCGCAGCCAGTGCATCGGGACGGGCACGACCCGACCGACATCCCATGAAGCCAGCCTCTCCCCGTGTTTGCGAACGATCAGTGACGCCAGCGCGGCCGCCACATCATCACCTGCCGGACGCTTGGCCCGCAGCACAGCCTCACGAAGGCCGCCGGCATAGGACGACAAGACGGCGATATGACGCCAGTCGTGGGGCCGCCGCGGGCAGAGCCGGCAGCTGTCGGCCGCGCCACCGGCCTCACCACACTTCAGACACCTGCCGATGTCGGCAGACAAATCCCTCGCGCACATCTCGCAGACCGAGGCTGCCACGAACGCCGAGTCGGACCCCGGCATCGTTCCCGGGTGCCCCGCGGAGGGCTCGCGTCGACAGATGGGGCAACGGGGCGGATAGAGGAGATCGAGACCGCCAACAGCCAAGCGGCTGGCTTGAGCACGAAGCACTCGTGCCCATTTCATGGTCTTCCTCTTGCTGCTGCTCATCATGGCTATTTGCACCTTGCCATACCGATCTCAGGCGGTTTCAGGCATCGTCTGCGGCGGTTTTCCGGCCGAAGCCCAGATTGACGCTCCCAGCCGACCCGCGTACCCTCCGCCACCCCACCGGGCTCCGGCCGCCGTCAGCCGGAAACGCCCGCGTCTGGCTCTCCGGTCAATCGTCCGCCACGGTCTCAATCCGTCAAGCGTTCATGCTCATCGACCGCTACATCACCAGGGCCCAACTGCATGCGTTCATGATCGTGTTCGTGAGCCTGGCCGGGCTCACGTTCGTGGTCGACGCCTTCACGAACATCGAGGAATTCATCGCCCATGCCCCGGGGGCGGGCGGTCTGGCTCGGGTGCTGGGGGCCTACTACGGCTACCGGCTGATCTCCTTTTTCGACGCCACCAGTCCGGTGATCTCCCTGGCCAGCGCCATGTTTGCGCTGTCGTGGCTGGAGCGGCACAACGAGCTCACAGCGCTGCTCGCGGCCGGCGTGACCCGCTGGCGCATCGCCCGTCCGGCGCTGGTCTTCGCGGCCGTGGTGAGCCTGCTGGCCATGGCCAACCGGGAGATCGTGCTGCCGCAGATACGCCAGAACCTTTCTCGCAACGCGCAGGATCTCCGCGGAGACGCCGCTCACCCGTTCGATGCCCGCTATGACCACGCGACGGAGATCCTGTTTCGCGGCCGATCCGCCCAGTCCGCGATCTGTCGGATCGACAAACCGAGCCTGCTCATGCCCCCCTCCCTGTCCGAATACGGCCCGCAGATCGACGCAGCCGAGGCCTTTTGGAAGCCGGCCGACGCCATGCACCCGGCGGGATACCTGCTGTGCAAGGTCCGCGAACCCGCCGACATCGATCGGCTCGAGCCCCTGCAAAGCAGTGGGCGGACGGTAGTGTTCACTCGGTCAGCCGCGGACTGGCTCTCCCCCGGGGAATGCTTCGTGACCAGCAACGTGACCTTCGAGCAACTGATCGGGTCGGCCAACTGGAGCCAGTATTCGTCGACGATCGAACTCGTCCGAGCCATCGCCAATCCCAGTCTGGGCGTCGGCGCTGAGATTCCCCTCAGAGTGCACGCCAGAATCGTTTCCCCGCTGCTCGATATGTCGCTGGCGTTGCTCGGCATCCCGCTCGTGGTCGGCCCCAATCGCCGGGGCATCTTCGTCGCGGTCGGCCTGTGCGTGCTGTCGGCGGTGGTCTTTTTCCTGATGATATTTGGGTGGCACGCGCTCGCCGCGGCCTACGTGGTCAGCCCGTCGCTGGGCGCCTGGGCACCATTACTGATTCTGGCGCCGCTCGCTTCCTGGGCCGCCCAGCCGATGTGGCAATAAGGACCGCCCGACCGGCTTATCTTCAAAGGCTCACTTCGCCGCCTCGGGAGCCTGTGCCGCCCCCGCTGGGGCAGGGACTGCCGCGGGGGCCGGCTCGGCCAGGGCCTTGAACTCAACGGTGCGGGTCACAAGCCCAGCCAGTTCTCCCAGCGGCACCTCAGCTGCCAACGCCTGAGGCACTCGCCACACCAACACTGCAGCGACCTTGGCGTCGGGGTCCGACGCGGCCCAGATCTGCGTCTCGCCCTCGGTGTTGTTCTTCTCGTCGACACCCTTGTTGACTCGATCGAAGGGCTGCGGCCCGCCAAGCTTCAACACCGACCAGGACGCCGTGCCTCCGACATCCGGCTGGCCCTCCACCGCAGCCCAAGCCGCCTTCGCAAACGACGCCTCCTTTTGCACCTGATTGAGGATCTTCTTCTTGAGGTCGTCGAGGCCACTCTCCTTGTCGGTCAACACGCCCACGGAAAGCACGGCCGGCCACTGCACGCCGTCGACATCTTTGATCCCCTGAAATGCAACTCGAAACCCTGGAAAATCCTGAAGGAATGGCGGCTTGGACCACTTCGTGTCACCAACTGCATCCTCTTCCGTGAAGACTTTGGGAATGCGGAGAGCCAGACGCTGGTCGGCGAGCACATGCGGCGTGGGACGCAGTCGCTGAAACTCACCCTCCTGACGGTAACGCTGCAGGCTGCCGCGGTAATCAGTGTCGTAGCCGCCAGAGAAACACCCTGAAGCGGCAATCAGCCCGATGGCGGCAAGGTGAACGGAGCGACGCATCATGTTCTCCACGTGAATGCAGGAATCGGCAGCCGGACGTGCACTGTCCAGTGGGCCGATTGTGACAGATTTACCGAATCCGCAACCGGACTTGCCCAGGCCGGCAGGGCGACGCATTCGTTGCCAAACCCATTGCCAGCAACGTCTTCCGCATCCTTCTTTTTTATCCAAGCCTATTTCTTCAACCCCAACCGCCCTGACTGCCGATCTCTAAGGTGCGAACAAGTGTCGGCTGGCCGAGTGGCCGGAGACGCTGTTTCGATGCGTTCGAGGCGAAGGAGTGCCCCCATGCGGATTGCCACCAACAGATTTGGACGGATCGACGTCGATCCGGCAGACATCCTCCACTTCCCCAGCGGACTGCCTGGGCTCGAGGATTGCCGCGACTGGGCGTTGCTCGCCGACTCCGACAACGATGCCCTCGGATGGCTGCAGAGCACCACCCGTGGCGATGTCGCGTTGGCCGTCGTCAGTCCGCGTCGCTTCGTCCCCGAGTACCAGGTGCGAATCCCCCGCAGCGAACTCACCCCCCTGGCGTTGGCCGACATGCGGCAGGCCCAGGTGGTGGTCGTCGTCGGAAAAACCGCCACGGGCCTCACCCTCAATTTGAAAGCACCGATCGTCATCAACCTTGAAGCCCGCACAGGCCGTCAAGTCGTTGCCTCCGGCGAGCTTTCCATGCAATACGAAATCAATCCCCAACGAACGCCACTCAAAAAGAGTGCATAATCTTAGTAGCCACCGACGCAGGATCGTCGGCAATACGCAAGGATCAGGAAGGAACCAGCGATGCTCGTGCTCTCCAGACAACGTGACGAAAGCATCATGATCGGCGACAGCATCGTCGTGACGATCGTGGACATCCGGGGAGACAAGGTCCGGCTGGGCATCAACGCTCCTACCGAGATTCCCGTGCACCGGCAGGAGGTCTACGAGGCGATCCAGCGGGAAAATCTGCGGGCCTCGCGACTGGAACCGGGTGACACGCAGGACATCGGCAAGCTCGCCGGTCGCGGCAACAACGGTCAGGCACGCCCGCCGGAAGGGCCGCGGCGGTAGAGCGAAGCTGCCGTCAGGCGTGGAAGTAAGGCGGCTCGTGGCCAGCCCTCCACTTGATGTTGCAGCCGATGCTCGGCTTTTGGTCGGCGAAAGCCGGTCGCCCGGCCAGCAGGGCGTCGATCGCCCCCCTCAGGTCGCTGCCCGTCACGGGGATGTCGCTTCCCGGACGGCTGGAGTCGAGCTGGCCGCGGTAGACCAGCTTCCTATCGGCGTCGAACAGATAGAAGTCGGGCGTGCAGGCAGCGTGGTAGTCCTTGGCCACCTCCTGCGTCTCGTCGTAGAGGTAGGGAAAGAGATAGCCCCGATCCTCCGCCTCCCGCACCATCTGCTCCGGAGAATCGGCCGGATGACTGGCGACGTCGTTGGAGCTGATCGCCACGAGCCCGATGCCACGCGGCAGGAAGTCGCGTCCCATCGCGGCCAGTTGGTCGGCCACGTGCTTCACGAACGGGCAGTGGTTGCAGATGAACATCACCACCGTGCCCTTCGGTCCGGCCGCATCGGCCAGGCTCACCATTCGACCGTCGACGTTGGGGAGTTCGAAATCAGGGGCAGCCGTGCCGAGCGGCAGCATCGTGCTGGGGGTGCGAACCATGGACGTGTCTCCTTGGCGGGGGCGAACGCAGGCGGTGCAATCGTGCCATGCTACCGTCGTCAGCGGCGGAGAAACACCCGCTTCGCATTGGCGGTGGTCTCGGCCGCCAACCGCTCGAGCGAGACGCCGCGTGCGATCGCGAGGCAACGGGCCGTGTGCACGACGTGGGACGGCTCGTTTCGCCGGCCGCGCAAGGGTTCCGGTGAGAGGAAGGGGCTGTCTGTCTCGATCAGCAATCGATCGGCTGGAACGGCCGCGGCCACTTCCCGCAGGGCGGCAGCGGACCGGAAAGTCACCATGCCCGCAAATCCGAGACAACAGCCGAGCGAGACGGCCTCTTCGGCCTCGGACTGCGTGCCGGTGAAGGCATGCAGCACCACGCTCAGCGGCCCGCGGGTGATCGCCTCGCGAAGCGTGTCGAGGGTGTCGCGGATGCTGTCTCGGGTGTGCACGACCAACGGCAACCCCAGGCTCTGGGCCAGCCGGATGTGGCGGTCGAAGAACTCCCGCTGCAGGTCTCGCGGCGCGGAATCGCGATACCAGTCGAGGCCGGTCTCGCCGATCGCCGCCACCCGACCGGAAACGACAAGCCGGGTGATGCGATCCCATTCGTCGGGCTCGATCCCGGCGACGTCGTTGGGATGAATGCCGGCGGCTGCCGCGAGGCCTGATTCCCGGGCCGCCAGTTCGGCGGCGGCCTCGCTATCGGAGGCCCGTGTGCCGATCAGCGTCATGCCCACCACGCCCGCCGCCCGCGCCCGGGCGATCACCTCTGGAAGTTCGCTCCCGTACCGCATCGGGTCGAGATGGCAGTGGCTGTCGAAGTATTCCATGAAAAGGAGGCCCACAAAGCCCAGGCCACCCGATCGATACGATGGATCAGGATGGCGACGTTGCCACCTGCTCCAGCACGTCGATATGGCTCAGCGTCGTGGCCTTCGCCTCCCGGGCCAGTTCGGCTGCGACGCCATCGTCGGCGGTCGATGCAATGATCGCGTCGATCGCGGCCACCTGACCCCGGAGACCGGCGACCACCCGTGGCAGCAGGGACCGCATGTCGACGTCGTGGCAGCCGGTGAAACTGATCGGATAGGCCGGCGACGGCACCGCGATACCGCGGTCTTCGGTCGCCACGGCGGCCCGCTCCACCACACTGCGGTGGTCGCCGACCAGATCAGCGAGCGCGAGTTTGATCGATTCCTTGCCGGGATAGCTCCAGATGCCGGAGTCGGCAAGGTACATGGCAAGCGACGGTTGGAGCACGTCGAGCAGGCGGCAGAGAGGATCGGGGGATGGCATGATGAGTGATTCCGGTCAGGATGCGAAGGCACCCGCCAGTTGAGCGCAGGCATACAGGCCCGACCAGAACACGCCGAGCACCACGACCGGCACAGCGAGCGCGGTGACAACCGCTCCTGGAAGCGAGACCAGCGAAAACTCGCCCCCCGCGCGATCGGCCGGTGGCGGGTCGAAGGTCATCACCTTGAGCACACGCAGGTAATAAAAGAGGCTGATCACCGTGTTGACCCCTCCGACGACGAGCAGGACGAGCATCAGGGGCCGCTCGGCCCCCAGCGAAATCGCCTGCACGAGCGAGGAGAACACGAGGAACTTCGCCACGAATCCCGCCAGCGGCGGCAGGCCGATCAGGCTCACGAGCACGACGGCCGTGGCGACGACGATCCCCGGACTGGAACGCACCAGACCGGCATACGACTCGATCTCCTCGCTGCGGAGTTGATTGCGGAGGAACGCCACGATGGCGAAGGCAGCCAGGTTCATGAACACATAGGTGCCAAGGTAGAAGGCGACCGCGCTGACCGCGTCGCGGGCCCCGGCCGGATCAACACCGACGAGCGCCACGGCCGCCGCTACCGCCATCATTAGATAGCCGGCGTGGGCAATGGTGGAGTAGGCCAGGAGACGCTTCATGTTGGTCTGACCGTACGCGGCGAGATTGCCGAGCGTGCAGGTGATGGCGGCCATCAGGCCGACGACATACACCATGAAGTGCCGCGTCGCGCCCAAGCCGGCAAGGCCGGGTTCCGCGAGGTTTGCCGCCGCAGCAGCGTTGATCCCCGTCGGCGACACGCCCAGACCGAAGCAGACCCGCAGCAACAGTGCCACTGCTGCCGCCTTGCTGGCGACCGACAGGAAGCCGCCGATCTCGGCAGCAGCTCCCTCGAAGACGTCCGGGCACCAGAAGTGGAACGGCACCGCCGACAGCTTGAATGCCAGACCGACCGCCACCATCAATCCGCCGAGGGCCAGCACCATCACGCTCCCGCTGGCCGATCCGGCATCGACGACCCTCGCTATTTCCGTTGCCATGCTTGGCAGATGGCAGGTGCCCAGCAGGCCACCGAGCAGGCTGATGCCATAGAGCATGATGCCCGCCGCCCCCGCACCGTACACGGCGTACTTCAACGCCGCTTCCGAACTCGCCTTACGGCCCTTGAGCAGGCCCGCCAGGGCGTAGGAGGGAACGCTCGCCATCTCCACTGCCATGAACACCATCAGCAGGTGGTTGGCCGACGCCATCAGGCACATTCCCAGCGTCGCCCCGAGCACGAGCGTGTAGAAGTCGGCGCCATCCTCGTGATCTGGAATGCCCGATGCCTTTGTGAACGGGATGTAGAGGACGAGAAATCCCATCAACAGGAAACGGATGTAGGCTGTCAGCGAGTCAAATACGAGCAGGCCGCCAAATAGCTCCTGTCGGACGACGCCGCCCCCGTTCGCCCCGCCCTGCAACAGGCCCCCCATGGGGTTGCCACGCAGATCGTTCCACGCATACCAGAGGGCGAAGCACACGCCGCCGAAGGCCACGAGTCCGGAATCGAGCCGACGCAGCACCGGCAGCATCCGGCAGAGCAGCACGAGCACGATCGTGGCGGCAAGGCAGAGCTCGGTGCGAAACAGGGGCAGCGACACGGCGAGCGTGTCGTTGAGCGAGCCTGTGATGAGCGAGCCGAGGTTCACGGTCTGGTTTCCTTCACTGCGGGGATCACAACTGCGGGTATGACTGCGGGAATCTGGTTAACGGGCCGCCTGCGCCGCCGCGGGTTCCTGAATGGTGGCCACCGCCCTCGCGGCTGGCGCATCGTGCACGCGGCGGGTCCAGTCCGCCAGCGTTTCCACCTGACGGTTGACGGACGGGGTCACGTAGTTGAAGAGCAACTGCGGAGCGACGCCGAACAGAATCGCGAAAAACACCAGCGGAGTGGCGATCGCCAATTCACGCGGCGTGATCGGCGTCAGATGGTCGCCATGGGGACCCTTATATTCCGCACCGAGATACACCCGCTGGATCGCCCAGAGGATATAGGCTGCAGTGAGGATCACGGTGAACGCGGAGATGGCGGCCAACGCACGGCTGTAGTTCCAGCTCGAGAGGGTGACGAGCACCTCGCCGATGAATCCGCAGAGCCCCGGGAGGCCGAGGCCGGCGAAGAAGATGGCGATGGCCAAGCCGCTGTAGACCGGCATGCGGCCGAAGATGCCACCGAACTCCTCGAGATTGCGGTGGTGCACCCGGTCGTACAGCACACCCACCATGAAGAACATGCCGGCCGAACTGATGCCGTGCGCGAGCATCTGGAACATGGCGCCGTTGACGCCCTGTGCCCAGGCATCCCAACGATACTCATGGCCGGCGACGGCGCTCCAGACACCCAGGCCCAGCATCACGTAGCCCATATGGCTGACGGAACTGTAGGCCACCATGCGTTTGAAGTCCTTTTGTGCCAGGGCCGCGAAGGCCCCGTACACCATCGAGAGCACGCCCAGGCCACAGACGAGCCAGGCCAGCGACAGGCCTGCGCCCGGACAGATCGGGTAGCAGATGCGGAGGATGCCGTAGCCGCCGAGTTTCAGGAGCACGCCGGCCAGGATCATCGAGATCGGCGTCGGTGCCTCCACGTGCGCGTCGGGCAGCCATGTGTGCACCGGCACCACAGGCACCTTGATGACGAAGCCGATGAGCAGGAGCAGGAACGCCCATGTCTCAAAGCTCATACCCCAGACCTGAGCCGCCGCAAACGGCGAGTTTGGCAGCTGGCCGATCTGCGCGAGCGCCAGAATGTTGAACGTGTGGAGCGGCCGTTCAGCCGTGCGGATCGTCTCCACCGCGGTGGCGCGGGCCGCTCCATCCAGCGATGGGCTCACGACGTGGGCGGCCACGAGTTGCTCGTCCGAGAGGAGTCGCAGATCGCTCGTGTAGTAGAGCATCAGAATCGCCAACAGCATGAGCACGCTGCCGAGGAGCGTGTAGAGGAAAAACTTGATGGCGGCATACTCGCGCCGCGGACCGCCCCAGATGCCGATGAGGAAATACATCGGCAGCAGCATCACCTCCCAGAACACGTAGAAGAGGAAGAAGTCGAGCGACACGAAGACGCCCAGCATGCCGGTGACGAGCAGCAGAAACAGGATGTGATAAGCCTTGACGTGCTTGGTGATCGGCCAGCTCGCGGCCGCGGCCAGCATCGACAGGAACGTGGTCAGCACGACCAGCGGGAGGCTGATGCCGTCAACGCCCAGCAGGTATTCGATACCGAAGGCCTCGATCCATGGCAGCTTGACGACCGCCTGCATCGACGGATCACCGAGCCGGAACTGCGCCGGCCCAGCAGGCCCGAAGAGCGCCGGAACAGCCATCCACAGCGACAGCACGAACACGACGGCCGTGGTGACCAGCGTGGTCCAGCGGATGAAGTCCTCGCGGGCCTTCGGCACGATCGGCAGCGACAGAAACGCGGCCACGAGGGCCGGCAGGAAGACGATGGCCGACAGGGGCCAGAGGGCGGGCTGGACGAGCGTATCAGTGGGCGACATGGAAAAGTCCGTCAGGGGATCGTGGGGTGCTTGTGCTGGGAGGGCCTATGACAAGGACGGCCTGCAGGAAAGGTTGGGGTCAGAGCGTTTGGAATACGAGTGGAGGGCGATTATCAGCCGGCGAGCGCTGCCCGAAACAGCATGCTCGCAAGCACGAAGAGGGCGACGGTGCCAACCACGATGAACATCACATACTGACGGAGCCGCCCGGTCTGCAGCTTCTTGAGTTCCAGACCGACGTTCCAGGTGGCCGTCGCCGTGGCGTTGACCAGGCCGTCCACCAGAGTGCGGTCGATCCAGGCGTCAATGCCGGCCAACTGCCTGGCCGACCAGGCGATGCCATCGATCAGCTTGTCGATCACACCGCGGTCCGTGCCGCTCGCCAGGCTGGCGACGGCAAAGGCCGGCCGCACGAAAATGGCATCGTAGAGTTCGTCGAAATACCAGCGGTGAGCGAGGAATGAATAGACGGGCCGGAACATGTACGCGACCACTGTCGGCGAAATCATCCGCCACAGGTACATCGCCGCCGCCAGCAGCACACCCGCAGCCGCAGTTGAAAACGCCGTCAGCGTCGCCGTCACGTGAATGGCCCCTTCGTGGCTCAGGTGCTCTGCCGGCACGGTCAGGTTGCCGAAGAGGAAGCCACCCGTAGTGGTCGCCTCGGTGCCGGCCGGACGGGCCTGCTCAACAAGGTTGGCGATTCCGAAGCCACCCGGGAGCGTCCAGCCGGCGACGACCGCCAGCACGGAGAGCACAACGAGCGGCGCCACCATCACGGTCGGTGATTCATGGGCATGCTCGGCGACGTGATGATCCCGCGGCGTGCCGGCAAACGTCATGAACCAGAGTCGAAACATGTAGAACGCCGTCAGGAAGGCACCGCCGGCCACCGCGTAGAAGAGGATCGACCACGACGGATTCGCCTGCGAATACGACAGCGCCTGGGCGAGGATGGCGTCCTTCGAGTAGTAGCCGGACAGACCGATCACGAAGGGAATGCCTGCGCCAATGATGGCCAGACATCCGACGAGCATCGTTCCCGCGGTCCATGGCATCACGCGGGCGAGGCCGCCCATCTTCCGCATGTCATTGGTATGACAGGCGTGGATCACGGATCCCGAACAGAGGAACAACAGACTTTTGAAGAAGGCATGCGTGACCAGGTGAAACAGCCCCGCCGACCAGCCACCAACTCCCAGAGCCAGCATCATGTAGCCCAGTTGGCTCACGGTTGAATACGCCAGCACGCGTTTGATGTCGTTGGCGACCAAGGCGATCGTTGCGGCGATGAACAGCGTGATGCCACCGACGATGGCGATCACAAGCAGCACGTCCGGGGTGAGCACCGGATAGAATCGACCCACCAGGTAGACGCCCGCGGCGACCATCGTGGCGGAGTGGACAAGCGCGGAGACTGGCGTCGGCCCTTCCATGGCGTCTGGCAACCAGACGAAGAGCGGAAACTGGGCACTCTTGCCCACGCAGCCGCAGAAGATGCCGACGCCCGCGATAAAGAGCAGCCAGCGGCCGATGCCCTGCGACCGCCAGTCGTCAATCCGGCTGGCAATCTCGTCAGCCGCGTCACCGGGCCGTCCGCTATGTTCCGACGCTATTCGCCCCACCTCGTC
>JBILKZ010000126.1:0-11108 GCA_044376405.1 Pirellulales bacterium
ACTTCCTCACCGGCGAGAAGATCGCCGAGGTCAGCCAGGTGGGCGGCGCGATCGTCGGCCGTGATCTGCAAAAGGCGGGGCAGGCACGGGCAGCGCTCTTGGCCATCGATCCCGAGGAGATCATCGAGCGACTCCAGACAGCGGGCAATCTCTACGCCCACGGCACGCTCACCGTTGGCGACACCAAGCAGTCGCCCGACGACTTCGTGAAGCAGCAGTCGGCCACGACCGGCCTGCCAGAAACGCTCTGCCGGGCCAACATGCAGAAAAACATGTTCGTGCTCGCCAACATGGACCGCATGCTCGACGCCCTCTCCCGCGGCTTGCCCCCCGAAATCTTCTGGAAGGGCTATGGCACCGAGCACCGCGGGGTGGTCGTCAGCTACCAAGCGCAGTCGCCGGTGCTCGGCCTCGTGCTGCCGAGCAATTCTCCGGGCGTGCACACGCTCTGGCTGCCCGTGATCGCGCTCGGCGTGGGCCTCGTGATGAAGCCGGGCAGCCAGGAGCCCTGGACACCCTACCGCATGACCGCCGCCATGATCGAGGCGGGCATCCCCGCCGAGGCGATCAGCCTCTATCCGGGGCCGACCGACGTGGGGGCCGGCATCCTCAACACCTGCCGGAGGAGCATGATCTTCGGCAGCGCCAAGACGGTGGAGCAGTATCGGGCCAACCCCGGTGTGCAGGTGCACGGGCCGGGATTCTCGAAGATCATCCTCGGCGACGACATGGTTGACGACTGGGAGCAGCATCTCGACGTGATGGCTGAAAGCGTGGCCATCAACAGCGGCCGTGGCTGCATCAACACCTCAGCGATCTACGCCAGCCGCCACACGAAGGAGATCGCCGCCGCCCTCGCGGAGCGCCTCGGGCCGATCGACGTCAAACCGCCGCAGGATCCTGAGGCCAAGCTCGCCGCCTTCACGGTCCCGGGTGCCGCCAAGGCGATCTGGGGGCAGATCGAGGCGGGCCTCAAGGCCTCGGGCGTGTCTCACATGACCGCTCCCTACGGCGACCGCCTCGTGGAGGGGGAGCGGTGCGGCTGGCTCCGGCCAGTGGTCGCCCACTGCACGTCACCGGAACCGGAGATTGCCAAGGCCGAATACATGTTTCCGTTCGTGAGCGTCGTGGAATGCACCCAGGCGACGATGCTCGAAAAAATCGGCCCCACGCTCGTCTGCACGGCGATGACCGAAAACCCAGCGTTCCAAGCGGAATTGATCAACAGCACGGCCATCGACCGGCTCAACTTCGGCCCCATTCCAACGACGAAGCTCGACTGGCTCCAGCCACACGAGGGCAACATCATCGACTTTCTCTATCGGTCACGGGCGTTGCAGGTGGCGGCGGAAAAGACTGCCACTGTATCGTGACGCGCGAGCACGCACCGTGACGCATCCGGATGCATCCGCCGGGTTTGAATTCCGCGCCGCCACGCGTCTCGTGGTGGGCCGCGGCACCGTTGCGAAACTCGGAGCACTGGCCCGCGATCTCGGTGCGACGCGGGCTCTGGTCGTAAGTGATCCCGGCGTTGTGCGGGCGGGCCACACCGCCACGGGACTCGCTGCCCTGGCCTCTTCCGGGATCGCGACGACCGTCTTCGACCAGTTCGGCGAGAATCCCACCACCGCGCATGTCGAAGCGGGCACCCTGGTGGCACGGGAGTTTCGGCCCGACCTGATCATCGGCCTCGGCGGCGGCAGTTCGATGGACTGTGCCAAGGGGATCAATTTCCTGCTGTCGTGCGGCGGCCGAATGCACGACTATCACGGCCGCGGGAAGGCATCCGGGCCGATGCTGCCCTCGATCGCCGTGCCGACGACGGCCGGCACCGGCAGCGAGACGCAGTCATTCGCGCTCATCACCGATGCGGCGACGGGCATGAAGATGGCCTGCGGCGACCCACGGGCCGCCTTCCGCATCGCGATCCTCGACGTGCACATGACCCTCACGCAGCCAACGCGAGTGGCCGCGCTCACGGGCATCGATGCGATGTCGCATGCGGTCGAAAGTCATGTGAGCCGGGCCGCAACGCCCGCGTCGCAGATCTTCTCGCGGGAGGCCTGGCGGCTGCTCGCGAACAGACTGCCCCAGGTCTTTGCCGACGGCGGCGATGTGGCCGCCCGCGAGGCCGTGCAACTCGGCGCCGCCTGGGCTGGGCTCGCGATTGAAAATGCGATGCTCGGCGCGGCCCACGCCCTGGCCAATCCGCTCACGGCGGCCCATCATGTCGTTCACGGCCAGGCGGTGGGCCTCATGCTGCCGCATGTCGTCAGGTTCAACGGGGCCTCCTGCGGCACCGCCTACGCCGACCTCCTTCACGACGTCGGCATCGACGCGGCTCCGGAGGCGGCCGGTGACGAACTGGCCGCCTGGCTCTCCCGGCTCCTCGCCGCAGCGAACCTGAGAACGACCCTCTCCGATCTTGGTATCACCGCGCCCGATGGGCCAGCGCTCGCCGCCGCAGCGGCAACCCAGTGGACCGGTGGATTCAACCCGCGGCCTGTCGGCATCGACGACTTCGCCCGCCTCTACGAGGCCGCCCGATGAAACGACTGCGACTGCTCGCGATGCTGTTGGTGCTCTCTCTGTTGCAGGGGGCTGCCGCAGCCGATGACTCCGCGCCGGCCGATGCCTGGCCGATGGCCCGCGGCTGTCCAGCGGGCACCGGCCGGTCAGCGACGACGCTCCGCCTGCCGCTGGCCGAGAAGTGGCATCGCGGCTTCGAGAAAACGGCCTTTGGCGCCGTGCCGACGATCGCCGAAGGAACGATCTATCTCGGCGACCTCGACGGCACGTTCCACGCGTTGGATCTCGCCACAGGCGCGACGAAGTGGACGTTCAAGGCCGAAGCGGCAGGGTTTTCGTCTGCGGCAGCCGTATCGCTCATCCCCGCGCAGCAGCTGGTCGTCGTGGGCGACGACACCGGCATCGTGCGGGCCTTCGACCGTCTCACCGGCAAGGTCATCTGGGAGTACGAAACCGAAGGTGAAATCTCCGGCGGCCCGACGCTCCTGGCCGGTGCCGACGGCGGCCGCGTGCTCGTCGGCTCGCAGGATGCGTCGCTCTCGTGCCTGCAACTCGCCGACGGCAAGCTGCTCTGGGAGCATTCGATCGCTGACCAGATTCGCTGTTCGCCGACCGTGGCCCGCTCCGCCGATGGGGACCGGGTCTTTCTGGCGGGCTGTGACGGCAAACTGCACGTGATCGATGTGCAGAGTGGCGAGGAAAAGGCGGCCGTGCCGATCGATGGCCCGACCGGGACGACTCCGGCTACCAACGGCGACAGGGTGTTCTTCGGCACCGAGGGAGGGGGCTTCTTCGCGATCGACTTCCTCAAGGCCGACGTCGCCTGGCGGGCCCAGTCGGCGGTCAATGGGCAGTCGTATCGGTCGAGCGCAGCAATCGCCGGCGACCTCGTGATCGTGGGCTCGCGTGGCAAGGCGGTCGAGTCTTTTTCGTGCGCCGATGGCACACGGACGTGGCGGCATCCCATGCGGGGAAAGGTCGATGCCTCTCCCATCGTGGCGACAACCGAGGGCGGACGGCCAGTGGCGATCGTCGCGGACAGTGCCGGGAAGGTCGTTGTCCTCGACCCCGCGACGGGCGACACCGCGTGGGAGTTCGACGCCGGCGGTGGCTTCTCGGCGGGAGCGGCCGCCGCTGCGGGCCATGTCGTGATCGCCTCCGATGACGGTACCGTATGGTGCTTTGCATCCCCGGGCCCCTGAACCAGACCGCTGAACCAGACCGCCGACTATCCACCACCTAGGATCATCAACCATGGCCTGGCTGCAGACGGAGCTCCGGCTAACGCCGCGGCGCCGCGGATTTCACCTGATCACGCCAGAGGTCGAGGCTGCGATCGAGGGCATACAGAAGCTTCGCGTCGGCATCCTGCACGTCTTCATCCAGCACACCTCGGCAAGCCTCTCCATCAATGAAAACGCTGACCCCGACGTGCCCCGTGATCTCGAGATGGCGTTCAACCAGATCGCCAGTGAGGATTTTCCGTACGTGCACACGATGGAGGGCCCTGACGACATGCCGGCGCATGTGAAGGCCTCGATGATCGGCAGTTCCGTCACCGTACCGATCAGAGACGGCGGTCTCTGCCTCGGTACCTGGCAGGGCATTTACCTGTGCGAACACCGTGACAGCGGCGGACCCCGCCGTCTTGTGCTCACGCTGCACGGGGAGTGACGGCATGCCGAGCGAACCAGTGCCAGCCTTCGATCCGGAACGCTTCCGCCGTGAAGGCCGCGCCATCGTCGACTGGATCGCCGACTACTGGCAAAACGTGGCGGAAAAGCCGGTGCAGTCCTCGGTCAAGCCGGGCTGGGTGCGAGCCCAACTGCCGCCGCAACCGCCCGAGCAGCCCGAGCAACTCGACGCAGTGCTCGCCGACCTCGATCGCATCATTGCGCCCGGTCTCACACACTGGCAGCACCCCGGATTCTTCGCCTACTTTCCGGCGAGCGCGAGCGGGCCGTCGATCCTCGGCGAACTGCTCTCGGCGGGGTTGGGCGTGCAGGGCATGCTGTGGGCCACGTCGCCGGCCTGCACGGAACTCGAGACCCACGTGCTCGACTGGGTGCGCGAACTGCTCGGCCTACCCGATCGATTTGCCAGCACCGGCACGGGCGGCGGCGTGATCCTCGACTCCGCCTCCAGTGGCCTGCTGACCATGGTCGTGGCCGCCCGCCAGCGGGCCGGCGGCAGCGACACCAGGGAAGGTGACCCTTTTCACAGCCGTCAGCTCGTCGCCTACACGAGTGCCGGCGCGCATTCCAGCGTCGAGAAGGGGCTCCGGATCGCGGGCATCGGTCGACAATGGCTTCGAACAATCGCGACGAATGCCCACGGCCAGATGGATGCAGACAGACTCGCTTCCGCCATGGACGCCGATGCACAGGCGGGCCGAATTCCCTTCTTCGTGGCAGCCACGGTCGGCACCACCTCATCCGGCGCATTCGACCCGGTGCCGCTGATCGCCGCCGCCGCTCGGCGGCACGGTGCGTGGCTGCACGTCGATGCCGCCTGGGCTGGGGCGGCCGCACTCTGCCCGGAGTTCCGCGGACCGATCGTGGCCGGTGCAGAGGCTGCCGACAGTTGGGGCTTCAATCCTCACAAGTGGATGCTTGTTAATTTTGACTGCCACACACTCTGGGTGGCCGACCGCGGCCCGCTCGTCCAAGCCCTCTCCATGAAGCCCGACTACCTGCGAAACGCCGCCACCGAAAGCGGGGCCGTCATCGACTACAGCGACTGGCAGGTGCCACTCGGCCGCCGGTTCCGGGCACTCAAGCTTTGGCTTACGCTCCGCATGATCGGCGCGGCGGGCCTCCGGCAGCGGATCCGAGACCACGTGCTATGGGCGACGGAGTTCGCCGGCTGGGTGCGGGCTGACCCGCGGTTCGAACTCTTGGCGGAGCCGTCCCTGAGCCTGGTCTGCTTCGGCCTGCGGTCCGGCGATGAGGCCTCGGCCGCTCTGCTCGACCGGGTCAACGGGGAGGGCCGGGTCTTGCTCAGCCCCGCGCGAATCGGGAGTCGGCACGCCCTCCGGCTGGCGGTGGGTGGCACGCTGACCCGGCGGGAGGATGTGGAAACCGCCTGGAAAGAGCTTTCCAGGCTGGCCTGACGCCCTGTTGGGGTCAATCCAACTGTCAGGATCAATTTTTCCTGCATTTCCGACCGCCTCATCGCCGATCTTCGTTGAATTGGGAAAGGTGGGGAGAGGGAGCGAACCAACTCCGTAGGCGACCCGTAGTATTGGTTGCGACCCTGTTTGAGACGGCCTTAGTACGGCCGGCGGACCGGGCGAGGAGCAGCACCATGGCACGAAAAGACTCACTATCGAACCTGCGGGCGATTCTCGTCCGCCGCCGCGACGCATTGCGGAGCGCACTCGCTGGCGACCTGTCCCTGCTGAAGGACCTACGCAGCGAGTCGCCCGGCGACGTGATCGACGCGGCGTACGACTCGACGCAGGACGAAATCAGTTCGCAACTCGCTGAAGTCGAAAGCCGCGAACTGGCCAACATCGAGAATGCGCTGGAACGCATGCGTGCCGGGAAATACGGCTCCTGCGAGGTCTGTGGCGGCAAGATTCCGCTGGCTCGGCTCAACGCCCTCCCCTACGCCACGATGTGCATCGATTGCCAACGGGACCTGGAGCGATCCGGGTCTGCGGGCGGGTCGAGGCACGACGAACGCGCTGAACAGGCTGAGGAATCGGTCGCCAGCGACTACGAGTTCTGAAGCGGGGCAGCGACGGACGATATGATGTCGCTCGGCGGACCGATCTGCCGATGGAACTCGGCCATTCGATTCTGGCCCCCGAGCGAGCGTTTCATGATGCCTGTCGAACGCAGCGTGACAAGCGTATCCGTTCCCTGTGCGGCAGCCTTTGCGGTGCTGCTCGCTATCGCTGGCCGGCCCAGCATTCGCGCTGACGAGCCGTCGGTGTCGGAGCCTCCTGCGGTACGGCTGGCTCCGATCGAGCGATCGGCCGCCGGGAGTGGCGGGCGGGTCGATCCCATGCGGCCGGCCCGCCTGTCGAACGCCGAGCGGGAGAAGCTCTACGAGCAGGTCTCTCGCGACGCGGTAGCGCTCGAACGACAGGGCGCCCAGCTCCGCCGGCTGACGCAGCTGCTGCGGCCCACGGTCGTCCACATCGACGCCAAGAAGCCGGCGCTGCGGCCCAAGAATGGCAAAGCGAGCGAAGACGAGGCCGGCTCCGGCGTGATCACGCTGGTGGCAGGACGGACGGTGGTGATCACGAACCGGCACGTCGTCAACCGGGCCGAACTCGACAACATAACGATCCGCCTCGACGGCGGCCGGGAGATCCGGCCGATCCGACTCTGGTCAGACCCCATGACCGACATCGCGGCGATGGAGATCGAGGGGGATGATCTCGAAACCGCCCATCTCGCCAGTGGTGACTCCCTGCAGATCGGCGACACCGTGCTGGCGATCGGCAGCCCCTTCGGCCTGTCGCACTCCGTGACGCTCGGCATCGTGTCGGCCAAGGGCCGCCGCGATCTCGAACTGGGCGAAGGGAACGTCAAATTCCAGGACTTCATCCAGACCGACGCCGCCATCAATCCAGGCAACAGCGGCGGGCCGCTGGTGAACCTCCGCGGCGAGGTGGTCGGCCTCAACACCGCCATCGCCAGCAATTCGGGCGGCAGCGAGGGGATCGGCTTCGCCATCCCTATCTCGATGGTGGTATTCGTCACAAAGCAGCTCGTGGAGACGGGCTCGGTATCACGGGCTTACCTTGGCGTCACGCTCGACCGCGTCTTCACGCAGAAGGCGGCGAATCGGCTCGGCATGGTGCGAGCCGTGGGAGCGCACGTGTCGGGGGTCACCACCGGTTCACCCGCCGACGTCGCGGGCGTGCAGGCCGACGACGTGATCCTGGAGGTGGACGGCGTGGCGATCGAGGACGACGACCATCTGGTGAGCCTCGTGAGCGTGACACCCACCAACAGCACGGTGACGCTCACCGTGTTTCGCAGCGGCGAGCGGATTTCCCTCCGGCTGCCGGTCGCCAGCCGCGAGCAGTTCGAAGCACAGTAGGCTGGCTTCACGCACGACACGGCCGTCTTACGTGGCGGCAGCGGCGGTGGCCAGCGACCGCAGGATGCAGTCCTTCACCGCGGGCACGTCGCAGTTGACGAAAAAGTCGGCGTTTGGCCGCTGCTGGCGGACCTGCCGGCGGTCGATCACGAGCATCCCCGCCGTGAGATCGCCGACCGTCTCCACGTCGGCCACGATTGCCGTCCGCTCGAAGAGTTCCGGATTCGTCGCCGCCACCAGCGCCACCACGTCATGCAGCCAGGCCCCCTCGCTGCCGAGCAACTGGCGATGGGCGCGGAAGGTGTGTGGCAGCATCCGTCGCAGCAGCAGACCGGCCCGTGACGTCTCGTCCGGCAACTGTTCCAGGAAATCAAACTCGAGCATGACCTGGCTGGTGGTCTCCAGCGGCACGAGCGACTTGGTGAGCGGTTCGCGGATCACATGCCGGGCCGCCGCCGGATCGCAGTAGAAGTTGAGGTCCGCAACCGGTGTCACGTTGCCGCCTCCATGCACGGTGCCGCCGGAAATGATCACCCGGTCGATGATCTCGGCGATCGAGGGGTCACGTCTCAGCAACCGGGAGAGATTCGTGAGCGGCCCCATCGCGATGATCGTGACCTCGCGGGGGTTCGCACGGATCGTCTCCCACATCACCTTCTCTGCGACGTGCCCGCCGTGCAGTTGGGCCCGCGGCAGATTGATCCCGCCCAGCCCGTCACCGCCGTGCATGTTGAACGGCTTCTCGGGGAGCGCTGTGTCGGTGGGGGCGATGCCGATTCGCGGCAGCCGCGGTGGATCGAGGTAGGCGACGATCGCCTGGAGATTGCCGGTGGCCTGCTCGGGGATCACGTTCCCGCCGACCGCCGTGACCGCCAGCACTTCGAGCCTCGGGTCGAAGAGCGCCATGGTCAAAACGACCGCATCGTCGATCCCGGGATCGACATCCAAGATCACCTTGCGGGGCTGTATCACTGGCATGATGAAAATGGCGTCGTTGTGATTCGCTACGCTGGCGATCGATCCGTGGAGTAATCTATCCGATGCAATCCTAGCCGAAACCGACACGCCATGCTGTCCGCTCCGTCGGGCACGACGGCTCCGCAGAGATTTCCATGGATCGACCGGCAGACATCCCCGACATTCTCGATTCGCTTGCCCGCCTGCGGCTGGGGAGCCACGCCGGCCGCGAGGAGACGCGGCTGCTGGTAGACGGCGTTCTGGCAGGGACGGTCGACCTGGAACGCTTCGGCCAGTGGCTGCTGGCGCTGGCCGACCTCGGCGAGTCGGCCGACGAGATCGCCGGTGTGGCCGAGGCTCTCCGGGGACGGATGCTCCCCGTTCACACAACGCACGCGATCGTGGCCGACACCTGCGGCACCGGTGGCGATGGCTGCGGCTCGTTCAACATTTCGACGGCAGCGGCGATCGTTGTGGCAGCGGCGGGGCTGCCGGTGGCAAAGCACGGCAACCGTGCGGTGACCAGCCGCACCGGATCCGCCGATGTGCTCGAGCAGTTGGGCGTCGCGGTCGGGGTGCCTCCGGAGACCTCCGTGAAGCAGCTTGAGACCGTCGGTATCTGCTTCTGCCTCGCGCCAGTGCACCATCCGGCGATGGCCCGCGTGGGTCCGCTGCGGCGGTCGCTCGGACGGCCGACCGTGTTCAATCTCGTCGGGCCGCTCTGCAATCCCGCCGGTGCATCGGTACAAGTGATCGGTGTCGGTCGGGCTACGGCACGGGAACCGTTGGCCGAGGCGGCTCGGCTCCTGGGCGCCCAGCGCACACTCGTCGTTTCAGGCCACGTCGGCGACGACGCGAATACAAAAGTCTTCGACGAGGTCAGTCTCTTTGGCCCCACCGATGTGATCGACGTGGCGGCCGGCACCACCACGCGATCAAGGTGGACTCCCGAGGACTTTGGCATCGCGACGCAGCCATCTGCATGCCTCGACGAATTGTCGGTGGCCGGCCCCGCCGAGAGCGCCGCAGCGATCCGCGGCGTGCTCGCGGGCGCGAAAGGACCTTGCCGCGACGTCGTCGTGCTCAACGCCGCCGCCGTGCTCTGGGCGGCGGGCAAGGCCGGCGATCTGCCGACGGCTCGGTCGACCGCCGAGTCCGCAATCGATTCCGGCGCCGCCGCCCGCCTTCTCTCAAAATGGTGCCAGCCACCAAAACTGGATAATCCAGGCGAGGCAACCGCCTAACTTGCCCAGATTTGGTGGCTGGCACCTTTTTCACTATGCAACTTGACGTCATTCAGCCCGCGTCCGAGCCTCCCGTCGTCAAACCGTGCTGCGCCAAGGCGGCCGCTGGGGAATTCGGCTGGCGGTGCCCCATGCACCCGCAGGTGACGAGCGGTTCCCCAGGCACGTGCAGCATCTGCGGAATGCCGCTGGAACCGATCGGACAGGAAGCCGGCGCCGCGACCAGCCAAAGCCGCGACCTGCAACGGCTCGTGATCTGCAGTGTGCTCGCCACGATTCTCATGGCCGTGGCGATGCTGGGCATGCTCGGCCACGGCGGGCACGGAGCCGGGGACCGTTTGCACGGCAGCCCGCTCCCAGACTGGCTTACCGGCCAGGCAGGCAACTGGCTGCAACTGCTCCTGGCCACCCCGATCGTATTCTGGGGAGGCTGGCCGATTCTCTCGGGCGGTTTCGCGGGCTTCCGCCGTGGTCGGCCCACGATGTTTTCGCTCATCAGCCTGGGCGTGCTCGTGGCCTGGCTCGTGAGCACCGTCGCCACTTTCGCACCGGGCATCTTTCCCGGCGCGTTCCGCCGCACCGACGGCAGCGTGGAGGTGTTCTTCGAATCGGCCGGAATGATCGTGGTGCTCGTGCTCCTCGGCCAGTTGCTCGAGAGCCGGGCCCGCCGCGGCACGACGGCGGCCATCCGCGCGCTGATGGACCTGTCGCCTCCGACGGCCGAGCGGGAGCCGGGGGCAGAGATGATCCCACTGGCGATGGTGCGGAAGGGTGACCTGCTCCGCGTGAGGCCCGGCGGCCGGATTCCCACCGATTCGATCATCCGCGAGGGCGCAACCACCTGCGACGAATCGCTGCTGACGGGCGAACCGATGCCGGTGGCACGGTCGATCGGCGACCGCGTGCTCGGCGGCGCGATCAACGGTTCCGGGGCGATCGTCATCGAGGCCGAGACGGCGGCCGACGGGGCGCTGGTGGCCCGGATTGCCCGGCTCGTCCGCGAGGCGCATGAGAAGCGGGCACCGATCGAGCAACTGGCAGACCGGATTTCCGGCATCTTCGTGCCGATCGTGCTGGCGATCGCCCTGCTCACTTTCCTGGTCTGGTCGGCGGTCGGACCACAGCCGCGCATGGCGCTCGGGCTCCTGTCGGCCGTGAGCGTGCTTGTGATCGCCTGCCCCTGTGCGCTTGGTCTGGCGACGCCGCTGGCGATGACGGTGGCCATCGGGCGGGGCGCTAAGGCGGGCATCCTCGCCCGCTCGGCCGAGGCGATGGAAAAGCTTTCTCACGCCGGCACGATCGTGTTCGACAAGACGGGCA
>JBILKZ010000125.1:0-11108 GCA_044376405.1 Pirellulales bacterium
GAGGCCTGCTGTGCGACCGAGCGGCGGCGTGAATGGCGGGGCTGCTGACGCATGCGCGGTGTTCTCCAACGATGACGCCCGGTGGCGGGTGGCAGGGGATTTTGCTGGGTGACGCTAGAGTCCCCCACCAGCCGGGGTCAAAGCCAATGAATCTACAACCGAAAGAACGGCTCGTTCAAACGCCCGGTAGCCCCCAGGTTTCCACGGCATCCAGGGGGCCGGCGGGCCCGGGCAAACCGGGCAGACTGCGTGCGACACTGCTGCTTCGGCCAGTACGACGGAAGCCGCAGCGGTTCGCCGACCGAAACAACCGCCATGAAGAGCACACTCCGTTTCTGTTTGATGCTGCTCGTAGTGGGCTGCGGGATGGCGTCTCTCCCGGCAGCGGCTGCCGAGTTGAAGAAGCCGTGTCACTCCTGTGGTCCATGCGGCGGGGCGGGCGGCACCGTCACGCCCTATGGCGACACCGGCTGCGGTCCCCGTTATTGCGGCGCCAAGCATGACGAACTCTGTGGCCCCGATCCGTGCGACGCGTGCAATCGCTGGCGGAGTTGCAATGGCGCGCAGGAGCGGCCAGATATGCTCGCCCCGTGGCAACTGCCCCCCGGCCGCGGTTTCCAGACGGCTGCAGAGATCGGCTACGCGGGGAACGGCGGTGGCGGTCCCTGCCTCGAATGCCGGAAGCCCATCTATCGGCTCTGGTGAGACCCGCTATCGGCTCTCGTGAGCGTGCTTCCGGGCCGCGAGGGTCGCCGCAAACGTGATCTCGTCGCCCCGCTCCCGGCAGACTGCGAGCAGGTCGTCCCACGAGTCGGCGGCGGTCGCCAGTTCCACGAGCGACGGCAGCATGCCGCTGGCCAGCATGGTGCTCGGCATCGGTCCCTCGGCGGGCCGTTCGAGGGCGGCGTGGAGTGCCTCCGTGGGCCGGCCCAGCCGCGTGAGCAGGAGCACGAGCGTGTCGGAGGGGAGCGTGCCCGATTCCTCGAGGCGGGCCCGCGCGGCCGATCGTCGGAAGAAGCCGATCGCCCGATCGACGTCGTGGCCGAGCTGCGCGCCGAAGAACATGCGCGACGAATCGCCCACGTCCTCAAACGGGGGCTCACCGGGATAGACGACCTCCGCGGGCAGCCGGCAGGCATAGCATGCCAGTTCCCAGGCCTCGCGGATCACGTCCGGATCGGTACAGACTCTCGCGATGCGGAGCACCGACTGCAGGTGCGAGACGTCGACATGGATCGAAGCATCATCTTCGCCACCGATCTCACGGAGCAGGTCGAGCAGCGGGATGATGGAGGCCACGGAAGTGTCTACGGACGTGACTGCCGCACCGCGCTGCGTGAGATCGGCGGCGAGTGCAGAGGCCACCTCGTGATGCAGATGATGGACGAGCACGCCGGCGGCCGGTGCCTGCCGTCGCGCGGGCAGTCGGGAGACCGCCTGTTCGTAGGCGGTGATCGAGTTGCAGGTGCCCTGGGTGCGGATCACGAGATCGATGCCGAGCGCCGGATCGAGCCCCTCCCAGAGCGCCACATGCACGATCTCCTGGAGTCGGGCGGCGGTCTCCTCGTCGTCGATCGTCTGGAGGTTGTCCGCAGAGGCGGTGATGCCGTCTGCAAGGCGTTTGAGTTTCTCGGCCACCTCGGCCGGTGCGGCGGCGGCCCGCAGATACATCCAGGCGGCGGCCACCTGGCCCGCCTCGAGCAGCGGCCAGCCCACCTCGCGGCAGGCGGCGAGCGACCGTTCGTCGAGCTGGTCGCGGTCTTCTGGCGAGATGTCGCCCTCCGATTCCCCGCCTCGCAGTTCTCCCGTCGCTGGCAGGCCCAGTGCGATGCGGGCCTGGAGGAGTCGCAGATCGAAGAGTGCATGCCAACGGCCGCGGGCCTTGAGCGATGCGGCCAGCGTGTCGAACATCGCCGCGGCACCGGCGGCGTCCGCTGTGGAGGCAAGCTGCGAGAAGATGTCGTCGGGATCGGTCGAAGAGTCTGTCATGTGTGGTTTCCAGCTTGCCGTACGGCCTCATAGGCGAGCACGGCGGTCGTGGCTGAGACGTTGAGACTATCGGCGGCACCGGCCATCGTGAGCCGGACTGTTTCGAGATGAATCGTGCCGGCGCTGGCGGCCTGCTGCCAGGCTCCGGAGATGCCGTGGGCCTCGCTCCCCAGGAGGATCGCCGTGCGGCCCGCCAGCCGGGCCTCGTGCCAGAGGATCGTTCCGGTGGGCATGGCGGCCACAACGCGGCGGGCATGTTTCCGACACCAGTCGATCGACTCTCCAGCAGAAGCCGCTGCCAGCGGCACCGTGAAGACCGTGCCAAGGCTTGCACGGATCACGGCGGGATTGGCCGCGTCGGTGCGGCCATCGCAGACGACGACGCCCGCCAGCCCGGCCGCATCGGCCGTCCGCAGGATCGCGCCGAGGTTGCCCGGTTTTTCCACGCCCTCGATGACGAGCACGGGCCGGTCGTTCGTGACGGCAAAGTCCGCAAGCGATCCGGCACGATAGCGGGCCACCGCTACAACGCCCTCGTTGCGGCTGCCGAAGGCGATCCGTTCGAAGGCCTTCCGCGACAGGCCTGTGATCCGCGTGCCGCGGGCCGCAAGGCCAGCGAGGCAGGGTTCGTCGGGATTGTCGCGTGATGCGGCGGAGTCTTCTTGCAGCAGGGCCGCGGCCGAGTCGGCGTCGACAAACACCTCGTCGATGGCCACGCCCGCTCGAGTCGCGCGGGCCAGTTCTCGCCGACCGTCGATGAGCGTCAGGCCGGTCTCCCGGCGAGCGTCGGCATCCCTTAGTCGCGCGGCTTCACGCACCCGTGGATTCGCGGCGCTGGTGATGGTGTCGTGAGGGATCATCTATTGGGATGCAATCTGATCAGCGAGGGGATCGTCGGGCGAAGTCGCCGAGTTCGATTGTGCGGCCGGCGGCGTCGGTGCAGGTGAGCGGGCCCGACTCGAACCGTCCGGATGGAAAAACCTCTGCCAGTGTGTCGCGAAGCCGCCGATGATGCCAGCGGGGCGAGTGGCAGGTGAGCAGGACGGGTCCGGCGGGGCCGCCGGGGGCGGTTGTGGTGGTGAGTTCCACGAGATCGGCCACGAGTGGCAGGAGGTCCCGGTCGATGGCGAATGCCTGGCCCTTCGGACCGTGGCCCCACGAGGGTGGATCGAGCACGACGCCGTCGTATCGCGCACCGCGGCGGAGTTCCCTCGTCACGAACGTATGGGCGTCTTCGCAGACCCAGCGGATCGGTGAATCAGCGAGCCCCGAGGCCTCCGCGTTGCGGCGGGCCAGCGCGATCGCCTGCCGCGAGGCATCGACATGCACGACCTGCGCACCGGCCGCGGCCATCGCGAGCGTGGCGGCGCCGGAGTGGGCGAACAGCGAGAGCATGGTCGAGCCTGTTGGTGTCTCGCGTACCAGCCACTCCCACTGCGCAGCCTGCTCGAGGAACACTCCGATCTGGCCCGACGGGGCGGGACGGACCTCGAGCGACAAGGTCGCGGCCGCGAGCGGCACGGCCACCCGCCAGGGGTCGGGCAGGGGAGCCGTGAACGTCCATTCGCCAGCGCGGTCGGTGCCGTTGCCCGCATGGTAGATGGCCGCCGCGGCGGTCCAGTGGGGGGTGCAGCGGCGGGGCAGATCTGGCTGGAGCAGCGGCCGGTCAACGAGGACGTTTCCCAGCAGTTCCAGCCGTCGGCCGTGGCCGGCGGCGTCGGTGCCGAAATCGACGAGGGAGGGATCGCGAAACTTTCCGTGGGCTGGGGCGTTCATGTTTCTAGCAGCATACTGTTGACTGCAGTGCCACCGCGAAGAGGGCGGCTGAAACCAGGGCAAAGCCCGCAACACTATCAGGAGAATCAACGATGAATCGCACGTGGAAATGGCTGGCCGTGGCGGGGTGTGTGGTGGTGCTTGGGACCGTGGCTGGCCGGGTTCATTTCGCACGGGCGGCCGAGGATGGGCCTGCCTATGAGCGGCCTTCCGAAGCAGGCGATGCGGCCAGCCGCCTCGATCGGATCATCGAAAAACTCGACCGCGTCGTGGACCGGATGAATGCCGAGCGGATGGGCCCTCCGGGGCCGCCGCCTCATCGCGGGCCCGGAGAGCACGGCGGGCCTCGCGAACATGGCCCGCGTGGGCCCCGTGGCGAACGGGGCGAGCACGGCGATCACGCTGGGCCCGGCATGTGGAGCGAAGGCCGTCCTCCCCGTCCGCCGCGACACGAGATGCCGCCGGAGATGCGGGAGATGATCGAGAAGCGGATGCATGAGGGCCGCGAGCGGATGGAGCAGGCCCGCGAGAAGTTCCGTGAACTCGAAGAACGTGTCAAGAAACTCGAGGCCGAGATCGAGCGGCTCAAGGCGACATGAATCCCGCGGCTGTTTTCGAGAGATCCCGCAGCAACGCAGTGGTTTGGCAGGTCCTCGATCGGGAGCTAAACTGATGGCATTCCCGCCGATCGATCTGCCGCTCTGTGCAGGTCCGCGTTTGACGGCTGGTTTTCTCGCTCCAGAGAAGGCCGCCGAACGGCGAAGCGGGTGTTTTCCATTTGAGTCCGTCTGAGGATTCGTCCATGGGATGCACCGCTCCGGTGATCGTGTTGGCCCGTCGTGCCTGTCGAGCGGCTCTTGTTCTAGTGGCTTTTGGTCTGGCGGCTCTTGTCTGCCTGCCTGGAAACCATCTGGCCCAAGCCGCCGACTCGACGCTCGACTTCAACCGTGACATCCGGCCGATCCTCTCCGACCGCTGCTTCGCCTGCCACGGCCCCGATGCCGAAGACCGGCAGGCGGGCTTGAGGCTCGATGACCGCGCCGCTGCCGTCGCCGCGCTCGAGAGCGGCGGCACGGCCATCGTGCCGGGGAAGCCCGAGGCCAGCGAGATCATCGCCCGTATCACGAACACCGATCCCGACGTGGTCATGCCGCCGCCGCACGTCAACAAGCCGGTCACGCCAGCGGAGGCCGACATTCTCCGGCGGTGGATCACCGAAGGTGCGGAGTATCGCGGCCACTGGGCGTTTGAACGCGTGCAGCGGCCTGTCGTGCCGGAGGTGAAAGATGCTCGGTGGTCAAAGACGCCGATCGATCGGTTCATCCTGGCTCGTCTCGAGCACGAGGGGCTCGTGCCGAATGCCGAGGCCGACCGTGTGACGCTCGCGCGACGGGTCGCGCTCGATCTCACAGGCCTGGCACCGGTGCCCGCCGACGTCGATGCGTTTGTGGCGGATCAGTCGCCCGATGCGTATGAAAAATATGTCGATCGCATGCTGGCCAGCCCGCACTTCGGCGAACGGATGGCGATCGAGTGGCTCGACGCGGCGCGGTATGCCGACTCCAGTGGCTACCAGACCGACTCGAGTCGACAGAACTGGCCCTGGCGGGACTGGCTCATCGATGCCTACAACCGGAACCTCTCGTTCGACGAGTTTACGATCGATCAGCTTGCGGGTGACATGCTCCAGAACCCCACCCGCGACCAGATCGTGGCTACCGGTTTCAACCGCAACCATCGGCTCAACGGCGAAGGTGGCATCATCGCCGAAGAGTGGCGGGTGGAGACGGTGATCGACCGCGTCGAAACGACCGGACAGACGTGGCTCGCACTCACCGTGGGCTGCGCCCGCTGCCACGACCACAAATACGATCCGCTGTCTCAAAAAGAGTTCTACGCCTTCTTCTCGCTGTTCAACAACGTGCCCGAAACCGGCACGAACCAGGGGCCTTCCCATCGCGGCGGAGGCAACATCGACCCAGTACACCTGCTCCCGTCGCCAGAGCAGGAGCAGGAGTTGGCTAGGCTCGAGAAGGTGGTGACTGATGCGGAACTGGCCGTGAAGGCCGAGACGGCGAACATCGACAGTCTCGTCACGGCGTGGGAAGAGGAGATTCGGCCGGCCCTGGCCAAGCCGCATGAGGCCTGGGAATCGTTCGAACCGCTCGAACTGCGAAGCGTTGGCGGCGCGACTTTTCGGCGGAGCGAAGACGGCTCATGGTTCGTGGAAGGCAAACTCCCGCCACGGGATACCTATGAATTCGAGTCACTCGTGCCGGCCGGGAAGTTTGGCGGCCTGCGGCTGGAGGTGCTCCCCGACGCGAGTCTAGCCGGTGGCGGCGGCTTCGGCCGCGCGGGCAACGGTAACATCGTGGTGACGAAGCTCGAGGCTGAGATCGAGCCGCCGGGCGACGCCAAGGTGATCCCCGTGGAACTCAAGCGGGCCGAGGCCGACTACGCACAGGATGGTTGGCCGGCAGTGAGCGTTCTGAAGGGAGAGAAGGGCAAGGGCTGGGCGATCGATGGTCATCTGGCCGACAAGCGGCAGCCTCGTCACCTCGCCGTCTTTCCCGACAAGGCCGTCACGGTGCCTGAGAATTCGCGGCTGGTGATCCGCCTGCGACAGGAGGCCTACGACGGCCATGCGATCGGCAGGTTTCGCCTGGCGTTTTCGCCTGATGAGCCGAGCCTGCTCGGCGTGGCCGGTGTGAAGCTGCCCGATGCCGTGAAGGCTGGTCTCGCCGTCGACCGCGAGCAGCGGACACCTGAGCAGAAGGCTGAGATCGCGAAGTTCTACCGTGCAAACGTCGATGGCCCGATCCGCCGGGCCGAGGTGGTCCGCGACGCCGCCAAGAAAAGCGTCGATTCGTTTCGCGATTCGCTGCCGAGCGCCATGGTGATGAAGGAGGGCGCGCCGCGGGATGCCTTCGTGCTCATCCGTGGCGAATACGACAAGCGAGGCGACAAGGTCGCAGCCGCGCTGCCGGCGTTTCTGCCACGGTTGCCCGAGGGTACGAAGGCCGATCGGCTGTCGCTGGCGAAGTGGATCGTCGCTCGGGACAACCCGCTCACGGCACGGGTGTGGGTGAACCGGATGTGGGAGCGGTTCTTCGGCATGGGCCTCGTGAAGACGAGCGAAAACCTCGGCAGCCAGGCGGAGTATCCGAGCCACCCGGAACTGCTCGACTGGCTGGCGGCCGAGTTCATGGAGGCGGGCGCGATGCCGGCCGTGAACGGGCAGCCCGCAAAGCCATGGGACATGAAAGCCTTCATCAAGATGCTGCTCATGAGCAGTACCTACCGGCAGCAGTCGACCGTGACGTCCGAGAAGCTCGTGAAGGATCCGGCCAACCGGCTACTGGCGCGAGCGCCGCGGATCCGGCTGCCGGGCGAGGCTGTCCGCGATGCGGCGCTGGCTGCCTCGGGACTGCTCGTGCCGACGATCGGTGGGCCGAGCGTGCGGCCCTGGATGCCGGATGGTGTCTGGGACGAGACGAGCAAGTACGGCGACCTGCGTGGCTACAAGGCCGACACCGGCGCCGGCCGCTACCGGCGGACGATGTACACGATCTGGAAGCGGACGGCAGGGCCGCCCACGATGCTGCTCTTCGATGCCCCCAACCGCGAGACCTGCACGGTGAAGCGTTCGCGGACGAACACGCCGCTGCAGGCACTGGCGCTCTTGAATGAGACGACCTTCGTCGAGGCGGCCCACGGCCTGGCGAGGCGGATGCTTGCCGAGGGAGGCGTGACACCCGCTGACAGGATCGCGCACGGCTTCCGGCTGGCGATCGGTCGCCGGCCGACGCCCGACGAACTGGCGACGCTCGTGGACGGTTTCAAGGCCGACCTGAAGCGGTTTGACGCAGAGCCGGCTGCCGCGGAGCACTACGCCTCGGTCGGGCTCGTGCCTAGGCCCGAGGGCGTGCCGGCGACGGAGTTTGCGGCCTATTCGCTCGTGGCGAATGTGATCATCAACCTCGACGAGTTCGTGATGCGGGAGTGACTCCATGAAAATGAAAAAGGGGACGCAGCTCTTTTCCCAGGGCTTTTCCCAGACGGTGGGTGACGGCAGAAAAGAGCTGCGTCCCCTTTTTCTGCAGGATGCGCTCAACCGCCGCGTGTTTCTCGGCGGCTCTGCCGGGGGCTTGGGCTACGCGGCCCTCGCCAGCCTGATGCAGCCGGAGTCGGCCCACGCGGCGGCTGCGTCGGCGCCGGCGGCCAGCCCTGTCACGAGTGGCACATTCCCGAACTTTCCGCCGAAGGCGAAGCGGGTGATCTATCTCTTTCAGTCGGGCGCGCCCTCGCAGATGGACCTTTTCGATCCGAAGCCCGGGCTCGAGAAGCGGCGTGGTGAGGATCTCCCGGAGTCGATCCGGCAGGGGCAGCGGCTCACCACGATGACCAGCGGTCAAAAAAACTTTCCCGTGGCGCCGTCGATGTTCAAGTTTGCACAGCACGGCGAAAGCGGGATGTGGTTCAGTGAATTGATCCCCAACATCGCCCGGCACGCCGACCGCTGGTGCATGATCCGGTCGATGGTCACCGAGCAGATCAACCACGACCCGGCGATCACCTTTTTCCAGACGGGCCACCAGCTGGCCGGCAGGCCGAGCATCGGCTCGTGGGTGAGCTACGGCCTTGGCAGCGACAACGCCGACCTGCCGGCCTATATCGTGCTCACGAGCTTTGGTTCCGGACGCAAGGACGACCAGCCGCTTTATGATCGCCTGTGGGGAGCGGGCTTCCTCGCGACGAAGCACCAGGGAGTGCGGTTTCGCAACTCGGGCGACCCGGTCCTCTATCTGGCCGATCCGGCAGGCATCGACCGGCAGATGCGTCGGGCCACGCTCGACCGGATCGCGAGCCTGAACGCGGCCCGCGGTCAGGCGATCGGCGACCCGGAGATCGCCGCCCGGACCGCCCAGTATGAAATGGCCTTCCGCATGCAGCAGAGCGTGCCGGAGATCACCAGATTCGCCGACGAGCCGAAGCACGTGCTCGATGCCTACGGCCCCGACGTTCACCGCCCCGGCAGCTACGCCTTCAATTGCCTGCTGGCCCGCCGGCTGTCCGAGCGAGGCGTGCGGTTCGTGCAGTGCTTCCACATGGGCTGGGACCACCACGGCGGCCTGCCGGGTGCGATCAAGGGGCAGGTGCAGGACACCGATCAGGCGACGGCCGCTCTGCTCGACGACCTGCAGCGGCGCGGGCTGCTCGATGAGACGCTGATCGTGTGGGGCGGCGAGTTTGGGCGGACGATCTACTCGCAAGGCGCGCTCACCGAGACCAACTACGGCCGCGACCATCATCCGCGGTGCTTCACGATGCTGCTGGCGGGTGCGGGCGTGAAGCCCGGGCTGACCTGGGGGGCGACCGACGACTACTGCTACAACATCACGACGCCCGACCAGAAGGTGCACGTGCACGATCTCAATGCCACGATCCTACATCTCATGGGCGTCGATCACCTGCGGCTGACCTTCCCCTACCAAGGCCGCGATTTCAGGCTGACCGACGTGCACGGGAATGTCGTGAAAGGCATTCTCTCCTGATTGCCGGGCTGGATGCCCGGCCCGCGGCCAGCGACCTGCGGTCGCCAAGCAAAGCACGGCAGGACGCCGTGGCTTTGCGTGAAGCATGCCGTGCACGGGAATGTCGTGAAAGGCATTCTCTCCTGATTGCCGGGGTCTTTTATTCCAGCGACCTGCTGCCTCCATCGGTCGCTTGACACAACAATGTACCTCCGTATAGTACCCAATCCAGGGGGTCGCCGGATGTCCGGCCGACCCCGGGCCGCCGAGCCGGCGGCGTTCGTCTGGAATGGAAGCGTATTCGAGGCGCAGCGATGGAGCGGAATGACGTGCATGTGGCGGCGGTGTTACGGGAACTAGCCGATCTCGGCCGCCGAATCGGCGAGCAGGCGGGCGAACTGGCCAGACTGACGACGGAGCGACACGCCGGCAGCAGCCAAGCGTCGCTGCCGCCGCCGACTCCGAGGAAGGTTCCCACGAGCCCGCGTGAGCGAACTACACGCTCCTCAGGCCGTCGCCCTGCTGAGGCCAAGCTCGCTTCGGAGGCGAAGAAGCGTCACGGCACCCGCGCGTGGTCGGCCGTCGTGCCGCGTCGCTTGCCGAAGAGTCTGCCAGCCCATCGTTGGCGACCCTTCGCCGTAGGGCCTGGTCTGGTGAGCGGTATCGTGCACCTGATCGCACTGCTGTGCCTGGCCAAGATGTATGTGACGGTCGAAGCAGAGCCCGTGCGAGTGGCAATAACGTTGGGAGAAGCCGCGGCGGTGGGCGAGACGACAGAGGCTGACTCTGACGAGTTCACGTTGGTTGCATTTGACGCTCCGCAGCAGCCCGACAATGCGATGGAGTCACTGACAGTGGCGGAGGCGATCGCTGCGGAGCCCCTTGCCGACATCGGGCCGCCATCCGAGGGACTGTTTGCCGATGTGCAGTCTGCCGACGGCGTGGGAGCGATGGACGTGGCATCGTTCGATCCCGGAGACATGCTTGCCGAGGTCGGGGGTGGCGGACTGGGAGAAGGTGGTCAGAAACGCGGCGGGCAGGGGGACGGCGGGCAGGGAGTTGGTGGGGCGGCTACGACATTTTTCGGCCGTGCCGGCCAGGGGCGGAGCGTCTGTTTCATCTGCGACAACTCCAACAGCTATCGCGACGGCAGTTTCCACGCGGTCCTCGACGAACTGGCGCGGGCTGTCGACTCGCTCCGCCCAGAGCAGTCGTTTTTCGTGATCTTTTCGAGCGATGCCGCCTATCCGCTGTTTCATCCGTCCGGTGCGGATGCCCTCCAGCCGGCCACGATGGAGAATAAGCAGAAGCTGCGGGCATGGCTGGGCACGGTCGAGATGTGCAGCGGGGGCCAGGGCATTCACGATGCAGTGCGACTGGCTGGTGCCCTCGGGGCCGATTGTGTCTATCTGCTCTCCGATGGCGAACTCGGGGCGAACGTCGTGACCCGGCTCGAGGCGGCTGATTTCGGCAGCGCGGTCGTGCACGCCTTTGGTGTGCAGCAGCGCGTGATCGACCGGCGAACGGGGCTGGTCGATCCGGACCGGCTCCGCGAGCAGCAGGGCCGTAATCAGAACCTGATCACCATCGCCACCGCGCACGGCGGCACTTTCACGTCGGTGACAGTTCCCGCAGCGGCCGCGGCACTCGAAAGACTGCGACCGATCCCCCGCAATCGCTCCCGTGGAGTCGTGTGGGGCGTGAAGTTGTGACAGGGCTGGAGCGGATATCGCCTGCGGGTGGGCGAGACAGGCGGCTTACTTTCGGCCGCGCTTGCCAGATTTTCGAGGTGACGCGGCGGACTTCTTC
>JBILKZ010000038.1:0-31080 GCA_044376405.1 Pirellulales bacterium
GGCCTTCTCCAGCACGTCGTCGGGCAGGTCGAGGCCGCCCTTTTCCAGCATGTCGACCTCGATCCCCTTCAACACCACGATCGGTGGCCGGCCATCCTCGGCCAGGGACTCATTGAGCCGGTCGATGTCTTCCCATTGCTTGAAGAGTCTGTGCTTGTCGAGGCCCCGGGCCATGGTCACACGCTGGCCATGGTCGGTGATCGCGATGTACTGCAGCCCGCGGGCAACAGCCGCGCGGACCATCTCCGCGAGTGTGTCCTCGCCATCGGTTGCGGTGGTGTGCATGTGAAGATCGCCGCGAATGTCGGCCAGCTCCACCAACTCGGGCAGTTCACCCCGCTCGGCCGCCACTATTTCGTCGCGGCCCTCGCGAAGCTCCGGTGGCACCCATGGCAGTCCCACCGCCCCATAGACAGCCTGCTCGGTATCGCCGGCAACGCACACTCCCTTGGCTGGCTTTGCATCGTCCTTGCCTTCTGAGCTGACTTCATAGACACCGTATTCGTTGATCGTCAGCCCTCGCTCCCGTGCCCAGGAACGCAGCCGCACGTTGTGCTCCTTCGATCCGGTGAAATACTGGAGCGCCGCCCCGAACGATCCATGATCCACGACCCGCAGGTCGATCTGCACGCCCCGCGGGCCCCGCACGCTCGTTTTTGTATCCCCCCGCAGCAACACCGCCGACGTCTCCTTCCAGGCATGCAGCCTGTCCATGACGGCGGTGGAATCATTGCTGTCGACGACGAGATCAAGATCGCCCACCGTCTCCCTTCCCCGCCGCCAGCTCCCGGCACCCTCGATCCGGTGAACGTGCGGACACCCGCGCATCCAGACGAGCAAGTCCTGAACGATCGCATCGGCCTCCTGCCACAACAGCCTGGCGTGATCGGGATTCTTGGCGAAGGCGATGTTTTCGAGAATCGACGCCTGGGTCTTCGCGCCAAACCCCTTCACCTGCTCAACCCGTCCCTCGCGACAGGCCTGCTCAAGCGAATCGAGCGAGTCGATGCCCAACTGGTCGACGAGCACCTTCACCTTCTTGGGGCCGAGTCCGGGTACCCGCATGAGCTCAAACACCACCGCCGGCACAGCCTTTCGCAGTTCGGCCAGCAGCGGCAACTCACCCGCGTCCAGCAGCGAGCCGATCTTTTCCGCGAGATCGGTGCCGATGCCCTCGATGTCGGTCAGGGAGCGTCCAGAATCGGCCCGCACGGCGGCCAGCGACTCGACCATGCCTTCTATCGTGCGGGCAGCATTGCGGTAGGCTCGTACGCGGAACACGTTGCCACCCTGGTACTCCAGCAGATCGGCGATGTGTTCGAACGTGGCGGCGATATCGGCATTCGTCACGGCATGCCTCTGAACGTTGACCCCGGAACGACCGGCCCGGGAAGTTGGGCGTCGTCGCGTGCTGATCAGGCTGCCGTCATCGTATCAGGCCTATCGCTCCAGCACGCGGCCGGGAAGGGCTGCTGTCGGATAGCCCGTGGGCCTCGCCGCCTGGTGGGACGGGTACCAGCCGGCGGCCGGCTGGTACGAGGTCGTGTGGCCAGTCGGCTCGAGCAGTTTCGGGAAAGCACCGGTCGCGGAACTGGGTCCAACGCCTGGCAGCACCGGCATGCCATTGCTGCCACTGGTGCTCGTGCCGCCACCCGTGCCGCTCGTACCAGTGCCATACCCACCCATCGGTGCCAGCGAAGGAGCCGGCGTGCCGTTGGCGGGAGTTCGGTACTGCTGCATCATCGGCACCGCAGGTCCCGGGCCGGCGGGTGATGTGGGCGCGATCGACGCTGCGGATCCAGCGCCATTCGTCGCTGGCGTCCGCTGGAGTTCCGGAATTGGCTTCAGCGACGGAGTCGGCGACAGCATCGGCGGTGCCACCGGCTGGGGCTGTACCGCAGCAGGCGCGGGCGCCGCATAGGTGCCGCTCTGCGGCACGACCGGTTGCTGGAAGGTTGGCTGCTGGTACACCGGCTGTTGCATACCCTGCTGTGGCACCATCGCTGGCGCCATCGCCGGGGCTGCGATGTTCTGCGGCTGCCCAGGCTGGATCAATTGCTGAGGCACGTCGGCTCCGGCAGCACCCCAGGCTTGCGGGGTCGTCTGCACGGTAGACGCGAACGGACTCGACACGGTCCCCGCGTTCGGGGAGGTCATCATCGGTGCTGCAGCCGCCCCTGGCACGCCGTAGGCTCCAGTCGCCGAGTATCCAGGCTGCATCTGCACGTACTTCGTCGAATAGACAGCCCGGTACTGGGTCACCGGCACGTTGACAGGCTGCTGCACGTATTGAGTCACCTGCTCCATGCATTCCCGAGGGCATCCGGTGCAGGGATCGATTTCACTCGACGGCTTGTAGCTGGTGACCGGCACGCACTGGTACTGCGTGCGGTAGGTGGTCTCGGGCACGTAGCTCACCTGTTGCACCGGCACGACAACCGGCGGCGGCGGCGCTGGAATCGGCGCGGCGACGGGTGCGAAGATCGGCGCGGGGACCGGAGCCACGGCATAAGCCGCCGGGGCCTTTCGGCATCCCGCGAAGAGATCGGACAGGCAGCACTGCGCATCGCACGCAGTCGGCATCATGCCTACCGTACCGCCTGCCAACAGCACGACGAAGAAGGGACGCCGGATTCTCATCTCTCACTCCTGAAGCTCGGTGGGCCGACCGGCCGGTCACGCCGGCACGATCACCATCTTCCCTAGCCTAGGTTGCGCTCTGGTGCGCCTACGTAAGAAAAACCGTCTCCGGATTCATGAATTTCGTGAAGGCCGCCGTCAGAACCGTCACGCCCGTCAGGACCGGTGCCCACAGCCGCCCGGATGCGGCTGGCGCAGGCCTCGAAGCGGTCGTAGAGTTCGTAGAGCGATTCCCTGAGATTCCCGCCGTGGAGGGCGAATGCAGCGTCAATATCGGTCTCGTGAATCAGCTGTCCGTGCCAGCACGCATGGCCGGGCAGGCTCCGCACGATCGACCGGAGAAGGCTCGCGCTGGTACCACAGCGGATGAGTTCCGGCATGCCAGTCCCCCGGTGACTTGTCACGAGAAGGCCGCAGCCCGACACGCGCGCCGCCAGCCGCAACACGCTACGAGCGGTGACGCCGAGACACTCCCAACTGTCGATGCAGACGGTGTCGCCAGCAGCGGCACGCCGTATCGCCTTCCATGCCGTCGGTACATCCCACCATGAATGCAGGCGAGCGAGCCGCACTCGTTCACCGCGGCGCTCGATCGCTGCGGCTAGATGCGTCAGCAACGTCGACTTGCCGCTGCCGTGCGGCCCGACGATCACCGCCGTGCCGCAGAGCTCCCGTAGCCGATCGAGGAGTGCATCGACATCGACGGGGATGCCCATGGCGTCGAGCGGCTCGATGCGGCCGGGCCGCGTGAACCGGGTCGCAAACGGATTCGTCACCGGAACGGCCACCTTCAAGTCCTCGACGACACGAGTTGGGCCGGCGGAATGCGGCCGAGCGTGAACACGTGCTCCGAGACGAAGTCGCGGGAGCCCTCGAAAAAGAGCCGCACACGAACGCACCAGCGGACCTTGACGATCACCCCCTCGTAGGAGAGCGGGCTCTGGGGCAAAGGCGTGGTGAATGCGCCGGTCGTCGTCGCCGACGGCATCAGAGCACGGTCGGTGAGCCTCTGGAAAAAATGCACTCCAAGATCCTCCTCGCCCTTCCCTTCCGTATACCAGAGGACGGAGTGTTCGATCGCACGGATGCATTCCTCCTCGCAGCCCTCGATACGGTACCTGACCGAGAGATGATCGCGGGGCTCATGCTGACGATGTGGTCTGTCGAACTGTATGTCGACTCTCGGCATGAACGAGCCACGGTCCACTGGCTTTGTCATCACGACACCTCCCTTGGCCGCGACGCCTCACCGGCCCCCGCGATGCGGGGCGGCGACTCCTTCACCTCGGCGTCGGGCGGAAACACCACGACGGGGAAAATTCGGGAAAACGCCGGCCAACGGTCAGGAGTGCCACGAACGACGAGTCGCCAGCGGACGGCGTTGTGGGACGACGTGAACGAGTGCATGGAGCCTGGGGGAATCTCGACCACGGCCCGCGCCTCGAATCGGGAATGGGGGGCAGCGTTCACATCGTGAAAGACGGCCACCGACTGTTTCCAGACGACCGCTTGCTCCGTGCGGGTGTCGGTTCCCTGCCGAAAGGTCGCCTGCTCTTCCAACTCGAGCGACAACGCGAGCGAACGAATCGTTCCCGTGCCACCCTGTGCGAGCAGGACGTCATACCGTCTGCCAGGGAGCAACGGATGATCCGCGATCTCCAGCTGGGTCGGTCCGACGGCCGTCGCGAACACGAGACTCTTGACGAACATGAACACTCCACCGATGCCTACCCCGAGGAATGGCACCAGCAAGGCGAACAGCCACCAGTCGATCCTGCCTCCCAGCAGGTCGAGGCCGGCCCCCACCGCCAGCACCACCAGCACGGCATTCCAGAGGAGAGCGAACAGCCCAAAGCCCACCAGCGTCCAGTTCTCCGGGCTTTCAATCGGCAGCCGATACCGCAGAATCGTGCCGGGTGAATTGACAAGGTCGTCCCACACGGGGACCGCCGGATAGCCGGGCGCCGCCAACGTCGGCTGGGCCAGCGGATCGAGCAATTCGGAGAGCCCGGCGGACGCCGCCCGATGTTCCTCCGATTTCCCCCAGGACCTCAGCCCGCGCACCAGACCCGACCCACCAATGAGGACGAGGGCCCCCGGCAGCAGCAGCGACAGCAGCCAGAGCCACCAGTTGTAGCCGCGTTGCAACACCACCGTCTGGGGTGCTGCGGGGTCGTACCAGCAGGCGGCCTCGGACCCGAGTTTCCATGCCGCCAGACGTCGCAGCGCTGCCTCACGATCGGGCGTGTTCTCAGTGGATGGCCCGTCGCTCCATGACTCGTGCACACTCCCATTGGCGACGTAACGCACCCGTAAACACGGTCGCCAGGTCGTGATCACCGCCGCCGGCGGATCCGCGACGGTCGTGCGTGCCAACCCTTTGGCCAGGATCGTGCATTGGCTTTCAAGAAATGCGTGGTTGATCCGCCACTCGGGGGCAGCCACGCCAGAAACCAGCAGCGCGCCGAAAAAGAGCCCGGCCAGGAGAAGCGTGCCGTGAAACAGACCGTCGCCGAAGACTCCCCACTCCCGGGAACCCGTCCGCCGATGGCCGCGCTTTTTGGAAAAAAACCGCGGCAGCCTCACGATCGATCTCCTGCGGGCCGACACTTCATGTCTACCTACGTCACGCGCGATGCCTCGGCATCCCCGACGCTGCCCGCCTGCACCGTGCCAGCATCAGGCCTGGCTGCAGCTCTCTTCACGCGTCTCGGGCCCCCGCTGGCGGTCTTCGGCGACGTTGCCGACCATGCCACGGAGAGACCGCGGCCCAGCAGAGCCCGCTGGCAACGCCGGGCTGGTGCGATAAAAACCGATCTTCTCCAGTGACCGATACACCTCTTCGAGCGTCTTTTCACCGAAGTTCGAAATCGAGAGCAGGTCGGCGCGGGTGCAGTTGAGCAGGTCGTGGACCGTGAAGATGCCTTTTTCCTCGAGGCAGTTGGTCGTGCGGACGGATAGCCCGATCTCGGCCGTACTCATTTCGAGCTTCTCGGCCATTTCGTCCGACTGCGTCAGGTTTTTGTAAGGAATGCGAGGCATGGGGTCCCTCCCGTGCGAATGAATGATGCGATCCGTCGGGCAATCGTGCCCGGGACAGGTATGAGAGGAATATACTCGATATGGTCTCAAATCGGCTACCTTCGCCCCATTCGAGTGGTGGTGCAGTCGCCGCGGAACATGGCCCGAACACCTCACGAAATTCCCGTGCCCGCCCATCCTTCAGCCCTTTCCATGAACACGCTGAACCCGTCTCAGCAGCTTGCGGCCACGCATGTCGAGGGGCCGCTGCTGGTGCTAGCAGGGCCCGGGAGCGGGAAGACACGCGTGGTGACCCACCGGATCGCCCACCTGATCTCGGCCGGCGTGCCCGCGGAACAGATCGTGGCCCTGTCATTCACCAACAAGGCCGCCGACGAGATGCGGCGCAGGGTGTCGGAGCTCGTCGGCCCGCAGCCGGTGGAGATGGGCACTTTTCACCGCTTCGCTGCCCGCCTGCTCAGGAGACACGCCCGACTCGTCGGTCTCACGAGCGACTATTCCATCCTCGATCCCGATGACGCTGGCGCGCTCCTCAAACGCGCCGCCAAGAAACTCGGACTGTCACTGACCCACACGCCGATCGATCGCGTCGCAGGGGTGATCAGCCGGGCCAAGAACGACATGGGGACACCCGAATCATTCGAACCCAAGTGGGGTCGTCCGGTAGACGAGGTGGCACAACGGCTGTGGCCCGTCTACCAGCAGATGCTGCTCGAAGCGAACTCAGTCGATTTCGATGACCTGCTCGTGCATGTCGCCCGCATGCTCATGGACAATGCCGACCTCCGCCAACTGCTCGACGCGCGACACCGCTGGATCCTGGTGGATGAATACCAGGACACCAACGCGGTGCAGTATTGCATCGTGCGGGGTCTCTCGATCGACCACCCAAACCTCGCGGTGACGGGCGACCCTGATCAGGCGATCTACGGCTGGCGTGGCGCAAGCATCCGCAACATCCTGGAATTCGAGCGGGACTACCCAGCGGCCAAGGTCGTCAAGCTCGAGCACAACTACCGCAGCTCATCCAATATTCTCGGCACCGCCGACCGGCTCATCGCACACAACAGCCGGCGCAAGCCAAAACGGCTGATGACTGACGCCCCGCCAGGGCAGCCCGTGCGGATCGTGCTCGATGCATCCAGCCATGACGAGGCTGACCGCATCGCGGACGAGATCGCCAAGGCCGTCGCGGGCGGCGCCCGTTCCCCTCGCGATTTCGCCATCTTGTTTCGGACGAACGCCCTCTCGCGGTCGCTGGAAGTGACGCTGCGAGGCCGCGGCGTCCCCTATCAGCTGGTACGCGGGCTCGAATTCTTCAAGCGACGCGAGATTCGCGATGCAGTCGCATGGCTGCGGCTCCTCAAGAATCCCCGCGACGACGAGGCATTCCTGCGGGTGGTGAACGTGCCTCCTCGTGGAATCGGCAAACAGTCCCTCGACCGGCTCCTGGCGTGGGCGGGGGACCATCGGTCCAGCCTGCTGGAAGCGGCCGCCGTGGCGACACGGATTCCTGGCATCTCCAAGCGATCCGGCACGGCCCTGGCACAATTTGCGCGGCTCCATGCCGAACTGGCCGAGCAGGCCGGGGCCCCGTCGGGCAGCGTGGCCATGCTGCTCGACGCCGTCCTCGAAAAAACGGGCTATCGCCGGATGCTCGCAGAGGAGGGAGGGGACGAGGGTGGTGAGGATCGCCTCGCCAACGTCGAGGAACTTGTCACCGCCGCCCGACAATGCGACGAATCCTTCCAGCCCCTGGTCCCCGGCGACGATGCGTTGGGAGCATTCCTGGAAACCACGGCCCTCGTGGCCGACACCGACGTCTGGGATGCCGAGCAAAACCGCGTCTCGCTGATGACGCTACACGCCGCCAAGGGCCTGGAATTCCCGGTCGTCTACCTGGTGGCGATGGAGGATGGCATCCTGCCCCACGAGCGCAGTCTCGATCAGCCGGACCAACTGGAGGAGGAACGGCGACTGGTGTTTGTGGGCATCACGCGGGGCCGTGAGGAGGTGCACGCCAGCGCCTCCCGCATGCGTGACTACCGAGGCACACGCCGCATCTCCGCACCGAGCCTGTTTCTCGCCGAGATGACCGGCGCCGAGACGGTCGTCACCGGCGCGGAAGCGCCGACAGCGGGCGCCTCATGGGCCCGATGGGGTACCGACGCGGATGACTATTCGCAAGCCGCCGCGGACGACGATGCGGCCGACATCGCGGCCACATCCACAACACGAACGCCGACGACACTCCGGCCCGACGGCCTCGTGCTGGAACTCGAGGAGTCGGATCCGGAGGCCGAGATGCGAACGACGCGGCGTCAGAAGCCCGCGGTTGCACGCCGACACGACCTCGACGCCGCGATCGGACGGGCGTCGGACCTCGCGAACCGTTTGGGCGGACAGCCACCGGTCAAGCGAACCTACGAGATCGGCCAACGGATCCGGCATGCGGAATACGGCGAGGGCAGCATCACGAGCATCAGCGGGACGGGCCCCCGCGCCGTCGGCACCGTGATCTTCGACGGCCCAGCCGGCACGCGGAAATTCATCCTCGGCCACGGCGCCCTGGAGTAGGTCCCTACCGTCCACCGTGTTCGCGCCACCAGGCGACCGTAGCGGCGAGGCCGGCGTCGAAGTCCTGCTTCGGCCCCCACCCCAACAGGCTGCGGGCCCGTGAGATGTCGATGCCACGGCGAGGCTGACCGTCGGGCTTCGACGCATCCCAGTCGATCCGCCCCTTGAAGTCGCATGCCCTCGCAATCCTCTCGACGAGATCGCGAATCGGGATCTCCACGCCGCCTCCGAGATTGATCGGCACCGGTTCGTCCATCACCTCGGCCGCCCGCACGATCCCCTCGGCCGCGTCGTCGACGTAGAGAAATTCCCGAGTCGCTCCACCTGTTCCCCAGCAGACGATCTGCGGATCTCCCGCCAGCCGGGCCTCTTCGCACTTGCGGACGAGCGCAGGAATGACGTGGCTCGACCGCGGGTCGAAGTTGTCGCGGGGGCCGTAGAGGTTCACGGGGACGACCACGGCGCTGTTCAATCCATACTCGCGCCGATACCCGTCGAGCATCACGAAAATCGCCTTCTTCGCGACGCCGTAGGGGGCATTTGATTCCTCCGGATATCCGTTCCAGAGGTCTTCTTCTCGAAACGGCACCGGGCAGTGCTTGGGATAGGCGCAGACGGTGCCCGTGTGCACGAACTTCTCCAATCGGCGCCGCCTGGCATGCTCGACAAGATGCAGCCCCATCGCCATGTTGGCGTAGAAGAATCGTCCAGGGTGCTCCATGTTCGCGCCGATGCCGCCCACCTCGGCCGCGAGGTGAATGACGACGTCGGGCCGGGCGGTCTCGTAGAGTCGTTCGACATGCGACTCCACCGTGAGGTCATACTCCCGCCGTCGCGGCACGACGATCATTTCGTCAGCCACGCCCCGCTGGCGGAGCACCCGCAGGACGGCCGTGCCCAGGAAGCCGCCACCGCCGGTCACCACGATTCGCTTTGCCGAAAGATCGGTCATGATCCGGTGTTCCTTGCAGCGTTTCGAACCATTACGGGTTCGGGATGGAGCCGTCATGGCCCGCGGCGAGGAGAATCTGCTCCTTGCGGGCCAGAGCGAGATCAGCGTCTACCATGCGGGCGACCAGCTCGTCGAACGAGCAACGTGGCATCCAACCAAGCTTCGCACGTGCCTTCGCGGAGGAACCGAGGAGAAGATCGACCTCAGCCGGCCGGAAATAACGCGGATCGATCTCGATGAAATCCCGATAGTCCATGCCCAACCGGCCAAACGCCTTCTCGCAGAATTCGCGGACCGAGTGCGTCTCGTCGGTTGCCACGACATAGTCGTCGGGCTCGTCCTGCTGCAGCATGAGCCACATCGCCTCGACGTAGTCGCCTGCGAAGCCCCAATCGCGCTGCGCGTCGAGGTTGCCGAGGTAGAGCTTCTTCTGCATTTCCAGTTTGATGCGGGTGGCGGCCCTGGTGATCTTGCGGGTCACGAATGTCTCGCCCCGCCGCGGGCTTTCATGGTTGAAGAGGATGCCACAGGAGGCATGTAATCCGTAGCTCTCGCGGTAGTTGACGGTGATCCAATGAGCATAGACCTTGGCGACGCCGTAGGGAGACCGCGGATGGAACGGGGTCGTCTCCCGCTGTGGCGTCTCCGCGACCTGGCCGTACATCTCCGAACTCGATGCCTGGTAGAACCGGATCTGACAGCCGAGGGCGTCCTGTGAGTCTCGAATCGCCTCCAGGAGCCGCAGCGTGCCCACCGCGGTGACGTCGGCGGTGTAGGTGGGCTGGTCGAAGCTCACGCGAACGTGGCTCTGCGCCGCGAGGTTGTAGACCTCCGCAGGGCGAATCTCGCGGATCAGACGGGCGAGACCGTTGCCATCGGACATGTCGCCATGATGCAGCACGAGCGGCCGGTGCATGTCGTGGATGTCACGGTACAGATGCTCGATCCGCTGCGTGCCGAAGCTGCTCGAACGGCGCACAAGACCATGCACCTCGTACCCCTTGTCGAGAAGGAGTTCGGCAAGATAGGAGCCATCCTGGCCGGTAATCCCGGTAATCAGCGCTCGTCGTAAACTCGATGGCACGCGGGTATCCAACCTTTCTGCTCACACGATGGGACAATAACCGTAGACGAGGCTTTCCGAGCAGAATGACGATGCGCCGGCAAACACCGCCTACAAAGGGCGCGGCGCGGACGGCGTCGCTTCCATCAACGCGGCATCGAACTGCGTCAGTATCAACGACATGAACTCAGTACAGACCTTCGAGCCCACGCCGGGGGGCAACGGCGTCTCGTCCATGATCACGTAGAGTTTGTACACGGCTTTGGCCGGCGCCAATTCGATCCGGGCGATCTGCGGGGCCACCCAACGACCATCGAAGCCGTAGGTCCAAAACACACGGAGGGTTTGTCCCGATTTACGAAACGTACCGGTGAATACCTCCGCACTGCGGCCGTCTTCGAGCGCAACCGTCTGGCGATGCTCCGTCTCGGCGATCTCGAAACCGGCCCCCGGATAGCAACGATCGGGGGTATGGCCCGACGCATCATGCGGTGTGGCGCAGACCACGAACGCCGAGAGTCTTGCCTTCGATTTCCTGTTGAAGTAGGCACGCGAAATATGCCCGACAGCCCCCGCTCGCTCCAATTCCTCGGGACTTGATTCCAACTCCTCCGCGACCTCCCACTCCCCGCAGTTGACTGGAAAGTGTCGTTGCAATTGCTCGGCGGCCTGCTGCAATTCCGCCGCGACGTTGCGCCCCGTCCAGCGTTCCGTCATCCGCCCGTGCAGATAGGTCGCGCCGCCCACCACGAGGCCGGCGACGATCGCCGTCACGATCCCATTGAAAGCTCGCATTTTGGGTTCCTCACTTCCATTTCCCACCGCCGCGGCGGCACGGGCCTAGCCGGCGTTCAGCGCGACACCGGCAGGGCCGACCGACGCCGTGCCGGGGTCACCGCGACGCCGTGAACGATCACACCCAGCAACCGCACTCCCACCGATCGCAACCGTTCGGCGGCGGCGGACAGTTGCGGCACGCGACTCACGTCCAACATCGTCGACAGAATCACGGCGTCGCTCTGCTGACCCAGCAGGAGGGCATCCGACACGTCCAGAACGTTGCCCGCGTCGATCACGACGTGGTCGAAGGAATCACGAAAGCCCTGGATGATCCTGGCCAAGTCCGGGCGTGACAGCGCCGAGATCGCGGCATAATCGCAGGCTCCGCCCGTCACTGCGAACAAGCCATCGATGCTGGTGGGCTGGATGGCCTCGTCATTGCCAAGCTCGCCACGCAACAATTCCGGCAGGCCGGCACGCAATTCCAGCCCCAACGCCAGATGGGTGCCGGGGTGGCGCAAATCACCGTCCAGCAACAGCGTTCGCTTGTCGGCACGGGCAAGGCTGGCGGCGAGTTGGGCGGCGGTTGTCGTCTTTCCCTCCCGTTCAACGGCACTGCTGACAAGGATCACCTTGGGCGCCTCGCGGCCGGCCTGGAAGATCAGCGTCCGGATGGTATCGCCGCATTCCGCCAACACGGCAGCGTGGTCCTGCCGTTTCCCAAGCCTCGATGCCAGCGGAAAGGTTCCGAGCACCCTCGCGCCGATGCGGCGTGACACGTCGTCAGCCACGTTGAGGCGATCCCGCAGATAATCCGACAGCACGATCAAGCCACCGCCGAGCGTGGCGCCGGCCGTTCCCGCAATCAGCGTGAGCAGAATGCGGAACAGCCTGTCGTTGCCCCGAGGCACACCAGCCGGTTCGACCAGCGTCACGCGATTGGGCATGTTGAGGTCGATCGCCGTACTCTCAAGTTCGATGCCGATCTGATCGGTCACCTTCTGGAGATGCTCGAGTTCAACCTTTCTCGCATCCATGTCCGCGTTCGCCCTGCCGAGTTCCATCACCTCCTTCGAAAGACCATCGAATTCCTTCGAAGTGTCCCCGAGCGTCTTGACCAACATCTCGCGGCGTTTCTTCAGCACGACGGGCGTCTCGCCACGCCGTCCGACAGTCTCGGCAACGAGCCGGGAGACGATCGCCGGACGAAGCTCGCGCCGTCGGGCTTCAACCCGTTCAAGCAATTCCTGGCCCTGGGCTCGCATTCGCCGCACGGCCGGCTCGGTCCCGGCCCGGGCGCTCCGCTGTTCCTGATAGGAAATCGCCTCTTCGATTTGAGCGAGCCGGTCGGTGAGTAAGACGATCTGGGGATCTCGCGCCAGCGTGGCGTCGACGATCTCCTCGGGCACCGCATCCTCCGCTGAGATTTCGCCGCTCTCACGTGCTTCGGCGATCCACAGTTCGGCATCGATGGCGGCGATGTCCCGCTGTGTCTGGACGAGCAACCCCCGGAGGGTGCCCACGTGATCCATGAGCAGGCCGCGTTGGGTTGCCACTTCGGAACTGTCCCGCGTGCCCAGGGTACGCGCCAGGTTGTTGAGCGTCTCACGGCGGGTCCGCAACTCCGCCATGTTTTCCTTGAACTTCTTCTCGAGCGCGTCACGACGTCCGAGCCGTTCCGTGCGTTCCTTGTTGACCACGTCATCGAGAAACGACGTCGTCACCGCATTGAGGATCTTGGCGACATCTTCCGCGTTCTTTCCACGCAAGCGGACCTGCACCACCTCTGACTCGGGTGACGCGCTGACCACCAACCCCCGGGAGAGCCAGCCGATCGGATCACCTCCTGCCTCACGAAGTGTCTCCAGGTTTTCGATGCCTGGCTTCCGCAGGGCCGCCTGCAGCACGTAGGGACTCTTCATAAGTTGCAACTGGGTCTTCTTGTACGACTCATATTCGGCGCTGTCGCGTCCGCGACTGAGCATGCCCCCCTTGTCCCGCACTCGGAGCCAGGCCACGGCCTCATACCCGCGGGGCAGGAGGATCCAAACCGGCACCACGGTCAACATGCCCATCAAAAGCCCCAGCGCCGTGGCCGGCAGCCAACGGCGGCGGAAGGCATGAATCACCCGGACATAGTCAATGCCGGCGGTTGCATGCTCACCTCCAGCGGACGGCAGCATCGGCCCCAGCGAAGGCTGGAGTGGTGACAGCGAAGGCTGGAGTGGTGACAGCGAAGGCTGGAGTGGTGCCAGCGCCCCATCGCGAACGACGAGTGTGCCGGCCGACGCGCGCGGCGTCACCGCTGGGGGTTCATCCACGAGTGTGTTGGGATCGCTCATGTCATCCGTTCGCCAGTGCTGAGGCCACCAACCCGTCGATCACCGATTCTAGCCTGCATCGGGCTCCTTTTGATCGGAATTGCTCCTGGGCCGATCACCCGAGTGGGCAGGCTGCGAACGCAAATCCACACCCGCAGTCCGCAGAACTGGGCGATTTCGGTCGCCGGCGTTGCCCACACCCCCCGCACCAGCTCCGCCAAGTGGGGCGATCGGCACCAAGGCCATGTCATCCACGACGAGCAGCATGGACAGCAGTTTTTGCAAGAGATAGAGCAAGGCCAGAGCGAGTGGCATCATGAAGTAACCCGCCCAGTCATGGAAGATCTTCTCCGCGATGGCGGGATCGATCGTATACATCACGCCCGTCAACGTGATGCGAATCGCGTTGACGGTCAGCGCGATAGGGACGGCGCTGGCCAGAATCACCAGGCTCTCGTACCACTCCATATCCCCGAGCATGACGATGGCCACCGACAGCGCAATGAAGATCGTGAGCATCCGCAGGCCGCTGCAGGCATCGACGACGCCGAGGTGCATCTTGCCAACGATAATCTGGTTGCCCTCACGGATGGCATCGACTCCCAGCGTCTGGATGGCATAGGTGCTGACCATCGTGGCCATCGTCTGCAACGGCCCCAGCAGATAGCGCGTGGCCTCGTCAGGCAGCGGATACATGAAGATCAGGAAGCCGATCGGCGCCCACGCCCAGCGAAACATGCTCCAACCGCCACTCAGCAACGCCACGCCGGCCAACGCCGGCACGAAGGTGTACATATCGATCGTGATGATGCGGTAGCGAGCCACGAAGAGCCTGATCGCGAGGCTCGCTACGAGCAAACCCAGCCCCGCGGCCTGCGCCGAGAGGCTCACCGGCCTGATCGGCTGCCGCCACCAGAACAGGATCGCCACCGAGAACAACGGCACGATCCAGCCGTGGGAATACTGTGGGTTGTTCCACGCGGCCTTCGCGCTCAGCAGGCCTGGCCAGTAGCTGAACATCAGCAGCGCCGTCAGAGCAGCCAACTGGATCAGGGAATGTCTTTGCTCAGGTTGCCGAAGGTCTTCGACGAACGCCCGATACCGCTCCCGAACGGAATCAAAGAGCGATCCGTCGTCAGCGAACACGCGACCAACGTCCTGGGCCGCCGTGGCGTCTGTCGGGTGCAGAGGACTGGACGGCCTCTTCGCGGGCAGGGCTGACACCGGCATGTTGAAGGCCCAAAGCGTTCCAGGAATCGACAGTCGCCCGTATTTTACCCGACTTGGAAGGCGTTTTCACGCTTCCGGCGCGTCGCTCCTCGCAGGGACGTGGCGAGAACGGGATCGTCGCCGACCTTGGATTACCATCATCCTAACTCATCCGTTTGGCCGTGACACCGGCGATCCGGGCTGCAATGATCCGCCAGACCAAGCCGTACTGACGCCCATTTCAGCCCTTACGTCCCACCCAGCTTCACAGATTGCATGGACCCCGTTGTTCCCAACCCGCCTGAATCGCCGCCCACTCGCCGGCTGCCCGGTTGGCTCACGATGGTGCTTCGATTGGCGGCCACGGTAGCCCTGATGGCCGTGGTGCTGCGTGGGCTCGAGTGGCGCAAGCTTCTTGCTCTTCTGGAGCACTGCGACTGGCGCTGGTGGTTCGCGGGACTCGCGGTCAGCGTTTTCGTGCAGACGCTCGCCGCCATCCGCTGGGCCGCGCTCGCGCGGCCAATCGGCTTTCCCTTTCCCGTGACGACCTTCCTCTGGCGATTTTTCGAGGGCCTGTTCTTCAACCTCTGCCTGCCGTCGTCGATTGGCGGCGATGTGGTCAAGGCCTACCGACTCGCCGACTCGACCCCCAGTCGGCTGCTGGCCGGCTGCACCGTTCTCGCCGACCGGCTGACGGGATTGGCGGCGCTCGGCGTGCTGGCGGGCACCGCCCTGACGGCCAAGGAACGCGGGCTGAGCACGCCCGCAACGCTCGCCTTGGGAGCCGTCTTGCTGGCGGCGGTGCTGCTGATGTTCTGGGTGGTCGTCGGCTCCCTCGATCGCCTTCTGGCCATGATTCCGGAGCAGCACGCAGCCCGACACTTCATCGCCCAGTTGCTGCCGTACAAATTGCGGCCAAGCCTCATGACGCAGGCAGTCGGCTGGAGCATGCTCGTCCAGATGGGAGGCTCCGTGGCCGTGGCGTTGATCGCCCAGGCGCTGGGAGTGTCGCTGCCGCTGTCGGTGTGGTTTGCGGTGGTTCCACTGGTGGCACTGGCGATGGTGGTGCCGGTGAGCATCAACGGCGTGGGCGTGCGCGAGGGGGGGCTGGCGCTGATGCTCAAGCCCGCCGGCGTGCCGACCGATGCCGCCGTCGCCATCGGCCTGCTCTGGTTCCTCGCGACGATCGTCACCGGCCTGATCGGCGGAGTGCTGTTCCTGCTCGACCGCAAACCGTCGGCTGCTTTGGCGTCGGTCATTCCCCTTCCAACCGCCCAGGCTGCGAACGCCGCCGAGCCGCGGTAAGCAGCAGCCCCGCGATTGTTTTCGCGTCGTCGATCCGGCCATCGAGGCACATCGCGATCGCCTCGTCCCAGGTGACCACGCGGGTGCGGATCTGCTCACCAGGCTCGAGTGCCTGCGGCCCCGCGATCAGATCTTCCGCGACGAAGAGATGCATCCGCTCCCGGAGAATCCCCGGAGACATCCACATCTCGCCTGCCGGCACGATCCGACCCGCACGATACCCCGTTTCCTCGGCCAGCTCCCGCCGCGCAGCCTCTTCCAACGATTCAACCCGGTCGAGCGTCCCGGCGGGGAGTTCCAGAAGCGTCCTCCCGACGGCCACGCGAACCACCTCTACCAGACAGACATCCTGCGACGACACCAGCGGCACGATGACGACGCTGCCCGGATGTCGCACCACCTCCCGCTCGCGTCGGCTGCCATCCGTGCACGGTTCCGACACCCGCACGACGCGGAACCGTCTTGTCTCCAGCAACAGCTCGCCCTCTTCCTGCGGCGGATCAAACGGTAGCGCCGCCGCGAGCTCCTGCAACGGCACTGCCACCACGCGGGCGGCTGCCCCGCCCACCTCGAGCGGCCGCGCCGCATCCACCACCTTCGCCTGCACGAGTCCGAGCCCCAGGCCACAGCCGAGCGTGGGCGAGTAGCAGATCGACGTGAGCCGGCCGACGACCTCGTCGCCGCAGCGTACGACCGCGTCACCAGCAGCTTCCTGCAGGCTGGCATCGCCGCTCCAGCCATCGATGGCGCCAGCGATGGCGATCGCGACGAACCTTCGGTTGACATGCCCAAGGGCGTCGATTCTCGCCACGGTCTCTTGGCCGAGGTAGCAGCCCTTCGTGAACGAGATCGCCCGCTGGTCGCGGGCCAACTCTTGCGGCAGCGTCTTCTCCGGAATGTCGACCGGCGCGGGCATGCCCGCTTCGATACGGGCGGCATGCCATGCAGCTGCTTCTGCCCGTGGTACGGCATGGGACTCCAGCCACGCCACCAGACGGGGATGGTCGGCTTCATCCGATTGCACGAGGAATCCTGTCGGACCGCACCAGTCGACCCGCACGATTGCCACGGGCACATCGCCCAGCAGTCCGCGGCCGTGGTGAAGCAAGGCCTCCGGCAGACTCACGCTGGAGTGTGCCGTCAACCACGCCTCGGCCTGAGGCCCCGCGATGATCAGATTCCAGCGGGTCTCTGACGCGTCGAACAGTTCGAGACGCTCACGAATGTGGTAGCGGTCAAGGTGCTCGCGAAGGGTCGCAGCCAGCCCCGCCGGCGCGTCGATCCAGACACCATCCTCGATCCGCAGAATGCTCGTCAGCGCGAGCACCCATCCCCGAGCGTCTGTGAAAAAGCCTTCGGTGCCCGCCCCCTCCGCGAGCGTGGAGATCGACGCCGTCGTGAAGTTGTTGACGAACCGCACGGCATCGGGCCCGCGAGCCGTCAGCACCGACCGCCGACCGAGGTCCCCCCAGGCCAGCCCCCGCCGCAGGTCGGCATAGCCGCCCGGGATCGGCACAGGGCCATCGCACGAAACGGACTGGCGGGGCTCACGCGATTCCTGCTGTTTCTGCTGCATCATGGCTGGCTGCTCTGGCTGGCTCCTCGGGGGCGGCGTGGCTGGCTGCAGCCTACCAAGAAAATTTCCGCCGCCGCGCGAACGCTTCGGCGGGATGCTGCGTATGGGAGAGCACCGCAACGACGACACGAATCGTACGGTCGGAACTGGAATCCGGGGGCACACGCCGCCCCACGCCCACGTGCAGAGGGACTCAGCCATGGCCACTGTTGACTGCCGGACTGGATGCCGGAATGACTATGACGACGATGCGGACGATATGCTCGACGATCCGCTGGCCGTCGCCGACTCAGAACACTCCGACGCGGTGCGAGCCGCGGTCGATGGCGGAGACGCCAGCCTGCGTCCAGTCCACCGCCGACAGCGACGACTGCACCGCATCGCCGATGTGCGGAGGCTCCAAGGCGTGACACTCCGCAACGTGTCACGGCGATTGGGTGCGCCGTTGGCAGCGGTCCGCCGGCAGGAGCAGTCGGACTGCGACCTACGGCTCTCCGATCTGCTTCGATGGCAGGAGGTGTTGGAGGTGCCGGTTGCCGAACTGCTCGTCGAAGGCGAGGGCCAGCTCTCCGGCCCGGTGCTGCAGCGGTCACGCATGGTGAAACTGATGAAGACGGCCGCAGCGATCCGCGAACGCACGCAAGACACGACGACCGCCCGGATGGTGTCGATGTTGATCGAGCAGATTCTGGAACTCATGCCCGAACTTGCCGACGTAACGCCATGGCATACCGTGGGCCAGCGGCGCACGCTCGACGACGTCGGCCGTACCGCCAGGAATCCGGTTGCCGACGACGTCTTCCGTCGAACAGCACTCGACTGACGTCCCGCCCCGGTGACCTCGCGGGCCACGGATACTCGGTCAAAAACAATCTCGACGGGGGGCCCGACATGTCAGGGGCGCGGGCCGCCCGTGAGTCATGCCGCCGGTGCCAACAAGCCCGCCTTGTTCGCACCGGCGGTGCTGTTTACGATCGCAGCACCGCGGTTCGCGCTGCGGCATTCACCGGGCCTTGATTCCCCTCCAGCACTCCTTCTTCAGGTCGCCAATCGTGTTTTCCTTACTGGGTGTCATCGGCATCACGCTCGTGCTGTTTGTCGTCGTTGCCCTGACGGCCGGGCTGGTCCTGGGCAAGTGACGTCGCGGATGCCCGCCCGCCACCGATGCCTCCAGCGGCACCGCGGAGCACCCCGACAACGAGCAGGGAGAAGAAGCCTCCCAGCACGCCCATGAACAGCACCCACGCCACCACGGCCAGCTGGAAATAATCCCGCAGCCAGACCCGCACGGGCGGTTCGGCGCTCTTGGGAACTTTTCTCTGCACCGGCCCGTCGCGGCCCGACTGCTGCCGCATGTCGTGTCGAAATGCGTCCCACTGCGACTGCGCCTCCGGGCGATCCCACTGCTCGAGCCAGTCGGCGCGTGCCCGCAGCAGCAGCACTGGCGGAAGGATGAGGGCGGCCAACCACAGTGCCATGATCAGGCCGATTGCGACCGTCCGCAGAAATGCCTCGCGTCGCACCATGCCACCCATTCCTTCCGACCGATCTTGAAAACGACTAGAACACCGTCGAGCAGCCCGCGTGCCATGCCAATGGACTCCGCCGAGGAGCCGTCCAGCGAACGCAGCGTAACCGACCAGCCCGGGCTCCCCGGATACCGAAGCGAGCCTTAGGGCGCCTCCGAGCAGCCCGCGTGCCATGCCAATGGACTCCGCCGAGGAGCCGTCCGGCGAGCGCAGCGTATCCGGGGAGCCCGGGCGGCACCCGCGACCCGACCGAATCTATCACCCCCCATCTTTCCCGTCTTTCCGGGCAGGCAAACGGTCTGGCACCGGCGGCGATCAGCCGCTATCGTCCTGCCTCCCAAAGCCCACCCAAGCCCCCAGCCAAGTCATTGGGCCAGCCATCGACCCGCGTCAGGAGCCTGCAGCGTGAGTGTTCGTGCGTCATCCCCCTGGATTCCGTTGGTGTTGATCGCCGTCGGCCTGGCGGTCGGTGGCCCCGTGGCAGAAGCCCAGACAGGCTGGCTGCCCACGGCCTGGTTTTCGCAGGACACCGTCGACCCCAAGGCAATGTTTCCGCTGGCCGAGAGCGACGGGCCGTGGATGGTGCTGGCAACGACGTTCCGTGGCGAGGGAGCCCGCGACGACGCCCGTCGGCTCGTTCAGGAACTCCGCGGCCCCCACAAGCTCAAGGCCTACACGCACGAGAAGTCGTTTGACTTCACGGGCAATCAGCGCGGGCTGGGACTCAATCCCGATGGCACTCCGAAGAAGATGCGGTATGCGATGTCAGAACAGGTGACGGAGGTCGCCGTGCTCGTGGGCGACTTCGCCTCCTTCGACGACCCGCGTGGGCAGAAGATGCTCGCCAAAATCAAGAACCTCCATCCCGAGTCGCTCGCCGCCGGCAGCGGCAAGAGCCAGTCGTTCAGCGATTTCAGGCGGATGATGGGGATGGACAAGAACAGCGGTAAGGGGCCGATGCATCTGGCGTTCGTGATTCCGAATCCCCTCCTGCCGGAAGACTTCTTCGCGCGACAGCAAGTGGACAAGTTCGTGCTCGACATGAACGCCGATGTCACCAACAGCCTGCTCGACTGCCCGGGCCGGTACAGCGTGCGGGTGGCAACCTTCACCGGCGCCGGCACCTTCGACCAAAAAGCGATCGAGGATGGCGGCAAGGAAGTGGAGCTGAAGGGGCGTCTGGTGGAGGCGGCCGAGAAGGCCCATCGACTCACCGAAACGCTCCGCCGCAGCGGCTGGCAGGCGTGGGAATTCCACGATCGCGACTCGAGCATCGTCTGCGTGGGCAGCGTCGATCAACTGGCCGTGCAGCAGGCCAGCGGCACGATGGCCCCCCATCCCGAGATCATCCGCATCGTGAGGGAACTCGGTCCCGATCCGGTGAAACTGGCGGCTGGGCAGATCATGCCGCGGAGCATCGACGGCGTCATGCTCGACGTGCAGCCCAAGCCGATCGACGTGCCTCGGGTGCCGACCGGCCGCCGTTGAGAGCCGCACCACGGAACTGCCGGACAGACCGGTCTATGGACACCATCGCGACGCTCGTGCTCGGCACGACCAATGCAGGCAAGCTCCGCGAGCTCATCGAACTGCTCGCCCCTCTGGGCATCGCATGCTGCTCGCTCACCGGCCTCGACGCCGCGGTCGATGTCGAGGAGACGGGTGATTCGTTCGCCGCCAACGCGGCTCTCAAGGCCTCGCAGCAGGCCAGGGCCCTGGGCCGCTGGGTGCTCGCGGAAGACAGTGGACTCGTGGTGGACGCCCTCGGCGGTGCGCCGGGCATCTATTCGGCGAGGTTCTCTGGAGCCGGCGCGACTGATGAGCGAAACAATGCCCTTCTGCTTGAACGGCTCGACGCCCTTCCCGCAGCGTCGCGGTCGGCCCACTACGCCTGCCACGCCGCCCTCTCCGATCCCAACGGCACGATCGTGGCAATCTCCAGCGGGGTCTGCGGCGGCCTGATCGCCGACCACCCGGCGGGAGCCGGCGGCTTCGGCTACGACCCGCTTTTCATCGTGCCTGAATACCATCGCACCTTCGGGGAACTGTCTCCGGCAGTGAAGGCGTTGATCAGCCATCGCGCCCGGGCGATGCGGGCGATCATCCCGGCGATCGAGCGGTGGCTGCATCCGCACCGGATGCCAGCCGGTGGGCGATGACGCGCAGCACGTCCGGAGTGCCGTCCATCCGCCCAGCCACGCTCGCAAGCGCCGGCGCATAGCCCCCGAGGCTGTCGAGAAAGCCGCGTACCCGTGCGCCTGTCACCTCCTCGAGCAGGGCGAAGTCGCCGCATCCCATCGCGGCCAGGAACGAGCTGTTCATGAGCTGCTCCGAGTGGGCCCGCTCGGGCAGAACGAGCAGCGGCTTGCCCAGATGCAGGCTCTCGCCGATGAGCTGGTTGCCGGCCGCGCTGACCAACGCCCGACATCCCGCCAGGTCTTCCACGAACCGCTGCTCATCGATCGCGTGAAACGACACGTTGCCCACGCTGTCACGTGCACCGAGCCCATACACCTTCACGGGCAGGCCGCAATCGGCGAGCGACTCAACGGTCGAAAAGGGCGTGTGCCGGCGCAGGTAGCTGAGCAGAAACCCGCCGTCATGGGGCACCGCCGCCGTGATCTCGCGACGCAGCAGCGGCCCCACCTGCACGACATGCTCCCACCCGCGGCGGAGCGGCGGCCTGAAAAAAGCGGAGACGACAGTGTCGGTCGCCTCCACCACATACATCCAGACTGCGTGGCTCATGAACCAGGCGTTCCACTGGAGCGACCACGGCAGGGCATCCAGATCGTACGCCAGCAGGAAGTGCTGGTGATCGACGCTCACCAGCGGGATTCCCTGCCGGCTTGCGGCCCGCGGCAAGCTCGGCTCAAAGTCGGTGATGGCGAGGTCGGCCTGGAACGCATCCAATTCCACCATCAGCTGATCGACGACGGGGCCGAGTTGGCGGGCCTGGTATTCGAGCCCCGCCGCGATCGAACGCATCACGTCGAGCCGACCATCGGTGTATTGGAAAACGATGCCGGGAATCTCAGCGACACGCACGCGGGGATGAGCCTCGCCAAAGCGTTTCGAGAGCAGTTCCCAGGCGTCTGCCGACGTGAACAGCAGGATGTCGTGGTCGCGCTCGAGATGCTCGACGAGGGTGCAGATCCTGGTGGCGTGGCCGCGTCCTTCACCACACAGGCTGATGGCGATTTTCGACACCGAATCTCCTCCACAACCCGTGGCCTGAACAACCCGTGCCCTGATGGGCTCGGAGTATGATGCCACATCGACCGGTTTCAAGTGTTTTCCGGCTTTGTGCGCCAGTTTTTGCGGGCGATTTCGGATTGAAGGACCGCCGGCCTGCCGCTATCGTCCCCCCCTCCCGCCTCGGTGGCATGTCGCCCCAGAAATGCCCCGGCAGAGCCGGGCCCCATATCGCCAGACACGACACCATCCAGACACGACACCATGAAGCTACGTTCCCTGCTGCTGGTGAGCTGCATGCTGGTCGTGCCTGGGCTGGCGATGTTTTCGCACTGGATCCCGGCAGAAGTGCGGGCGGCAGCCCGCCATAGTTTTGCCACGGTCACGAGCGACTGGCTGGGAACGCCGGCTGAGGCGCGAACCATCCCACCTGCTCCGGCCGCGTTGCCCCAGGCGGCGGCCCCGTCAGCCTTGCCCGTCCATGAGGGCGAGACACTCGGGTTTCTGCCCGCGGCTCCCGTTGCCAAGCCCATCGCCACCGGCCTGCCCCCTGCCGCAACGGGTCTGCCACCCGCGGCAACCGGCGGACCGGCGTCACCCACCAATCCAACACTCCCTGTCGGAGCCGCGGCAACCACCGCGGCAGAACCAGCCACGCCGCCACTGGTCACGCAACTCGCTGACCGTACCCGGCTACTCCGTGACCAGCAGGCCCGCGAACAGCAGGCGATCGAAGCCCAGTTGAAGTCGGCTGGGGCGGTGTCGTTCGACTGCCAGCCACTCCCTGGTTCCGAGGGCCTCTTCAGCAGTTCGTGCCGGGTCCCCGTGGACGCGACCGGCCAACTGCAACGGGTGTTTCAGGCCAGCGGCCACGACCCGGGGACCGCGTCCGCGGCCCTGCTGGCGCAGGTGACGGAATGGCGGCAGCGGATGGCCATGCAGCAGCCCCCCGCAACTGCTGGAGGTACCGACGACACCAGCCCACCGCCGGGCGGACGTTTTCAATGACCGCTTCCCTCATCTGAAGTCCGCTTTCAGCTGCTCCACGCCATGCGACGCACACTGCCTTGCCGTGGCCGGCTCCGTGAACCGTTTGGCGGCGTGGGCGGTCGCGGCCTCGCCCGCGGCTGGAAACCGCCGCCAGGGCTTGAAACACGCCGAACTCGCGGACGCTCCCTCCGGCGTCGCCTGCCCCGACCCCGCCACCAAGCTGCCGATGAGCCGCCCGCCCCCGGACCGCATCACCGCTCCGACGAGTTGGCCCGTCTAGAAGCCGCCTTGTTTCTCGCTCGCGAGCCGCTCTCGACCCGGCGACTGGCAAAGCTGGCCCGACTGACCGATGGCACCCGCGCCCGCGTGCTTATCCGGGAGCTCAAAAGGCTGCATGAGGAGGCAGGGTCTGCATTTCGGGTCGAACAGATTGCCGGAGGCTTCAGGCTTCTGACGCGTGCTGCGCTGGGCCCCTGGGTGCGTCGGGTGCTGGGCACCCCCCCGGAAACCCGCCTCTCTGCAGCGGCAATCGAGACGCTGGCGATCGTGGCATACCGACAGCCGGTGACGCGGGCAGAGATCGAGGCCATCCGGGGTGTCGGCTGCGAAGACATGCTGCGGCAGCTGATGGAGCGTGATTTCGTGGCTATTGGTGGCCGCACGGAGGATCTGGGCCGGCCTAACGTCTACGTGACGTCGCGGCGGTTTCTGGAGGCCTTTGGCCTCGCCAAGATTGAGGATCTGCCGCAAATCGAGCCTTTCGCCCCGGAACCGCCGGCAGAAACGGCCGACGCACCGCCGGTCTGAAAACGGGGCACTTGCACGCGGCCCAACTCCACGACACACTTTCGCGTCCGCTCCGCGAAAAAGCCGTTCCGTGGGCGGTCGCGAGCTGAAATGATTCGCCCGTTTCTGTTTTTTTTGTTCAGCCTGTTGGATCATTTCGGACGATCGGGTACAGAAATGTTCGGTGATCGCGAAATGTCCAAGGATTCACCGCGCGAGGAGTCGTTGGTCTGGTTTTGATCTGGCGTTGCGCTGGTTTCATTTCTGGGTTTTATTTTTGGGTTTGCTCACTGTCTTCCGTTTCGTCCTTTTGTTCATCTGTCGCCAAGCCAGCAGTCCGGCTGCAGTGACGATGAACAGACTTCAGGAGGTATTGCCGTGACGATTGCGACGAGTGGCCGAGGCCATCAAGAAGTGCTGAACGCTGACGTATTCTCGTGGAGCGAACTCCCTGAACTGCTCGCTGCCGAGGATCTGTTCGACGCGGCTGCAGGAACAGGTCTGGACCGTCTTGCCGTCATGGCTGCGAAGGACGACGACGAGGATGAAGACGAGGACGAAGAATTCGAAGACGACGACGATGAAGACGAGGACGAGGACGAAGACGAAGAACTCGAAGACGAAGACGATGAGTGGGAGGAAGTCGAAGACGACGAGGATGAAGAAGAAGACGAAGAAGAAGAGGAAGACGGCGAGGAAGAGGACAGCGAAGAAGAGGACGAAGAAGACGAAGAAGACGATGAAGATTGGGAAGACGACGACGAGGAATGGGAAGACGACGACGAAGAAGACGAGGATGAAGACGAAGAAGACGACGACGACTGATCCCGTTTCAGCGTCAGGTCTTGTAGAGTGTCACGTCTTGCCGAACGTCAGGGTTCCAGGCGTCATGGTTCGAGGCGTCCTGTTCCTCACCGCCAGAGCTCCACTGGACGGGGCTCGGCCAATCACGGCTGCGTGGCGGTCATGCCGAGCCGCATGACCTTGCCCTTCCGATCGACATCGATCGCGACATTGCCGCCGGCGGCTGCCAGCCGCGCGACCATGTCGGCCTGATTCGTCACGGCCGTTCCGTCGATGGCGATCACTCGGTCTCCGAGCATCGCGCCCGCCTGGGCGGCGGGTGATCCTGCTGTGATCCGCACGATCACGGGATTCCCAGGCTCGCCGGGGTCGGCGCGGGTGCCTATGCCCCAGCGGGGTCGCTGGTTTGTTGCGGGCTGGGCGGCTGTCTGTGAGGCCGCCGCGATCGACGTCGGCGCTTCGAGCGCTCGCTTGGTGGCATCGGATTCACTGCGTGCCTGCGCTCGAAAGGACCGCGGCGGCCCTGGATCGTCGGCCAGTGCCGTGAGGAAATCGAGCGTGAGCCTGGCCACCGGCTCGATGCCATCGAAGTTGATGAGTTGAACATCGTCGCTAGGGCGGTGGTATTGGTCGTGCAACCCGGTGTGGAACATGACGGTGGGGATCTTAGCGGCGATGAACGGATAGTGGTCGGAGTCTTCGTCGATGGCCCAGTCGAAGGCGAGTTCGAGAGGCTGAGCACCGGGCCGGTTGTTGGACTGCACGACCGCGGCACGCAGCCCTTCGGACGTCCGGGCCCCGAAGACCTCGAGCCGCTCGCCGCGGAGCCGGCCGATCATGTCGAGGTTTATGGAAAAGGCGATCGACATCTGGGCGAGCAGCGTGGGCCGCACACGCACGAAGTGGTAGGAGCCCAGCAGCCCCTTTTCCTCACCATCCCAGAAGGCGAACAGGATGGGCCGCCGCGGTCGGCCCGGCAGGTGCTGCATCGCCTCGGCCACTTCGATCAGGCCGGCCACGCCGGAGGCGTTGTCGTCGGCACCGTTGTGGACGAAGCCGAAAGGACCGTAGCTGTTGCCGGAGTTGCCGTAGCCGACGTGGTCGTAGTGGGCGCCGACCACGATCAGTTCATTGGCGACGGCCGGATCGCTGCCGCGGGCGAGGGCGAGGATGTTTCGCATAGCGCCAAACTGCTGGTAGTAGCTGCCATTGTCGCCGGCGGGTTCGAGCCCGAGTTTTTCGAGGTGGCTGATGATGTAGCTGCCGGCGGCACGACCGCCGCGGCTGCCCCCTTCGCGGCCTTCGAGAGCGTCGTCAGCGAGGGCGCAGACATGCCGCTTGGCGTCTTCGGCCTGAATGCTCGAGCGGGCAGCGGCCATGAGTTCGGCAGCGAAAACGGCCGGCCTCGTGGCTCCTGCAGCGACCCCGACAACGATGGCCGCCAACACCAGGCGGGCTGGAATCCTCGTGATCCTCATGACGCGTGAAGCCTCCTTGCGTGACCGGCGGATGGGGTCCAGAATAGATCGCCCGGCGGGTTCCCAGTCCATGCCGGTTTTGCTCGGTATATCGGATGGTGTTTGGAGAGGTGGCAGAGCGGTCGAATGCGCGTCTTTGCTAAAGACGTGTCCGGTCAAAAGCTGGACCGCGGGTTCGAATCCCGCCCTCTCCGTTTGGTGCAGAAGGTCGAAGCGAGCGTGCCTGCTTTTCCAGCCGGCATCCAGGGCTTCTCAAAAGGCGAGTCATCGTTTCCCTCTATGACTCTGCTGAACCCTTGCTGATGCCCTGCCGACCATCACCACGTTTTGCATTCTTCTGATCATCGGCATTGCATTCGCGACGCGCGTGAAGTTTGCAACTTCAGCTCTGAGCGTGACGTTGAGCACTCTTGCGATCACCTGCATCCTGACAATCATCATCGGCTTCGATCGGGCATTCAGCGGCGGGGGCACCGTGTCGAACGAGCCGATGCAAGAACTGCTCTGTATCTTGTCACGAGAGAGGTGAGGCGAGACCTGCGCCCTTTCAAAGAGTCCCATTGGGGCCGCGAGAATCCTGGCCGGGCTGCGGGGTCGGACCCGCTTGCAGACATGTTCGATCTGTTGTCAATTCACGGGCCTTCTCGCTTCTGATTCTCCCCAGGGGCCATCCAAAGCATGTCCGCACCGCCCAATCAAGCCATCGCGGCCGCCGCATCACCGGAGGCCGAACGGCTGTCCGATCTCTCACCTCAGCAATGGAAGAGCGGCATCGCCGCCTGGCTTGGCTGGCTGTTTGACGGCCTCGACATGCACCTCTACACGCTCGTGGCTACCCCCTTCGTAGCCGAACTGCTCGGGGGCCTCGACCAGCGGGATGCCGCGGTAGGCCGCACGGGCTCGATCGTGCAGGCGGGCTTCCTCGTGGGCTGGGCGCTCGGCGGCGGCTTCTTCGGTCGCGTCGGCGACCGAATCGGCCGTACGCATGCCCTGAACGTGACGATCCTGACGTACGCCCTGTTCACCGGGCTCTCGTTCTTCGCCCAGACGTGGTGGCAACTGCTCGTCTGCCGGTTCCTTGCGGCGCTGGGGATCGGAGGCGAGTGGGCGGTGGGGGCGGCCCTCATCTCTGAAACGTGGCCCCGCCGTTGGCGCCCCTGGATGGCGGCGGTGCTGCAATCGGCCGTCAACGTGGGAGTGGTGCTGGCGATGGTGGCCGGCTTTCTCCTGTCGGGATTCCCGCCGCGGACGGTGTTCCTCGTTGGCGTGCTGCCGGCGTTTCTCGTGGTCTGGATCCGACGGGCCGTGCCAGAGCCGGAGGAATGGCATGCCGCACGGTCGGCCGCTGCCGAGTCGTCGCCGGGCGTGGCTGATCTCTTCCGTGGCGATGTGCGGCGCACGACGATCCTCACGACCGTCGTCTGTAGCCTGTCGCTCACCGCCCACTGGGCATTCATGTACTGGTATCTGCAGCACCTGCGAAACCACCCCGACGTCGGTCCGTGGACCGACGCCGAGAAGACCGCCTTCTGCAGCCAAGCGATGATCCTGGTGATGGTCGCCTCGATCTTCGGCAACTTCCTCGCGGCGTTTTTCGCCCGGTCGCTTGGCTACCGACGGTCGATCGCCTTACTCTTCATCGCCTACTTCGCCGCCATGCTCGCCGCCTACGCCACGCCGTTGCCAGAGGCGCGGCTGTTCTGGATGCTTGCGCCGATCGGAGTCTGCCAGGGCGTCTTTGGCCTCTTCACAATGTATCTTCCGCCCCTCTTTCCCACGCTTCTTCGAACCACGGGCGCCGGGTTCTGCTACAACATCGGCAGGCTGGCGGCGGCTGCAGGGACGATCGTGTTCGGCCTCTTTTCGCAGGTCGGCGACCACCGCCTGGCGCTCCTCTACGCAGCTTGGCTGTTCCTCCCCGCAGCGGCCGTCGCCTGGCTCCTGCCAGAACCGCCCGACGAGGTCGCAGCCCATCGGCGATAGCGTGCGACGCCGAAGGCTGCGCCGCCCGGCCACACCCTCATCCCCGGGGGGGCCGCGAATTCTGGCTGTTGGCATAGCCCGGGACCAAATGGATTCACCGAAAGTCCTTGGTGATACTGCCCCCCTTCATCACAAATTCAACCCGCTCCGTGACGGTGATGTCGTCGAATGGGTCGCCCGGCATGGCAATGATGTCGGCTGCCTTGCCGACAGCCAGAATGCCGATGTCGTCTCGCATCAGCAGTTCGGCGGCCACGCTCGTTCCGGCACGCAAGGCGCGGGGGATCGAAAGCCCGTTGTTCACCAGTTCGGCGAACTCGGTGGCATTGTTCTGCGCCAGCGGAAACGTACCGAAGTCGCTTCCGAGGGCCACTTTCACGCCACAATTGGACAGGTTGCGAGCGCTCTCGAGGATCGCCGTGGCATGCTTTCGATACTTCGCCCGGACATGCGCCGGTTCATTGACCGCCGCCCAAAACGCATCGTCGTCGATGAGCCTTGCAAAACGCACGACGGCGATCTGCGTGGGCACCAAGAATACCCCTCGAGCCTCCAAGAGCTTCAACGTCTCGAGCGAAGCCAAACTGCCGTGCTCGACACTCCGAACCCCCGCCATCACCGAACGGCGAATTCCCTCGTCGCCGTAGGCATGGGGCGTGCAGGGTATGCCGAGATCGCGAGCCGTCGAGACAATCGCGTCGATCTCTGCCTGACTGTATGGCACTTGCGCGGGATCATCCGCCGGGCTGGCAAATCCTCCGGTGGCCCCAAACTTGATCCATTGCGAGCCCCGGCTCACCTCGGTGCGGACGACCCGGCGAATCTCATCGACGCCATCGGCGATGTTATTCTGGGCGACAGGAGTTTGTGCCGCCACGAGGGGCCTCGCATCGCCGTGCCCACCGCTCGTGGACACGAGGTGCGCCGCGACGATCATGCGGGGACCGGCGACCAAACCCTTCTCCACGGCCCGCTGGAGCGAAACCGTGGTGTAGCCGCCGAAATCCATGTCGCAGAGGTCGCGAACGGTCGTGAATCCGCGGTCGAGCAGAACCCGCAGGGCCTGCACGCCCAACACGGCCTTGTCGGCGGGAGCCAGTGCCCAGATCGCCCCCTCATCCTCCGGCCGCATCGTGACGTGCACGTGGCAGTCGATGAATCCGGGAGTCACCGTGTGCTTGGAGAGATCGACGACCCTGCAACCGGCGGGCCGCTCGACCGTCCGTCCCATCGCCGCAATCCGACCGTCCCGAACCAGAATCTCCATCGGGCCAAGCGCCGCGTCAGCAAGACCATCCCAGACATTCCCCGCCACAAGCACCACGACACTCACCGGCGGCGGCGCGGCGACCGGATCGCCACGGCATTCTCCCGATATCGCGACGCCCGCCGCGAGAATGATCAGTTGCGCCACGATCGCAATTCGGTTCATGTCCGTGACCAGGTTGGAGTCTGTGCAGAGGCGGCTGAAACGCTTCCCCAACGATAAGTCGCCCGAACGGACGTCGGCAAGGACCGTCCGCCAAAACGCCCCCTCGCCGCACCCCTCTTGCGGGCTATTTTGTCGCTCCTTCGGCATTTTCGTGGATTCTGGCAAAGAAGCAGTCTTTCCAGCTTCTTTTGCACGAACATGCGGCCACTGGCGGCGGTTTTCCAAAGTGACCGATTTCTTGACCGCGCATAAATCCTGGTTTACTTTTTTAAAAAGCTTTTCCCGCACCGGCGTCGCGATGCCGGCCTGACCTCTCAGGAACCGCGCTCACAATGTCTCCGTTTCCGATCCGCCGCGGCCCCGGTGTTCCCGTCAGCAACCGGCGTCGCAATCGTCGCCCCGCCCTCGCTGTCGATCGTCTCGAAGACCGCCGCATGATGGCCATCCTTCCAGACCAGGTGGTGACATCCGCCAATTACACCGATGCGGATGGCGACTCGGTCGCCATCTCGGTGACGGGCCCCGTGTCGCAGGGAGCCGGGTTCACGGTCGAACTCGCCGGCAAGGCGACGGACAACGCCGACGCCACCTCGATCGCGCTCACGGGCCTGACTTCGGACAACGGCCTCCGGATCGTCGTGACGCCCAATGCCCTGACGACGCAGCCGGGAACCGGCTTCGCCACGATGTATTCGGCTGGCTATACGAACGTTTTCGAGATCATCAAAGACAAGACCGACACGACGATGACCGGCCTCGGCGGCATTCAGTTCTCGGCCGCCATCGTGAACTCGACCAAGCTCGCGGGCGTCGCGATCGGCAACATCACGCTCGACGCGGGTCAGGCTCCCTACGTCGACCGGATCAACACGCAGAACAACCAGCAGGCCACCGACTCGACGATGTACAACCCCGTGGCGGGGCTGATCCATCTCGGCGGCATCGTCGCTGCGAGCGTGGACAGCATCGTGATCGACGGCGCCATCAGCGCAAAGACCAACAACCCGCACGACCTGACGACCACCAACGACTTCCGCAGCGTCATCGAGGTGGCGGGTGAGATCGGCAGCATCGTCGGCCTGCGGAGCAACCTGCGGGCGAGCGTACACGCCGACAGCATCGGCTCGATCCGGGTGGCCGCGATCTCCGGCGAGATCACCACCCGCAACAAGGCCGAGGATCTGGCGATCAACCTTCCGAGCGCCTTCAGCGGCTTCATCAACTCGGCCGGCCACCTGCACCTCGGCTTCCCGATGTCGGATGCCTCGAAGATCACCGGGCAGATCAACGCCCTGGGCATCTCGGGTAACGTCAAGGAGAAGTTTCGCGGCATCGACGCATTCACCGACCCGCTCTACATCCCCGGAACCTATGCGGGCTCGATCAGCCTCTCGGGCAATCCGGCAACAGATTTCCAC
>JBILKZ010000127.1:0-11006 GCA_044376405.1 Pirellulales bacterium
ACCAGATCATGCTCTTCATGGATCCCACGATGAAGCCCGGCCCGATGGCCGCCGGCACCTGGATCACGATCGAGGATCTCTTCAACGGTAGCAAGTCGCTCGACAAGGGGTTCGACACGGTGTTTCGCGGGCTCGTCGAAACGTATCGCCTGCGGTCAGCCGCCGCCGGTGCCAAGCCGAACCTCGATCTGGCCGATGGCGACGATCTCGAAGATTTCTCGCTGGAGGAGAAGCCTGCGGAGGATGCCTCGGCCGTGCGGGTGAAGCAGGAGCGAGCGGCCCTGCGGCGTTCCTTTCTCCTCGAACGGAGGCTCATCGACGACATCGCCCGGCTGCTCTCCGGCATGCCGTTTCCGAAGAACGACAAGTCCGCCCTGCTCGTGGGCGATATCACCGCGACGCGGGGCGTCTTCCGGCTGCCCGCCGAATTCGACGCGGTCGACAGCGTCGAGAAGTTGGCCGTGCAGCCGCTCGACGGCTATCGCTTCATCGCCGTGGCGGCGAGCGACAAGTCAGCCTACCGCGACGCCGCGATCGACGCGGTCGGGCAGTGGCTCTCCACGCAGCCCGGCGTGCTCTGCGTTCAGGGCTGGCTCTCGACCGACGGCAGCATGCCGCTGGCGGTGCCAGAGGCGATCGACGTGCCGTTCAAGAGCCGCTGGCCCTGGCAGGCCGACATCACGCGATCAGCCGACGGGAAGATCACGGTTGCCAAGAGCCCGCGGGTGCGTGTCATCGCCGGCACGGCCGAGAGCCCCGAGGCGGTCGTCTGGCGGGGCGAAGGGACGCGCGGCGCGGTGCTTTTTGATTTGAGAGGCAAAGATCTCGGCGGCAAGGGCAACAGTGGCCAAATCAACAGTGGCAAGGACAACGGCAAGGCGGCCGAGGCGATCGGCAAGGAACTCGCCCGGCTGGCCACGGCCGAGAACCCCGCGGACCACATAGGCATGGTGTTTACGGAGCCGGCGGGTCTCGTCAGTGGAAATGCCGCGGGCCTCACCGCCTTCGCGGCGGGCAGGCATGTGGCCGGCGATCGCGTTGTGCGGGGCATGGACCTGCTCACGGGCCGTGTCGATCCCGCGCTCAAGGCGGCGCGGGCCGCGGCGATCGTGGCCAGCTCCTACCGGGGCGAGTTCGTCGCGGTGGAGGGGGGCGTGTGTGTGCTTGGCGACAAGCCGCTCGAGGCGGTGGAGAAGATCGACGGGGGGCTCGCGCTCACGTGCGGCGGGCTCGTGCGGGCGGTCGCTCCCGGCGGCGTCGCGGTCGAGTGGGCGGGCACGGCGCCGCCAGACATTTCCACGAAGGATGGCGACGAATCAAAGTTCCTCGCGTGGCTCTTAGAGAGCAACGACCCCGGCATCGCGACCTTGCCGCAGACAGACGGCCCGCCCGTCACGTTCATCCGCACCGACGCCGCAATGACGTTCCGCCCCATCCCATAAAAGCCCCATCAAATAAAAGCCCCATCAAATAAAAGCCCCATCAAATAAAAGCCCCATCAAATAAAAGCCCCATCCCATAAAAGCCCCGGGCGGAAGCCTGTGGACTGGCGGAGCATGCGGCGATCGTGGATCTGGCCACTTTCCTGCCACGGCTATTCATACTCTCCGGCCAGTCGCAGAATTTCCTCGCGGAGAGCGGCGGAGAGCCTGTACTGCGCGTGCGTCAGCGCATCCAGGCTTGCACGGACTTCGCGGATCAGTCCCACTTCCTTGGCCCTGAGCAACACGGCGCCCGACCCAAAAACGGCAACGCCCTCGCTTCGGGCTGCCAGCCGGCCGCGAAGCTCGTCGATGAGCAGCGGCACGACTTTTTGCCGCGCGAGCACGATGGCCTCGGCTTCCCCGCGGTCGATTGCGTCCAATAGCCGCGTGGGCACGTCTGCGACGGCGACCACCTTAAGCCAACCCTCGGCCCTCGCGGAGGCGAGGGCTTGTGCGCCCCGCATGTCGCTATCAAGCCGCAGTTCAGCGGCGACGGCCTCGGGAATCAGCACCTCCCGGAACAGGTGTTCGAGCCAGGGCAATCCACCGATGACCGCAAGGCCAACCAACGGACCGGCGTCGGCGACCACGAGGTCCCGTGTGGAGCGGCTCACCGCAGCGGCTCGAGTTCGGATTGGATCTCACCCGGTGGATAGTCCACCACATCCACTCCCGAAACGCCCAGCACCTCGAGAAACTGCTCGATCGGCAGACCGGCCAGAGTGGCTGCCTGAGAAAGGGTCAGCAGGTGGTCGGCATACAAGCGAACGGCGAGGTGACGATGGGCGCCGAGTTCCAGCAGTTGCGCGTCGAACGGTGCCACGAGGGCCGCGGGACGCCCGTGCTTGGTGATGAGGGACATCCTGCCCTCCTCGGCATCCTTGAGCAGCGACCCGGACCGGTTGCGGAGATCCCGAGCGGAAAATACTTCGAGCGGCTTCACCGGCGACTCCTTTGTGCCTCCATATCGTAGCACAAATGGTCGTCATTGACAAAAAATGCCGGGAATTCCGCACTGCATCGGCGAGGTTTCCATCAACATAAAAGCCCCGGGCGGAAGCCCGGGGATGGTGGCCCTATCGACACGCGTCCCGTCGCTTCCGCTCCGGGCTTTTATTCGAGCGTGGCGCGACCGTTTTTGGTTGCGATGCCATCAACATAAAAGCCCCGGGCGGAAGCCCGGGGACAGCGGAACGCGAGAGTCGGCCATGGCGATGGACGTAAGCGCGAACTCAAACGTGTTGCGGCCCTTCACGATCGTGGCCCGCAGGGGCGAGGTGGTCGAGTTTTCGTAGCGGATCGGCGTGATGTGGTCGGGCTCGGTCGCGCCCTTGGGCCAAAAGAGTTTCGTCACCGTGACGACATAGTCGCCCACGACCGTGCCCTTGCCATACTTCTTGCCCTGCGTGGCATTGAGCCGGAAGCGGCCGTCGGAGTCGGTCGTGCCGGCCGCCGAGATGCCGGTCTTGTCCACCGGGAGGAACGTAACAGCCGCCCCGTCGAGCGACTTGCCGTCGAGCGTGACGATGCCCTCCACAAACTGCACGTCCGGCCCGGCAGGGCCGCAGCCGGCCACGACGAGTGCCGCTGCGATCAGCCCGAAAGTGCGTCGCATCATGATCGTCGTCCGGTCGGGCATGGAGAAAATCCTGAAGTGGGGCGGTTCATCGAGCCTGGAAGCCTGCAATCAAGGCATCACGAATGTCTCACCATTGGCCCGGGTGCCCATCGCGCCCCAGACGCCGCGGATGCTCCGACCTGTGTAGGAACCGCCGGCCACGGTGGTTGCTCCAGACGTCGTCGCCGCCGGATCGCCCGCATCGATCGTATCGGTGACGAACCGCACCGACCCGTCGCACATGGCGGCATACGCACCGCCGCGGTGGTAGCTGCTGGCGGGAGTGATGTCATTGCTGCCCATGTCAACCGAACAGCGCGGGCTGTTGGGGGCCGCCATCGTCTGGAAGGCCGTCATGGGGCCGTTGGCCGCCCCCCAGGACGATCCGGGAAGCTGCCGATCCCAGCCGGTGTTGGAGTAGACCGCGGCGTATTGGCCATCGCTGTCGATCGCGGCTGTGCACGCCGACGGGCTCGACGAGTCGCTGAGGTTCGAGACGTTCGCGACTCCGGCCGGCAGGCTCCTCGTGACCCTGCCCACGATCACTTCGCCGAACGCCACCGTCTTCGACAGTCCGTCGGTCACGTCCTTGATCCGCGTGTAGCGCGGCCTGAGAGAAGTCATCGCGGCGCCGCCGACGTTGCCGTAACTCGACCACCCGCCCAACGGCAGAATCCCCGGAATGAAGGGGCCTCGGACGTTGACGTATTGCCATGAAGTCACCACGTCGCCGGAGTTCACGTGGTAGCTCGTGAGGCCCATGCTGCCGATGACGGGCCGGCGTTGGATCTCCGATGGACACATGAGCATCTCAATCCGCCGATTGCGGACCGACGTCGTGCCGATGAACTCCTGGCTCAGGTCGAATTCCTGGAGGCATGTCTGATGGAGAGCAGCCTCTTCGAGGAAGGGCAGAAGATGGACCATGACGCCCCAATTCCCCCACTGGTCTCGGCCCGTGTTCGTGCCCCGCGACCGGAGGCCGTAGTCAAAACTCAAGGACGGCAGCCGCTGTTTTTGCTCTTCGAATCCAAGGACGGCCAGCGACAGCTGCCGGATGTTGTTCGAACGGGCCGACATCCGGGCCGCCTCGCGGGCTGCCTGCACCGCCGGCAACAAGAGCCCGACGAGCGTGCCGATGATCGCGATCACGACCAACAGCTCCACGAGCGTGAAGCCATGCCGCCGGCGAAGCGGTCGTGTGCCAAGAATCGGTTTTGAAGAATCGATGGTTTCACGCATGATCGTCGGCCTCTCCGAGAAAGCCCCCCGAAATGTGTTGTTCCTACCGCCGCACCCGCGGCCGCACCCGCACCCATGAAAACGATGCTACGCACCGCCCCCCACCGCCGCCATCCTGCGAAAGCAGGATGCGGGGCAATTTTTCCCATCGGTGAGGCGAGAAAACAGCCGGAAATCTGGGCAAAGCGAGCGGAACGCTTTTCACGGTCCGTCTTGATGCACCCGCACACGCCCTCGTTCCACGACCCATAGCCGCCCGTCAAGCGATTCGGTCGCGAGAGCATGCGCCAGTGTCTTGAGCCCCGTCTGCAGATCGGTCGCCGTGGCCCGCTTCGGCAGCCGGATAACGGCGATGCCCGGATATTCCGCCGGCCGAAACACGAGTGGATTCGCGAAATCCATGTCGAGTGTGACCAGCGCCCGCCCTTCGCGACGGCACGCTTCGATCAACTGCCGGTCTTCAGCCGCCGTGAGCGATTGGGCGGGGACGGTGCACACATCATGCCCAGCGGCGGCGAGCAGCCTCCGCCCACGCTCGCCGAGGTTCTCGTCGAGCTTGATTTTCACGGCGCCTCGAGCGGGATGTCGACGAACCGCTCCCGGGACATTTCGGAACCGTAGGCGAGGCACGCGCGGATGTCGTCTTCCTCGAGCCCTGGATAATCGTCGAGAATCTCCCTGTGCGTGGCTCCGGAGGCCAGCAGGTCGAGGATGAGCGATACCCAGATGCGATGGCCACGGATGCAGGGTTTGCCACCGCATCGCGCGGGATCGATCCAGATTCGTTGCAACAGTTGTTCACAGGTGGATGGCGGCATACCTCTATAGTACCCCCGGCTTCGCCCGCGAGAAGAGCCGTGTTCCTCTTGCCTACCGGTCGCCGGCCTTGAGCAGGCCGAGGTCGAAGGCCCGGCCGACCACGCCGGTGCGGTCCGACGCCTGGAGCTTGTCCATCAGCGAGCGGATGTGGCTCTTCACGGTGAGCTCCGAGATCGCCAGCGCCCTGCCGATCTGGGCGTTACTCGCGCCCTGTCGCAAAAGCGCGAGCACCTCCGTTTCTCGGGGCGTGAGCATGTCGTCGGCGGCGCAGGCTGGCCCCCGCAGACAGCCGCGGCGCACCCCGGTGCGGCCGGCATGCACCTCGCGGATCGCCGCGGCAATCTCGCGGGCATCCGACTCCTTCGTGAGATAGCCACAGGCGCCGGCCCGCTCGGCCCGCTCCGCGTCCATCGCGCTCTCGGATGAACTGAGGATGAGCGCGCGGGCCGTCGGATCGGCGCGGCGAATCCGCGCGATCGTCTCCGCGCCGTCCATTACCGGCATCAGGAGATCGACCAGGGCCACGTCGGGCCGGCTGGCCGTCCACTCCGCCACCGCCTGCTTACCGCTCGACGCCTCCGCCACCACCGCAATATCCCGCTCGAGGCCCAGAAGCCGGGCCAGGCCCGACCGCAGCACCGGATGGTCGTCCACCACCATCACGCGGATCGCGTGGTGCGTTGCATGTTGTTTCGTCAAGACTCATCTCCTGCTTCCGCCGCCGCCGACCACGCGTCGGCGGGAGACCGCCCCGGATGCATCACGCTCGCCCGCACGGTCGTGCCCCGGCCCGGCTGGCTGTCGAGCGTGAACGTGCCGTCGAGCGAGTCGACCCGCTCCCGCATGCCTTGGATGCCAAAATGCCCGAGTGACGACCCCGGCTGCAAGCCCACCGTGAACCCTCGCCCGTCATCCCGCACTTCCACACTGACGGCAGCCCCCGCCGGCTCGAATACGAGCCGCACGTCGATCCGCTTCGCCTCGCCGTGGTGCATGGCATTGAGCACAGCCTCCTGCACGACCAGGAGCAGCTGCCGCGACACCGTCTCGTCCACGGCGCAGGGTTCGCCCGTCGAGGCGAATGTGACCCCCACGCCGCGGCCCTCGACCAGCAGCCTGACCAGTTCGGCGAGCGAGTCCGCAAGCGGTCGCCGAACGTCGGGCATGGCCCGCAGCGACCAGACCGTGCCGCGGAGCTGTCGGGCGGCGTGGGCGCAGAGCCGTTCGGCGGTGCCCAGATGCTGGGCCGACTCGTCCGATATCTCCCCATCGAGGCCCGCCCGGCAGAACTGCAGCTGGTAGCCGATGCCGGTCATCGTCTGCAGGAGCGTGTCGTGCAGGTCGGCGGCGATCCGACTTCGCTCGCGGAGGGCGACCTCGTATTCGGTCGACGAGGCGCGGCGGGCAGCCGCTTCGTCCATGGCCCGGCCCGCCTGCCGCGCCACCTCGCGCCGGAGCACCGCGCTCCATGTGACCGCCGCCGCGGCGAGCGCGGCCAGCACGGCAGCAACGATCGCCAGCCGCCGCGGCGTCCACCAGGGAGCGGCATGCACGACGACGATGTCTCGCGAGTCGCGGACGAGCAGCTCGATCTGGCTCACCCGCGGATCCTCGAGTAAGAGCCCGCCGCTCTGTTTGGCCGCGAGATCGAGCTGCACGATCCCTGTCACGTCGACGTCGCTCCCGGGCACGAGCCGGTCCGCGGAGAGTCTCGCGGTGGAGAGCCTCGGCAGCTTCGCCACGAGCCTCGTGTCGCCGTCGGTGAGCGACACGACGGCGCCGTCGGCCGTGGCAGTGGTCGACTCGACTCGCGCCTGGCAGCGGATCAGGCAGCCGTCATAATTGCTCGGGCTGACGGTCCGGCCGCTCAGCCGGAACTCCTCGTTCACGTGCAGCACGTCGCTCGGCTGGATCGCCACCGGCTCAGGCGACGCGGCCGATCCGATCTTCCGGGCGACGGCGCCCACGATACCGCCGATCTGCCGGCTCATGTCGAGAAACCCCGCCACCTCGACGCGATCCCCCGGCTGAAACGGCAGGCCGGTCGCAGGCGGCTCCTCGGTGGCGAGATCGACCCGCACACCCCCCACGCCCTCCTGCAGGAAGAGCCTGCCCGGCACGGCAAACGACACGATGCCTTGCGTGCGCATCCGATGCACTGCCTGCGGCCTCACACCAAAGCGACCAATCGCCCCCAACGGTACCGGGGGGATGGAAAAGGGATCGGACGCCGGTTCGGTCAGGACGATGAGGTCTTCGCTGCGGCCGATCGTGATGCCCGGCTCGATGAATTCGCCGCGAGAGTTACGCGTATCGCCCACGATGCCGGCGATCTCCACTTCCGCATCGACAAGCCGGTCGGGCCGCTCGGGGAAGAGCCGCTTCGACGCCTGCACGAGCAAGTGGCGTGAGTCGCATTCGACGACAAAGAGCCACCATTCCAGTTTGCTCGCGCGGCGCTCGCTCACCTGCTGCACCACGCCCCGCACCGCCACGCGTCGGCCGGTATCGAGGCCGCTGAAGAGCCGCCCCATGTCGGCGGCTGGAGGGGCGGGCAGGTGCCCCTCAGCGAGCACCCGCAGCTTCCGCGACACGATGTTGGGGGAATACCCGCCGGGGGCGATCGAACCTTCGATCTCGACGAGGGCGCCGGGCGAGACCGGCAGCGGCGACGCCTCACCCGCATCAGCCGTGGGCTGCAGCGCCCCGACGACGTAGATGGCCAAGTCGCCATCCTGGATGACTGCGAAGTCTTCGAGCAGCGTGATGACACCCCGCACGACGACCGGCCGTTCCCGGTCGAGTTCGAGGATCGGTAGCGCGCGGATCTCGGCGATCGACCGGAGTGGCTCGGGATCGGCGGCTGGTGCCGCAAGCAGCGACATGAGCGTCACGAGCGCCACACCCACCGCGCGACCATTGCATGCTGCGTCCATGGCCTGCAGTGTACAAAAAGGGGACGCAGCTCTTTTCGCCCTAGGCGAAAAGAGCTGCGTCCCCTTTTTGTACCGCCATCGCCTCCTGCTTTCGCAGGATGGTTGCGGAGATACAGTGGGCCTAGGCTCATGGCTTCCCCCGAGGTATCACCATGATCCGATCTGCATTCCTGGCGACTCGATTCCTGGCCGCGTGCCTGATGGCCGCGGCCGCCGGCCTCTGTGCCGCCGACGCCCCGCGGCCGGATGGAGTCCTCGGCCAATGGTCGTTTGCCGAAGGCGCGGCCGGCTGGACACCGGTCAACAACGCCACCGTCGCCGATGTCGCCCGCCGGCCCGGCGGCAAGAGCCTCGTCGTCCGGCAGACGAGCGACGTCGAGGCTGACAGCGCCTGGCTGAGCCCCGTCATGAAGAATCCCGGCGTGACCGTCCGCATCGGCCTCTGGGCCGCCGACAACTACGACACGCAGAAAGATTTTTCGTATTCGGCCGCGTTCGAGATCGTGCCCTGTGACGAGGCTGGCAAGCTGACGACCAGCGGCGGCGACTGGACCTGGGTGCCGTGGGAAGACAAGCGGCAGATTCCGCAGTTTCGCCACACGATGACCCGCGATGGACTCAGGTGGCAGTATTACGAGGCGGTGAAGCGGCCCGCCGCCGAATTCTTCCGCGTGCGGATCTGCTGGCCGAAGGCGCTCAGCCGCGGCGAATGCTATTTCACCGACGTGAGCGTCGCCCTCGCCGGCGATGGCGCGGCTGAAACCACCGCGGCTGCGGCACCGGCTTCAGCCGAAGCGAAGACCGCTGCACCGGCTGGTCCCGGCGGCCGGCATGTCCTCGAAGTCAGCAACGCCGCCAACGGCAATCTCTTTTTTGCCGACGATCCGCTGCGGTTCGAGTTTCTCCTTTATTCCACCGACGGCCAGCCGGTAGGCCCGCTCGCAAACCCCGTCATCGAATACGACATCACCGACTACGAGCACTTCCGCGTGGCGTCGGGGACGCTGCCATTCTCCGCCGCCGCCCCCGTGAAAGCCAAGCAGATCGCCGCCAAGCGCGGGCAAAACCTCCGGCTCTCGAGCGTCATTCCGGATGCCGCGGCCAAGGAGGTGGGCCGCGAGTTTTTCCTGGAGGCCCGGCTCGTCGATGGCGGCACGCTCATCGCGACCGACACGGTCACGTATGGCGTCGTTTCGCCGCGGCCGATCGCGGCTGGCGAATACCAGAAGTGTCGGTTTATCCAGTTTGCAGAGGGCGGCGGATTCCGCGACGCCGAATCGAAGCACGAGGAGCAAGGGTTGCTCCACAAGATGGGCACCTCGCTCGTGCACAACTGGGATTACGACGGCTGGCGCAAGGCTCAGCCCACGAAGGACGGGCCGATCACGATTCCGCCCGGACCCGACTTCCCCAAGATGGTCTATTGCCCGAATCTCGAGCAGGTCCGCGGCCGCAAGCCCGACCACCCCTGGGGCGACGTCGCGAAAATGGCCCCCGACTGGGCCGTGATCGACGATCCCTTCCACAAGGGCTGCAAGGGCTTCGACATCGACGGCTACGTCGAATACATCGTCGCCTACGTGCGGGCCAACCGAAACCGGATCGTGCAGGTGGTGCCGTCGGGGCTCGAGCGCTTCATCGACGCCCGCACGATGGAACTGCAACGCAAGGCGTATGCCGCGCTCAAGAAGGAGTTTCCGGATCTGCCGGTGGGCATGATGACTTGGGGCGTGAACGCGAGCGAGGAGGCGGTCAACCAGATCCTCACCGAAAAGTTCTACGAAGTCGCCGACTTCTTCGACACCCACGTCTACCTGCCCTCCGTCGACTGGACGGCCTCCGACCGGCTGCGGGCCGAACTCAAGAAGCGCGGCATCGACCGGCGGCTGATCTCGACGGAATTCGCCCGCGTCGGCGGCACCGACCAGCTGCAGAGCAGCCGCGACATGATCTGCTCGATGCTCGACGCCCATGCCCACGGCATGGACCGCGTCACCTACTTCCTGATGTATGTCAACGAGATGCCCGAAGCGTCGCGGCGGCAGGCCGTGCTCCGCGGAGAGTTTCCCGGCGACGGCTTCCAATGGATGCAGTATGTCGATCGCCCGCGGGTGTCGGATGCGATCCACGACAACAACTGGGGCCGCGGCGCGTATGGCTCCGACGTGCGTGGCGCGTCGCTCATGCCGATGCTGAAGACCATGACCTATTACAACTTCGTGCAGGCCGTGGAGTGCGCCGACTTCAAGGCCGTCTTTCATCCTGACCCGCGGACGATCTGCTACGTCTACGCCCGCGACGGCAAGACGATCTGCTACCTCTTCCAGAAGGAGGCAGGCCCGCCTGCGACGCTCCTTCTGAAGACGGCCGTGCCCTACACGATGCAGGATTTTTTCGGTCGCAACGACCGGGTCGCGGCCGCAGGAAGCTCGCTCGTCGTGGCCACGCCTGATCCGCTCGTTTTGCTCTTCGAGGGGGAGGTGCCGCAGCTACATGACGCGAAGACTGCGTCCGCCGTGCTCGGCCCCACCGACGGCGGCCTCGCGCTCTCGACGATCGCCCGCGGCACAACGGGCAAGGGCGTTTTGACCGTGCCGCCGCTCTCCTCTGCCGCGGTCAACGCCCGGATCACCGCCACCGTCGACGGCATCTGGCCGAAGGTCGAGCCGCAGACGGTCGCGATCACGCCGGGCAAGGCTGCCACGGTCGAACTGCCGATCGCCATCGCCGCCGACCGGCCGGCCGGCAGATACACGCTCACCGTGCGGGTGCATGACGGCGACAAGCTCGTGTCGGTGCTCAAGCAGCCGCTCGTCGTAGGCGAGGTGCTGACGGCCGAGCTGAGCGGCATTCCGCTCACGAAGACGGAGGCCCCCGCGATCGCCGTCGCGATCAAGAGCCTCGCCG
>JBILKZ010000250.1:0-3521 GCA_044376405.1 Pirellulales bacterium
TCGCTGTTCGTCGAGGAGCAGGCCTTGGTCATCACGGCGAACGTCCGCCACATCGCCCAGCACTTCCCCGAACCCAAGCACGAAGAGCGCCATCGCGTAGGCCCCGACAGCCACCTTTGGATCCCCCTTCTCGATCCGCCCGTACGTGCTTTTGGCCACCCCGATCCGCTCGGCCATCATCGCTGCCGTGACGTGCCGTTTCCGGCGGGCGACCGCAAGATCTCCGCCCAATTTGGCAAGTGATCGCCGCACCCGCTGCGGAGTCTGGCTGGGATGCCGTGATCGCATAGAAGCACCGATGGATAAATCGTCTAACGTCTTCAGGAAGCATATATAGGTCCACAAAAAAGTCAACCAACTCGGGGCTCAGAAAGAGCGGGTAGCGTGCGTCCCTTTTGAACGGCTTGGCAGGGAGGCTCGCCAGCCGCTACGCTGGAGTTTTGACATATCAGGCGGTGGCCGCCATTGTGCAGCCCGGAGAACGACCGATGCGGATGATTCTTGCGACCCTCTTTTTGCTCTTCGCAGCTACGCAGGCGGCCCTGGCGGCCGCCGCAGCACCGGCGGTCGAACCGGTGCTCAGCCATGAGATCGTGCGGGCCACCGAGGAGGCGCGGCGGAACGGCGAGGCGTCGTTCATCCCGCTGAAAGACGGCTCGCTGCTATTGCTCTACGGGGCCCACTCCAAACCGGGCGACTGGGACCGCGGCGAGATCCGCCAGATCCGCTCCCGCGACGGCGGCAAGACCTGGTCGGAGCCGGAGACCGTCTTCAGCGATCCCAAGCGATCGCTCTTCCAGTGTTCGCTGGCCCGGCTGCCGAGCGGCGACCTCGGCCTCACCCACTCGTCACTCGCCAACGGCACCGACGCGATCAAGGTGTTTCGCCGGTCGAGCGACGACGGGAAGACCTGGTCGGAGCCGATCGTCATCAGCGACAAGGCGCATGCTTACACGACCGGCCCGTGGGACAAACTCTACGTCCTCCAAAGCGGCCGGCTGATCGCGATTCTGCATTGCAATCTCAAGCCCGACGCCAAGAAGCAGGGCGGGCCGCTCGGCAGCTACACGGTCTCTTCCGACGACGACGGCAAGACCTGGAAGCGGTCGCCCGCCACCGGCGTCTTGCACGTGGCCGACAACCCGCACAAGGGTCCTGAGTGGGGCTTCTGGGAGCCGTCGCTCGTGGAGCACGCCCCCGGCAAGCTGCTGATGCTCGGCCGCACGACCACCGGCTGGCTCTGGGAGAGCCGCTCCGTCGACAACGGCACGACCTGGTCGGCCCCGGTGAAGACGGCCGTGCCAAACCCGGTCGCGCCGCCCGTGCTCACCCGCGTGCCCGGCACCGACACGCTCGTGCTCATCCAGAATCCCGACGTCGACATGAAGTCGGGCTGGCACGGTGGCCCGCGGCGGGCGCTGGCGTTTCGCACGAGCACCGACGGCGGCCGCACCTGGTCGAAGCCGACCGATCTCTATCGCGCTACCGAGGAGAAATTGTGGGTCGACTATCCCGCCATCCGCTGGATCGACGGCAACCTGCACATGGTGTGGCGACACAGCCGCCAGACGCAGACCCCCCAAAACATGACCAGCCTCTACCATCTCGCCGTTCCCGCCGCCGTCTTCACGACCGCACGCGGGGCCGACGCGGCAGCAACTCCGCGAATCGCGCTGCCATGCCCAACGCCGCCTTGACCCGTTCCTCAACCGTCATCCGCCTGACGCGGGCAATCTCGGCCTGCCGCGATGCAGCATGGCTGACGCTTGGCCGCAGTCTTGGAAACGAGGGTTGATCGCTCATGCAGCCATCCTAAATGGAACCGGTGCCAGCCACCAAATCCCGCGAGAATCCCGAGGCGCGAGCCGAGGGAATGCGGGGCGATTCACGGGGATGCAAGCGTTTTCCCGTAGCTCACGCTTCTGGCATCTAGGCCGAGGGGCAGGGGGCCGGATGACTGCCGAAGCGTTGACGCGTCGACACTGGATCACTAGTATATCAGCGTGGGTGCAGCGGGCGGGTGACGTCTAATCCCCGTGCGTTTCCTGCCGTTGTCGTTTCCTTGCGAGGAGTGTCGCCATGATCAGTTCGTGTCTGTGCAGGCCGCAGTCGGTCGTTCGCCGTCGCCGTGGGTTTACGCTGGTCGAACTCTTGGTGGTGATCGCCATCATCGGCACGCTCGTCGGCCTCTTACTGCCGGCCGTGCAGGCGGCGCGGGAAGCGGCCCGACGCAGTAGCTGCGCCAACAACGTCAAGCAGCTCGCGTTGGCCCTGCACAATTTTCACGACGCCCGTCAAACCTTTCCGCTCGGCGGCAGTGGCGGCCCGGGTTTTACGTGGACCGTTAATCCGACCACCGATTGCAATCTCTTCAACTGGCGGGGATTCATCCTCCCGTTTATCGACGAGCAGCCCCTTTACGATTCGCAGAAAGCGTTTATGAAGTCCCAGGGCCAGGCAGAGACGATCAGCAGCTTAACCCCTGGATGGAAGACCGCATTCCAGAACGCCCCGTTTCGGTTGGCGGCGATCAGCATGCTGCGATGTCCAAGTGATCCGAGCGCTTTCAGATCCGACGTGAGTGGGTCGCCCTCCTGGGTTCTCAATGGAGGCAGCGTTGGCACTGTCAGCAGCTATTTTGCGAGTGCTGGTCCGGAAGGCATGTCCACCGGTTCTGGCAGTTCACTCTGCAACGTGACGCCGGGCTGCACGATCTACAACTCGGGCGAGTATTGCGCGAGCGGCATCACGGGCGGCGGCTGCGGCGTATTTTCCCTCCGCTCGGATCGCACCCGCTTGAAGGACATCACAGACGGCACCTCGAAGACATTGCTCCTGGGCGAAGCGACATTCGGGGCTTTTTCAGAAAAGTACCAGTCGCGATGGAACGAAGCGTTCGCGGTGATGTCCACCATCCGCGGCATCAACAACCAGACCCTATGGAACTATTACGGCATGTCGTTTGCGAGCCTCCACAGCGGCGGGGCGCAGTTCGCGATGGCCGACGGTGCCGTTGTTTTCCTGAGCGACTCCACCGACATCATCACTTTCTGCCGCCTGGGCACCAGGGCCAAGGGCGAAGTGATCGACTCCAGCAAACTGTGATCCTACAGGCATGCCATATCCGATGAATCGCACGGTGCTTTTGCGAAAGGCTTGGGATCCTACCGGGAGCACCACAGGGCATCTCCTCTGGTGCGTTGGGGTCGCGTGTCTCGTTGCCGTAGGCTGCGGACGCCAATCAACTGGCCCGCGGACGATTCCTGTCTCGGGAACAGTGACGTTCAAAGGAGCGCCGGTGGGACGCTGCGAGATCGGCTTTCGGCCCGATGACGGGCAGGATATCCGGGCCGCCACGGCTGTCTGCGACGCGGCAGGACGGTTCAAGACGCTTCCCGACCGCGGCCTGATGGTGGGACGCTATACGATCGTTGTCCAGCCCGCGATCCTCGATGACGTGGGCTCCAAAGGCCAACCCAACCTGGTTTTCCCGAAAAAGTACACGCATTGGGATACCTCGG
>JBILKZ010000251.1:0-3500 GCA_044376405.1 Pirellulales bacterium
TTCGTGCGGGCCACGGTCCCGCTGCCCACGGGCGTGGCATGCGTCGCCACCAGCCGTGCGAGCCGCCGCGACAGGGCCGCATGCGTCTGGTGGAATCGCAGAAACTCCGCGACCGCTCCCTGAAAATCTTCGACATACTCCTCTTGAACCTTCTCACGCCGCTTGGCCGCCGACTCCTGCTTCTTCGCATACGCGTCCGTGGCCCGCTCGGCATCGAGTTCTTTTCGGATCTGGTCCACGGTGCCGGCAGGCGCCCACACGCCCCGCGAAAACATCCGGCGGCCGACCTTCTCCTGCACGACATAGTGGTCGCCAGCCGCCTTGACCCGCCGCGTGAGTCCCGCGTCGCCGGGCGGCAGCAGCACCCAGTCGGCGGGCACGGCCTTCACGACGCCCGCGGCGGTACGGACGGTGCGGGCCGATGGGCCCGGCATGAAAGTGGAACTGGTCATCACTCGCATCCTTGCAAAGCCACGGAGGGTTACCACGCTGCAGAAAGTAAAAACTTCCCGGCGAAATGGAAGTGCAGTTTCCGCCCGATGCTCTGGGCAACCGACCAAGGACGTCTCGCTGAATGGCGGCACCACGGCTCCGCCACACAATTCCCCTACCCCCCGGCCGGCGCCACGACTCGCTTGACGACCACGGCCGTCAGGTCATCGCCCTGACGGGAGCCGGCGGCGAATTCGACGACCGCGCGATGCAGGAGGCCGATGAACTCGGCCGCCGGGAGGGCATGATGCTGTCGCATGATCTCGCGCACGCGCTCCTCGCCAAACTGCTCGCCGTCTGGCCGGCTCCATTCGAAGAATCCATCCGTGAGGAGCACGAGCAGGTCACCCGCGGCCAGGTGGATGTCGGTCGACTCTTCGTAGGTTGCTTCGGGCACGAGGGCGAGCGGTAGCCCCTGGGCGGCATATTCACGCACCAGTCCAGTGGCGGCCTCGTAGACGAAAATCGGTGCCTGCGCCGCACTCACGTAGTGCACCGTGCCCCGCGACGGATCGAGCAGGCCGCAGAAGAGCGTCACGAACCGGCCGTCGGGCAGATCGAGACAGAGCAGCGAGTGGACGCTCGACACGACCCCTGGCAACGACGACGACTGATGCACGAGGGCCCGCAGCAGCGCCCGCGTTTCGGCGACGACCAGCGCCGGACCGATCCCATGGCCGGTGGCGTCGGCGATCGCCAGCGCGAAGCGACCGTCGGGGAGGTGAAAGAAGTCGTAGAAGTCACCGCCGGTCTCATCGGCCGGCCTGTTCCAGCCCGCGATGTCGAACCCCGGCACGCTTGGCTTCTCCCGCGGGAGAAGTCCCTGTTGGATGCTGCGGGCGATGCTGAGGTCCCGCTCGATCCGCTGCTTCTCCGCGAAGTGATGCAGCAGCGACTGCCGCTGGATCGCCACACCCGCCTGGCCGCCGAGGAAGCCCGCGATCTCCTCGTCGCGTGCATCGAACGTTCCCGACCGCTTGTTGAGCACTTGCAACACGCCCACCGTCTGGTCGTCGTGATCGGCCAATCGCACGGCCAGCATGCTCCGGGTGCGGAACCCGCTGACGCGGTCGAAGTCGGGGTTGAACCGCGGATCAGCATCCGCGTCGGGCAGGTTGACCGGGTGGCCAGTGCGGGCCACCTCACCGGCGATGCCCCGGCTGACCGGAAACCGAATCTCGTTGATCGGCGAATCCGCGATGCCTGTCGCCAGCCTGCTGCACAGTTCGCCGGCGGCCCGGTCGTAGAGGTAAACCGTCGCCCGTTCGCAATCGAGCACCGACGTCGCCGCCGCCGCGACCGTCTCGAGCAGGGCATCCAGATCGACCGTCGCCCCCAGGTGGCGGGCAACGTCGAGCAACCGCTCGAGATCGGTGATCCGCGACCGGATTAGGCCAGAGTCGGTGTCGTTCATGATGGTTTTGTCGTCATTCATCGCTGCGACCCATGAGCATCGTAGCCCCGGGGAATCGCGTTCCATCGCGAATAAACGGAAAACCCTTGGTGTGGATTGGCAGGGCAGGCGGTTGTGGCCCTCGCTGAGGGTCTCCTCATACCAATCGGTCAGCCTCTTACCCGTCCGTAGCAGCAGCCTGCGGGCCGCGGAACCGATCACGGTAGGCCCGCGGAGTGAGGCCGTAATGGCGGCGGAAGTGCGCGGCGAACCGCGATGGGTCGGTGTAGCCGACGAGCATCGCAACCCGCTGGATCGGCTCGCGGGTAGTCGTCAGCAGTCCGACCGCTCTGTGCAGCCGCAACTGCTGCACGTAGCCGGTGAAACTCACCCGCAGCCGCTCGCGGAACAGCCGGGCCAGGTGGCCGTGGCTCGTGCGGGCCACATGCTCCGCCAGAAAAACGAGCGACACCGGCTCGGCCAGGTGCAGCTCCAGATACGTGCACGCCCGCTCGAGGGGATCATCCGGCAGTGATCCCGACTCGCCCAGTTCGGCCAGCCGGTACCAGACGGCGTCGAGATGGCGGCGAGCGGCGTCCTCGGCAGCGAGAGAATCGCCAGCGAGAATGGCATCGACGATGCCACGGTGGGCCTCGAAGAGGATCTTGAGATCGGGCCAGCAGCGGGCCAGCGTGTCGAGTCGAAATCGCTCCATCGCCTCGGCGGCCGCCTGCCAGACGGCTGGCAGCCCCGGAACGCTGGCGATGCGGTTGCTGGCCAGCCGTGACGTGCCGATCGACGCGGGGGAGATGTTCTGGTCGATCGTGTGGGTGACCCTGCCCCGGTGGTCGCAGGGCTCGTGATCAACCGCTTCGCGCCGGGCCTCGCGCGGAGGCTGGCGGGAGCCCTGCCGCCGATTGCAATGGCCTCGATCTGCATCATCATCGCGATCACGGTGGCCATGGCCGCGCCGGACCTCCGCCGCGTCGGCCTGCCGCTGTTGGCGGCGGCGGTGTGCCACAACGCGACGGGCTTCTTCCTCGGCTACTTTGCGGCGCGGGCCGCGCGGCTCGACGCTCGCGACAGCCGCACCGTGAGCATCGAGGTGGGCATCCAGAACGGCGGCATGGCGACGGCGCTGGCGCTCGGCTCGCTCCACAGTCCAACTGCGGCCCTTGCCGCCGCCGTGTTCGGCCCGTGGAGCGCATTGGCCGCCGCCATGCTGGCGGTCATCTGGTCCCGCCTCCCGCCACGAGACAGAGACCCGCGACGCGTTCCGCATTCGCCTTGACGAGAGAATGTACGGGCGTATACTTTCCGACTGCGGTGCGGTCAACACGCTCCCTCTGAACCATTGGACCGTAGAGGCATTCATGATCTCCATTCCGCTCGACAAGATGTCGCTCGCCGAAAAACTCGAGGCCATGGAGGCTCTCTGGGCCGATCTCTCGCAGACGCCGGCCGACGTGCCGGTGCCGCAGTGGCACCGCGACGTGCTCAAGGCTCGGCAGGACTCGCCCGCAACATGGCTCGACTGGGAGCAGGCCAAGGCTTCGCTTCGGGATATGGTCAACAAGGAAAGTGATTCTTCCCATGATCATCGAGATCCGTGAGA
>JBILKZ010000128.1:0-10915 GCA_044376405.1 Pirellulales bacterium
GCGCCTCCACTCCCTGCAACAGTTGCCTGATGAGACTCTCCGTATCACCTCGTTCCGCGCCCAGCCTCACCGAAAGAACGGGCACAGCCACCTGCTGAACGTCGTCGGGGGTGACGAACTGCCGCCCGGCCAGATAGGCCCACGCCTGTGCCGCCCGCTGCCACGTCAGCAGTCCGCGTGGACTCACCCCAAGGGGGATGTCACGGTGACTCCGCGTGGATGCCGCGAGGGTGACCAGGTATTCCTGCACGGACTGAGTGACCGGAATCGCCGCCACGGTCGCCTGCATCGCCGCCAGTTGACCGGCCTCGAGAATGGGACCGCCATTCTCGTGGCGGGTCCCGGCGGCATCCGCCACCGCCGCTGCGAGCATCGCTCGCTCGTCGTCGCGATGCGGATAGCCAATCTCGAGCTTCATGGCAAAGCGGTCGAGCTGCGCTTCGGGGAGGGGATAGGTTCCATGCTGCTCGTGGGGATTCTGCGTGGCGATCACGAAGAACGCCTCGGCAAGCCCGAAGCGTTCGGCATCGACCGTAACCTGCCGTTCCGCCATGGCTTCCAAAAGTGCGCTCTGGGTGCGGGGCGTCGCCCGATTGATCTCGTCTGCAAGGAGGATGTCGGAAAAGACGGGCCCACGGCGGAATTCGAACTCCCGATCCTTCTGGTTAAAGATGTTGAAGCCGGTGATGTCGCTCGGCAGAAGGTCGGGCGTGCACTGGATGCGGGCGAACCGACCACCGACCGCGTCGGCCAGCGCCTTGGCAAGCGTCGTCTTGCCGAGTCCGGGCCGATCCTCCAGGAGCAGATGACCGCGGGACAGCAGGCAGACGAGCACATACTGGACGACGTCACGCTTCCCCTTGAGCACGTCGTTGAGACGGTTCCGAACCGCTTCCGCGCGGTCGAGAGCGGCGGTCCTGTCATTGCATGCGTGAACCGTCACGATAACTCCTTATTCATTTGTTTACCCGCATTCGGCGGCGTGGCAAATCGTTCCAGAGACATGACCGCCATGAGGTGTTTCCACGACCAGATCCGTCCCGCCGAGCGACAGGCTTCCTCAGCCTTTCCGCCCACGAAAGCCGGCGCGTAGAGCGCCTGGTCGGCAAGCTGAACGAAGGCCGTGATCTCGTCGGACTGCAACCGGATCGACGGCGCGGCCACGACCATCCGCTCCGACACCTCGGCAAGCCAACGGGAAGGAGTCGCGGAACGGGGTCGGGTAAGGCCGGCCCTGGCGCAACGCCGCTCGAGCAGTCCCAGCATCCTGACCACTGCAACGCGATCATCGCGTTGATGCCACAGTCTCCATGCGGCCTCGTCGATCGTGTCGGCGATCATCGCCCTACGGTGCACGAACAGCGCGATTCCAACGCAGACCGCCAGGGAGAGCCAAGGGTTGCGTGCGACGAATCCACCAAGAGCCATGAACGGCTGTAGGATTGTCTCTGCAAGGGTGAGCGGCGGGGCCAGGACGACGTAGCCCGGCGTGGGATCAAGCGTCATCCAATGGCCAAGGCCCGCATACACTTCCACCCAGAAGTGGAGGTCGGCGGGCATCACTGGCGTATGGTCGGAACGGCTGTCGTACCGTCGTGGATCCGCGTAAAAGCCGCTCACAAGGCGGGCTGTGTATCCCAGCGAACGCAGTGCCCAAACGGCGGCGCCGGCGAAAAGGTAGTCGGGGCCACATCGGCTTACGAGCAGGAAGTCGGCCACGCTGTGCGTGCTGTCGCTGGAGACGGTCGCAGCCGCGTCAAGCACGTGACCGGACCGCACGCGGTCGATGACCCGCTCGACCTGCCGCCACCCGGCCGGCATGCCCTCCACCCACGATTCGGCAAGCGTCCGAACCTGTGCCGAACGGGAATCGTCGCCGAATTGACGGCACTGTTCCGCCCCTCCTTGGAAATGGGGCCGGGTGCGTCCAAACAGCCGGGGGTCCACGATCCGTGACTGCACGTGGACGGTCAGCAGATCGGGCAGTTTGGGCTGGTCGATGCCAATCACCCCAGGTCGCTCCCATCGGAAAAAATCGGCTTGCGCGACCTGATCGATGTGCACTCCGGTCAGTCCGTTGGGTGTGGGGATGCAGGCGGTATCCAGGTCCACCACCTTGATGGCGTGCGATTCCGGCGCCGCGAAGAATTCGTACCCACTTGTCGCGTGCGGCCGCAGCCACGGGCGGCCGTGAACCATCTCGATCCGGAGGTGCGGCGGGGCTTCCGGAAGTGGCTCCGCCCTCCACTCAACACCGTCGTAGAGGTCAAAACTCTCGAGCTTCAGATGCAGCGGCACACGCCCTTTTACGTAGAACAAAGCCCGCGACTCGAGGTCGCGTATCCGCTGCGCGGTAGGCTTACCCGTCTTACGCACGGTGGAAAAATCCCGGCTAGCCCGACTCGATTTCGCCATCGAGGGATCCTCGGGCCGCACGGCCGTCTGGGGCGGCAGGCTGATCGCCCGCTGGTATTTTTTTTTCACGACCGGCTCGTTGTACATGTCGTCATAGAGATCGTAGAGCGTCGGTTCGTGTGAGCTCACGAACGGCGCATCCTCGATCGGGGCGAAGCTGCGAATGTTGTCGAGCCCAGCCACCAGGGCATCGCCGTCGCCGACACCGCTGCGGGCCATTGGTGAAGAATCGCGCTGACCGCCGGATGTCGGCATGAAGCCTTCCAGGGCGTGGATCTGGCGGCTTGCCACCGGCACACAGACGAGGACTGCGAGCAGGGCCAGCGGCACGGACAGCAGCCACTTGCGGGGCAAAGCTTGATCGGAGGAGGCCTCGAGGCGGTGCTGCAACGACTCCCAGTGGGTGCCCATCAGCCACCAGACACCGATCAGCGAGAAGACCACCACCAGGCCTTGGATCCACAGGGCATGCACGCTGGCCGACGCGAAGACGATGAGGAATGTCGCGAAGGCATTGCAGGACCGCTGTGCGTCTTCATGATGGGAGAGCATGGCCAGGGCAATCACCATGTCGCGAAAGACAACGATGAGCAGGACGTCGAGAAGCATGGGCATATTGAGGCACTCCCTGACGAGAGCCTCGAGCGCAACGCCCACGCCCACGATCCCGGCGGTCCACGACAGTCGTGATTTCTCGGTCGCTCCCACCATGGGAAACCGTCGGCGGAGCAACTCGGCGGCGATGAGCGTGACCAATGCAACGACCAGCACAAGCGCGACGTACCAGCCGGCGTGTATCGCTCGATCCATTCCATGAACGGCCACTTCCGCCGCCACGCACGCCACCAGCGCAAGCAGCATCGTCAGCCACCCGGTGGCTGGACGGGAACGCACGTGGATCGGCCTGTCATCCCGCACGGCAGATGTTCCTCCATCCCTCGCGGAACGCGACCCGGGGGTCGATTGCCCATGGCAGCCTGAGCATCCTCCCGGGCAGGGCAACCGGGGCCGCGGATTGAAGACCTTCATGACGCTTCGACCCAAGAACAATCCACAGCTGATCCCCGTGCACGTGCCGATGCTCGGTCCGGTTGACCGTGCCGCGATCCGTCGTGACCGTCATCTGAAACACACCGCAGTTGTGGTGATGAATCCGACGGCATATATGCGTGGCATGCTCGTGTTGGCAATCCTTTTCCTCGTGCCGACACGGCTGAAATCGCGCCAGCTCGTCCAGAAAACGCCGCCACCCCTCGGGGCCGGCCGCGACCAGGATCGTCTCGTGACCGAAGCAGCATTCCACGCGGGCATTGTGCCGGTGGTAGGCGGCGCAGATGCTGGCCGCGATTCGAATCGACCATTCGAGGGTGCCCGACGCGCCGGCCCCCTCGTGGACCGCAGGATCGGAATCGAACACCACGCGGACCGCAGCGAGGACCGGTGATTCCCGCTCGCAGACGACCATCGCTCCCATGCGTGCGGTCTGCGCCCAATGAACACGGCGCAGCGAGTCGCCGTTGCGGAAGGGTCGAGTGCCAGCCATGTCACCGGAATCCCCGACCCGCTGTTCGGAGAAGGTGTCGTCGGTGGGCCTGGTTTCGGCGGCGTCCATCAGCGTGTCGAGCGACACGATGTCGGGCCATACGATGAGCGGGCGTTCGACGACCACCTCGCGGCTGGCTTCCTGCAAACCAAAAGGAAACGCCGTGGCCAGACGGACGGGGGCACGGGGATATTTGCCGCGGCAGCCGGGGACGAAATCCCAGGAGAACTCAGTCACGGACCAACCAGCAACCCGTGCGAGTGCGATCGTCGCTTCTGAACCAAAGTCGCCCGTGAGACAGATTCCCCAGACGGGCCACGGCCACGCATTGCGGACCGACACCGTCGCCCGGGCCGACTCCCCCGCTGTGACGCGGCGATCATGGAAGCGGAGACGGGCGGTGAGACCGCGGATCGAGATCGAGGGCCATCCGTAGCCCAGCGCGATCACGCCCAGGATCGCCACGGCGGAAATCAACGCCACGGGATTGACGAATACCGCGCAGGTGATCGCCGCGACACAAGCGACCGCAAGCGTGGCAATCGGCTTCTTGACCCAGTAGCACCAGACGTTGGCCCATGGGCAGAGATCGTATGTCGCTGCCCACCCCACGAATTTCCAGAGCGATCGCATGTTCCCGTCCCACGCTCAATGCGTTTTCTGCAACACTATTGCACGAGCAATTATATTGCACAAAGCACCGAAGGCTGCAAGTCCCGGGTATGACCTGGGAATGGGCGGGCAACCAGGGATTTCCAAGGGCAGACAGTCCAGCCCCGAAGGCCCGGCCCCGAAGACCGTGGACATGGGCCCGCGGCACTACACCACTCGCGGCAGCATCCGGTCGGCCTCGTGGAGCACAGTGACGCTGTCTGAGCGGTGGGCAAGCCGCTCCACCACCTCTGGCGTCGCGGCGAAACCGAGTTCGAGTTCCTCGACCGTTGCCTCATCCAGGTCGGAGAGGAGCACGAGCCGCCGTTCACCGAGGGCCCGGGCGAAGAATCGGGTCTGAAACGCGTCGGTGATGAGCGCCTGGTCGCCGGTGCCCACCGCCTCTCGGACGAGCGCGTCGAGCGGTGCTCCCTCTCGCCACCGCGCGAAGATCACACCCGGCCGCTCCGCCAGTCGGCTGGCGACGCACATCGTGCCCGTGGGATGCGTCACACGAGCCGCGGCCGCCACGGCCCGCAGAAGCATGGCTGTCCCACCCCGAGGATTCGAAAGCGATGCGATCGTGAGCATCGCCGTGGCCCGCACCCTGGGCCTCCAGCCCGCAGCCAGCCTCCGCGCCTGACGGGCCACGGCATCGGAAAGCCCGAACGCCGCCGCAGCGAGCGTGTCAGCCCGGCCGGCGACGAGCCGCAGGTTCGCACAGACACCCAGTTGCCAGGTCGCCTCGTGGTTGCTGACCATCCAGGCGTCGATCGCCCGTCGACCGCGTCTGGCCAGCGACCGCACGATCTCCTCTCGGCATGACCGCCGTGAGAACGTGGGCCAGAGTTCGCCCTCGATCGAGCGGCCGCCGAACGCGGCATCCCAGCCCCATTGGCCGATGCTCACGACGACGTCGGCGTCGACCAGCGCCCGCGCCAGATGGATTGGCCGGCCCGCCTCATCGGCAGCCATGTATGAGGTCTGCGGCTCGACCGCCGGATCGAACGCCGTCGCGGCACCGATCGCGGGCACGCCCCTCGTCTGCTCTGGCACGCCACAGCCCAGTGGCTCGAGCGGCGGCGCGCGCAGCACGGTGATGTCGGCCGGGTCGACCCCTGCCGCGACCAGTCGCGTGGCGACCGCAGCCACGACCTCGGCCGCCTGGGGAGCGTCAGCGGCCAATCCAATGGCCACGCGATCTCCAGGAACCACGTGCGACTCGAGAGGTGGCCCCGACTCGGTCGCGCTGAACGCTGCCGTGACCAGTTGCCCGGCGGCGTCACCAGTCACTCCCTCCGGCCCGCGGCAGTCGGCCACGAGCGCGGCGTCGTCCACCTCCAGCAGCAGCGGCTCGTCGTCGCCGTAATCGAGCGGAATGCATTTCACCGTCGGAACATCCTTTCGTTCCATGGTACCCGTTGGTACACCCTGCCGACGAGTGTCCTGAGTGCTCTGGCCGTGACAACGACGTTTTGGCCATGATGGGCGAATGAGCACCCCACTTCCATCGTTGGCACGGCGTCTCGCACCCCTTCTTGTTTTCCTCGTAGCGATGCCGCTGACCGGCTGCAGTGCCGATCCCCGTAGCCTGCTCGACGAGATGAGCCGCACATACCGCAAGGCACAGGCATACTCTGACAACGCCCGCGTCCGTATCCGCTACACCCGCGAAGGCACTGAGGTGGATCAGTCGATTCCGTTTCGCGTGGCCTTCGAGCGGCCTGATCGGCTGCGGATCGACTGCTACGACGCGCGGATCGCCGCCGATGGCACATCGCTCCGCGCCGCGGTGGGCAACGTACCGGGCCAGGTGCTGGACGAACCGGTGAAGAGCCCACTCACGCTCGACCAACTTTTCGCTGACGAGCAGGTCCGCCTGACGCTGGCCGAGGGGGATGCCGGCTGCCCAACACAACTGCCACTGCTGTTGGCCGACGATACCGTCGACCTGATCGTCGCCGACGCCGTGGACAAGCCGCGAGTGACGGGCACCGAGCCGATCGAAGGCCATGCCTGCACGGTCGTGACGATCCCCAAGCCCGACGGGCCACTCGTGCTCTGGATCGACCGAAAGTCAAAGCTGCTGCGGCGGATGTCGCTGCCCACCGTGGCCTACGGGCAATTTCTCACTCAGCAGGGCGGGCCGGTCGGCGGCCTATCGGTCGTCGTCGATTTTCTGGAGGCGACGTTTCCGGTCTCGGTGCCGTCGGAGGCCTTCGCATTCGAGGTGCCCGCAGGGGCATCCCGTGTGGACCGGTTGGAGCCGCCACCGACGCCCCAGCCGCCAAGTGCCCTGGTCGGCAAGGCGGCGCCCCCGTTCGTGCTCGCCGCTCTCGACGGCACGACCGTGTCGAGCGAGGGCCTCGCTGGGTCGACGATCGTGCTCGAGTTTTTTCACACCAACTGCGACGCCTGCCGACGGTCGATGCCGCAGGTGATCAGGGCTGTGGAGTCGCTCACACCGCCGGTCAAACACTTCGCCGTGAGCGTCGACGAGACCGATGTGCCAGACGACGTTCTCCGCGAGAAAGTCAGACTGTGGGGTGGAGCAGGCACCATTCTGCGAGACCCGCGGAGCGTCGCCGCGACCGCCTTCGAGATCGCGACCTTCCCAGCCGTGGTGGTGCTCACGCCCACAGGCGCTGTCGCGGACGTGCTCCTGGGCCACGACCACCATTTGGCCAAGGATCTCTCCGCGACCCTCGCCGCGGTGGCGGCCGGCACGCCCACCGGGCCGCTGCTCCGCGATCGCTTCGAGACCAGGCTCCGGGACTACCGCGAGTTGCTTGAGAAGGTCGCCGGGGGTGATGCGGTGGAGCGGATACCTCCGCAGCAGATCACACCTCGTCGGCAGCCGGATCGCTTCAAGCTCGTCAGGGCCTGGCGGGCCGAGGGCGTGGCCATGCCAGGGAACGTGGCCTGCTTCGATGATGACGGTGCCGCCAAGATCGTCGCCCTCGACGGCTGGCGGACCGTGGTCGTGCTCGATCCAAGCGGCCGCGAACTCGCCCGACACGAACTCGATCTACCGGCCGATGCCGCCGTCGGCTTCCTGCGAACGGCCGTTGATTCGGCCGGCAAGCGCTGGTGGCTCGGCGGTAACCGCGGCGGCCAGCAGGTCTTTGTCTTCAACGACACATGGAAACTGCACGCCGCCTATCCCGGCTGGGAAAGTCCATCGCATGCCGGGATTCGGACCGCGCAGCTCGTCGACCTCAATGATGATGGCACGCCGGAAATCGTTGTTGGCTATTACGGCACCGTGGGCGTGCAGGCCGCCAGCCTCGATGGCCATCGGCTGTGGCGGGAACGTTCGTTCGACACGGTACTCGACGTCGTGCCGGACGCACCGCATCAGGAGGGCAGCCGCGGGCTCATCTGCGTGAACGGCCACGGCAGGCTCGTGCCGGTTACCATGGAGGGCAGGGGCGCGGAGGCGCGGCCCGTGGAAGGGGCTGGGCAAGGGGCTGGGGAGGGCCGGAAGCTGCCGGATTGGTCAGCGAGCCCTGCGGTCGCATCACTCTTCGCGGGGCCTGTGGCGCCCGATGGCGGATGGGCCTTTCTGGGACTGGCCAGCCCCAGCGTGGGCAAGAACATCGCAGTGGGACTCGGGCCTCTCCCTGACCAGTTCTGGGAACTCGATCTGCCCGATGGCGTGCACCGCGATGGCCCGATCGAGCCGGTGGCCTGGACCGATCTGCTTGGCACGCCGCGGCGGCAGTGGCTCATCGCCGCCCCCGATGGATCCGTGACCGTCGCCTGGGCCGACGGACGCGTGGTCGACCGCTACCGCCACGGCGCACCGCTCGTGGGGATCGGTGGCTACCGCGACGGCAACGAGGGCTTCATCGTGATCGCCACACGGGACTCGCTCGAGAGCTACCGCATCGAGGACGTGGCCCTCGACTGACGGTCATTTCCCTTCCCTGCGGGTGCACAGCTTTTGAAACACGGCGGCATCCACGGTTTCGGCGATGAATTCGCAGTGCCCGTCGGCGAAGACGACGTTGGCCCCACCCTGATGGCGGCTCGACAGGTCGGCGAAATGCGGCTCAGTGAGGTTGCCGTTCGGGGCATGATAGCCATGGGCCACGGTGCGGCCGATCGGCTCGGCCAGGCCCTCCACCATGCCAATCCACAGGCTTCCTCCGATTCGTGAGTCGCGTTCGCCCACCATGATCGTCTTGCTCAACCCGTCGGTGACGTGACGGAAGGGCATCCGGCTGTTGGCAAAGAACATCCCGTTGCCTCCATACGGCTCGCCTTCCTCATGATGCTCCTCCGCTTCGTCCTCTCCGTGCTCCTCCGCTTCGTGAGCCTCCCATGAGTTGGTTCCGAACATGCCGACGTGGTTTGACCGGGCATACATGGTCGCGCCTGGCGTCTGATCGGGGTGCTCGTGGTCATTGTCGGCGCCGCTCGCCTCACCGGGATTGAATGTCGGCCTGCCGGAACCCGTGTCGGACGGGCAGAGGAACCCTGGGATCACGTTGCCGAGCACGGTTGAAGATGCGGAGGCGATCGGAGTCTTGATATCGATGCTCTTGGAGATCGCGGTTTCCTCAACGTAGGGCAGAATCCGAGATGCCCAGCCCCAGCCCACGCCCTCCTCCGCATGATGGGCGTCCGAACTGTCAGGATTGCACAGCCAGCCTTCCGGCAGTTGCCGCCGAGCATCGTGGTAATTATGCAGGGCGAGGCCCGTCTGTTTCATATTATTGGTGCAATGCACCCGGCGGGCCGCCTCGCGGGCGGACTGCACGGCCGGCAGCAGCAGACTGACCAGCGTGCCGATGATCGCGATCACGACCAGCAGTTCGACCAGCGTGAATGCACGGCGGGAGAGTGTCATATCCAAGGCTCCGGTGGAAGTTGCAGGGGGTTGGAGAGGACGTTGGAGGGGCACGCATGCCACACATGCAACCCTTTTGCACATACTACTCGTATGCAAGTCGGTGTCAAGCGGTCGGCATCATCTTCGTTTCAGATCATACGGCCCCACCCCTTTGCCTGTTCTCTCATCCGGACAGACCTCTCCAGACGAAACATCTTCCGTGGACCGTGGAGTCTGTCAGACGCCATCCTGGGGAGCCTGTTTCGTGCCTATTGTTCGCCCACTGCTGTTCGCCGTCGCCGTCCTGGCCGCGGCCTCGTCGCCCCTGACTGCGACGGCCGCCCAACTGGTCGACACCCAGCCGGGTGAGACGACCGTGGTGACGGAGTCGGCGGCCTCCGGCCAGCCGGGTGACTGCGGGTGCCGCAGCGGGCAGCCACAGCAGTCATGGCAGCAGCCGCCATGGCATGGCAACGTGCGGGCCAACCAGTGCGGCGCGCCGCAGGCATGCTGTCGCGGCTCGAGCGTCTACCAGGCGCACCCCTTCCAGCAGCTTCAGTCGAAGCACAGCCCCTGCGTGACGCTGCCGCCGCACTTTCCGCGGCTCCATGCCATGTGCCGGGAGGGGTATCTGCCGTCGCCCGTCCCGCCGGCGCAACCCCGCTGCCACCAGTGCGGCGCGGCGATCGAGGGAGGCTTCTAGAACGACCGGTGGTCCGCCCCACCTGAGTCGAGACAGCCCCATCGCCGCGACACCTGCGTGGCAGCGGTAGACGATCCCCCTGACGCGGTCCGGCCGGAAGGCATGCACCGGCCGGGCCGCGGTATCTTTTCCAGCAGCCCGCTCAGAATCGCGATGCCAGCAGCATCGCCGCCGTGACCGTGATCGCTCCCGCGACATCGATGACCGCGCCGCTGGCCATCATCGCTCGCAGCGGCACCCGTCCCGAGGCATAGACAATCGCGTTGCAGGGCGTGCTGACGGGCATCATGAAGCCGAGGCTCGACGCGAAGGTGGCAGAGAGCGCCGCCATGAGCGGATCGCCGCCGGTTGCCCTCGCCAGAGCGATCACGACGGGAACGACCATGTTCGCGCTGGCGGTGTTGCTCGTGAATTCACTCGTCACCGCTGCCACCAGTGCCGCCACTGCCAGCAGCACCGGTCCACTCCAATCGCCCGCGGGAATCCAGCCCGTGATCGATCCGCCGATGGCGCTGGCGAGTCCCGTGGAAAAACAGAGTTCCCCCAGCGCCATGCCGCCGCCATACAACAGCACGATATCCCAATCGATGCGGGTCTCCCGCCAATCAAGCGCCCGCCGCCGCCGGCCGCCCTCCCCGAAATCGCCCGGTAACAGGAAGAGCAGGATGGCGCCGATCAGGGCGACGACACCCTCCGGAAGCCGCTTTCCCAGCCAGACGCAGAGCGGATGTGACGCCCCCAGCAGTAACAGCAATACGCCCGGCAG
>JBILKZ010000252.1:0-3484 GCA_044376405.1 Pirellulales bacterium
CGCGGAAAATCAGTACCCCCGGCAGGGATCGAACCTGCGACCTATGGTTTAGGAAACCATCGCTCTATCCACTGAGCTACGGGGGCGAGACGCTGTTTTTCTCGTGAAAAACGCACTTTCGCCAGAAATCATAGGCCAAAAAGGCGATCCCTCACAAGGATTGTCGATATTCCCGCCGATCGAACCTTTTCCAGGCCCGGAGCGTCTACTGCTTATAGGCTCTGTGCCGTTTCAGTTCCGATAAGACCCATTGATTGACCTTTGAGTGCATCATCGGTAGGACAAAATGCATAGGAACAGCGGCGTTCGCACCAGCATTGGAGTAACTGCAGTGGGCTTCTTTCAAAAGTTCTTTGCTAGTCGGCGGGTTGGTTCCATGCGTGCCGCATCGCGTGCCGCGGCGCCGCGACTCGGAGCCGAAAGCCTGGAATCCCGTGCCATGATGGCGGCCTTGGTCAGGACGCTTGGTGCCAGCCAGCCCGACCTTGCCCCGGCCAGCGACAGCGGCTGGTCGACGGCCGACAACCGTACGAGCGTCTCGACACCGACGTTTTCCGGAACAGCTCGCGGCGGTGCCGCCTCAGTCAACCTTTTTGACGGCCAGACACGGATCGGAACGGCACCCGTCGTGAATGGCGTCTGGAGGTTCACGGTCGATCCGGCCGCGTCGCTCCCGCCAGGCCGGCATGCCATCTCGGCGCAGGCTATCGACAGCAGCGGCAACTTCGGCCCGCGGTCGCGTGCCCTGCCGGTCGAACTGATCACTTCGGCCCCAGCCGCTCCGACGGTCGGCCTCAACCCGCAGTCCGATTCCGGCACGCTGGGGGATAACCGCACAAATATCGTAAGACCACGCATCAACGGCGTGGCTCCGGCTGGCAGCAAGGTTTTCGTGAGTGTCAACGGTGCTTCTTACACGCCTGTCACTCCAGTGCGGGGCGGATGGGGAACCTGGCCCTCTCCCTTTGCGAACGGCACTCAGACGATCACCGCCTACTCGGAGAATGTCGCCGGCCTGCGGAGTTCTCTGACCACATATTCCTTCACCGTCGATGCCGTGAAGCCGACGGCCATGCTCACCTTCGTCGAAGCCGACAACGAGGTCGAGGTGATGTTTTCGCGGCCTGTTTCCGGCGTGGATGCCGGTGATTTCCGCGTGTCTGGCATGTTTGCCGGCAGGCCGTTTGATCTGCCGCTGAACAGCCGGCAGGTCGTGCAAACAACCGGTGGATTCAGTGTGACCCAGAAGGATGCGGAGGGGATGGTCTATCGCATCCGGATGAACCAGCCGGAGATCTACGGCGGCACCTACACGATCCGTATCGTGGCCGCGGGGTCGGGCATCTTCGACAAGGTTGCGAGGAATCCGCTTCAGGAGACGAGTCAGCGGCTCGTGGCGACCTTTCAAGGAGACCATGGCTCAGGCCACGGACCTATGAGCCACTGAACCACGCGGGCCGGACATCCGCCGCTGGGCGTCGACGTAGCGTGTGATCAAAAAAAGTCTTCGTGCGCCTTGAGTCTTGCCATCAGGCCAGTCCCATCGCTGACGCTCCGGGCTTTTATGAGCTTCACGACGGACGAACCGGTTTATGCCGCCGTGCGAGTGCCAGCCTTATAGAGATACGGATTCATCGACGGGTCGTTGTACATCTTCATCTGGCGGAACACCCGCAGCGGCCGCTGGCCCGCGAAGATCTCACCGATGAGCCGCTGAAGCGCCTCCGTCAGATGCGCCCGCTGCATGTCGAGCACCGCCATCCGAGAAGCCGCCTTCTCGCGATGCTCCTGCGTCGCGTCAGCCCGATCGATCTGCTCCTGCATGTGAAAGCGACGCAGCTCCAGAATCGAGAGCCGGTCGATCGCGGCCCCCGGAGTCTCCGTGGCTGCCGGCGCCGTCGGACCTGCGACGATCTCGCGACGGGCCAACTCCTCGATCAGCCAGTCGTCTGTCTTCTCAATCGCGTCGTTACGGGCCTGGTTGTATTTGTCGATCGCCCGCTTCACCTGCGCGATCCGGGCATCGGTCACCTCCGGCGAGCGGGCAATGTCTTCCTCGTGCCAGAGGAGAAAGTTGAAGCGGTGGAGATCGCAGATTCGGCCACCGAGGCCCTCTTCCTGATGGGCAGGCTCGACCTTGTGCCAGTGGGCCACCAGATATTCGAGCATCTCGTCGATCGCAGCGACCGTCATCGGCGGCGTGTGGCGGGTGGTGGTCGAGATGGGCTGGATCGAGAAGGTCGGGGTGGTCATCGGAAAAACTCCTGGGGAACGGATTGAGTTGGAAAGTCGTTGGTGCGTGGCGTCAGGCTGCCTCGCGGATCACGAGACAAAGGTTCGCCCCGCCGAAGCCGAATGAGTTGCTGGCCGTCACCTTCACGGAACGCTCGCGGGCGACGTGTGGCACATGGTCGAGTTGGCACTGCGGATCGGGGTTGTCGAGGTTCGAGGTTGGTGGCACCGCCTGCCGAGCAATCGCGGCCAGGCACGCGACCACCTCGAAGGCTGCCGCACCGCTGACCAGATGTCCCGACATACTCTTCGTGGAACTCACCGGCACGCGATCAACAGCTGACCCGAGCGCCCGGCGAATCGCCCCTGCCTCGGCGGCATCGCCCACCGGCGTGCCGGCGGCGTGCGCGTTCACATAGTCAATCTCAATGGCCGCGACCTGCGCGTCGGCCAACGCCTGCGTGATCGCGCGGGCGGCCTGCGTCGGATCGCTGCACGGGCTCACCATGTGGGCCGCATCGCTCGACATGCCCACGCCCGCTAGTTCGCCATACACCCGCACATCGCGAGCCCGGGCGGCAGACTGGCGCTCGAGCACGAAGCAGGCTCCACCCTCGCCCATCACAAATCCATCGCGGTCGCGGTCGAACGGCCGCGAAGCCTTGGCGGGATCGTCACTGCGACGCGAGAGCGCGCGAAGATTGTAGAACGCGGCCAGCGCCGTCGGACTGAGCACGTCGCAGCCACCGACCACACAGGCATCGACCCACCCGGCGCTCAGCCAGTTGCGGCCCAGCGCCATCGCGTAGCCACTCGAGGCACAGGCAGCGGCGACCGTCACCGCGGGGCCGCGGAGGTTCGTCAGCCGGGCCACCTGGTGCACGAGCGTGTCGGTGGGTGACGGCGCAAAGACCTGCGTGCCGCCGGCCAAGAAATCGAGCTCCCATCGCTTGAGCTGCTCGGCACCGAGGCCAAGCACCAGGCCGATGCGGAGCCGGTCGCGGTGCGGACCCAGGCCAGCGTCGGCGATCGCATGGGCCACCGGGCTGATCACCATCTGTTCGAGCCGCGTGAGGTCCGCGAAGCCCTGACTGTTGAGCAAGCAGCTACCGTCCGGCGGCGCGGGAATCACATCCACCGCGGCGGCAAACTGATGGCTCTCCCGCGCAAACGCGCCCGGATCGATCGACCGCACGCCGCTCCGACCGGCCAGCAGGCTGTCTGTGATCGAATCAAAGCTGTGGCCCAGCGG
>JBILKZ010000287.1:0-3167 GCA_044376405.1 Pirellulales bacterium
CCGCCGGCCGTAAAATTATTGACGCGGCGTCCGCCTGCCTGTCCGTTGCAACTCCGTCATGGCCCGTGTGCGGCCGGCCCCGGCTGGATCGCGCTGAAATCGTCCGCCGCGCGATGGCGTTGATCGATGCCGCTGCGACCGTGCCGACGGCAAAAGAACTCGCGCAGCACGCTGGCGTCACCGACCGCACGTTGCTGCGGACATTCCAGGAAACGTATGGGGTGCCGCCGAAAAAGTATCTCATGCTCCGCGAACTTCACGTCATGCGTCGCGCCCTTCAGGCTGAGGCGAACCGAGATACCACCGTGGCTGACGTGCTCACGCGGCACGGAATCTGGGAGTTTGGCCGGTTCGCGGCACGGTACCAGAAACAGTTCGGCGAACGGCCGTCCGAGACCCTGCGGCATGCGCAGGCATGAACTCCCGGTTTTCCGCCCCGCGGCCGCTATCTCAACGACCGGAGCCTGGCGAGGCGGTGACCGCCTCCATCACCCGGTCGAGGTTGAAGCTTCCGGGCTTCTGCCGCGGTGGAAACTCTTTGAAGCTCTGCAGCCAGCCACCGACGTAGGCTGACGCAGGCGCGATGGCGAACATGTGTTCCAAATACCAGCGCTGGTAGTCCATGCCGATATCCTGCGCGAGTTCAAACGGATCCATACGCAGGTTCACGAGCGTCGGTGCCCGCAGTTCCTCGAAGGGCTGCTGCCAGACGTGCAGGCCGTGGGCATTCTGCTTGAGGAACGTGACCTTCCAGTTCTCGTACCGCAGCGCTGCCACGCTGCCATCGTCGGTCCAGTAGATGAACTCCTTCCGGGGCCAGGCGACCTCACCCCGCAGGGCTGGACCGATGTCGTAGCCGTCGATGTGCACCTTGTAGGAGCGGTCTCCAATGCGGCGTCCCTTCTTGAGCTCATCCTTCGCCGTCGCGTCACCGGCAGCCGCGCAGAGCGTGGGGAGCATGTCCTCGTGGGCGCCGATCTCGTTGACCACCGTGCCGGGCTTGATCGTCCCAGGCCAACGGATCGCGCACGGCACGCGGTAGCCACCCTCCCACTGCGTGTTCTTCTCACCGCGGAACATCGTCGTGCCGCCGTCGGGCCAGGTGAAGGCCTCGGCGCCGTTGTCGGTGGAGTAAATCACGATCGTGTTCTCTGCCAGCCCGAGTTCGTCAAGTTTCGTGAGCAGTTCGCCGACCTGGCGGTCGTGCTCGACCATACCGTCGGCGTAGATGCCCAGTCCGGTCTTGCCCGCCACGCCCTCCTTGAGGTGTGTGAAGATGTGCATCTTCGTGGAGTTCCACCAGATGAAGAACGGCTTGTCTGCTTGCTTCGCTTTCTCCATGAAGGCAAACGTCTTCGCATTGACCTCCTCGTCGATCGTCTCCATCCGCTTCCGCGTCAGCGGACCGGTGTCGGTCACCTTGCCGTTGACGAATGAGTGGATCACGCCCCGCGGCCCGAACTGCTTTTTAAACTCCGGATTCTTTGGGTAGTCGGAATGCTCCGGTTCCTCTTCCGCGTTGAGGTGGTAGAGGTTGCCATAAAACTCGTCGAAGCCGTGGGCTGTCGGAAGCATATCGTCACGGTCGCCGAGATGGTTCTTGCCGAACTGGCCAGTCATGTAGCCACGCTCCCTCAGCAGCGTGGCGATCGTGGGATCCTCTTTTTTCATCCCCTCGGGCGCACCCGGCAGCCCGACTTTCGTAAGACCGGTGCGGATTGGCGACTGCCCGGTGATGAATGCGGCCCGGCCGGCGGTGCAGCTCTGCTGCCCGTACCAATCGGTGAAGAGCGCCCCCTCGCGGGCGATCCGGTCGATGTTGGGCGTCTTGTAGCCCATCATGCCGTGGTTGTAGGCACCGACGTTGAATTGGCCGATGTCGTCGCCCCAGATCACGAGGATGTTGGGGCGGCGCTGGGGCTCAGCGGCAGAGGAGAGTACAGGCAGGACGATGGCCGCGATCGAGAAGGCAAAGGCGGTCTGGCGGATGCGGGCACGGCGAATCGATTGCATCGGATGAGAAACTCCATTCGTCTGGGCGACATAACGAGTCCATTAGATAGGCCATAGTCGAGAGACCACGCAATGCAAATTCCGACAGAAGGCGTAGGGGCTCTCGGTAGCCGATGGAAGACGTGCAATCGGCTGTGTTCGGATCTCAGCACGTACATCGATCGCGTCGGCCACGGCGCAAGTTCGGCTGCCAAACGCAACCGTATACGATACGGCCGCGGGCGTTGCGATTTGTGGGGAGGCAGCTGTCCGGGGTGTCCTTTCATACCGGTCGTCGCGGTGCTACCGAGCCCAGCAGGCGATGCAAAGCGTCCGGAGGGGAGCGTTTCCGCGTACCGTAAGACCTGTCCTCTTGATGCGCCCGACATGTGCAGCCGCGGGAAAACGTTGCGAAGGGCTGAGGGTTCTGTTCCAGTGCTCGTGATCGATGACGAGGAGGCCGCGCGGCGGGCAGTCGCGCAGGGGCTGCGCGAGGCGGGGTTCACGCTGTCGGTCACGCGGGGGTACGTACTGGGCGGAGTCCGTGGATGTTGTGGTTGCGGTGGACATGGGTACGTGCGATCTCCTTGAAGGTTGTGGAAGCCTCGGCCTCGCAGACCGGTGGCGTCTCGGGTCGGGAAAATCCTTGGCTGGTGACGGTTTTGGAGGCCTACGGCGGGCGATTGGTCATCGAGGCGACCATGGAGCCGTCCAGCGCTGAAGGCGGCTGATCTGGGGCGGAAACTACTGGACGAGAGGTGGGTGGCGATGCAGATACGCCGCCCAACCACCAGACCCCATAGATAGATAAAAGGAGACAAGAACAGATATCGAAGAGATAGAACCGGTTCAGCATTGGTGTCGATGGAGGTCGGCTTACGTGCTGAACTGGGGTCGGTGGAAATGCGGATGTTGGTGTCACTGCCCGTCTCTCCCGCCCGTGGCCTACCCACCAAGCCGAGAAGTGCCCAGGGCCGCACCTCATCGATCGCTCGTCACCCGGCAAACGCTCGCGGAAGTGTTGTTAGCTGTCCTGTCCTTCACGCTTGCCGCGACCGACGTGGTATGATCACGGCCGTCACTTCGGCCCCCTTGCGGAGCATCGCCGTGCGGCTCGCCTAGTGCTCAGTCGTAGAACCTTCGGCCCCTTTCCCCTGGCTCGTTGCCGTGCGCCC
>JBILKZ010000254.1:0-3459 GCA_044376405.1 Pirellulales bacterium
GGTGAGGCGTTGGAAACGACGCTCCAGCCGATCTGCGAACTGGCGGAAGACCAGTCCCCCTGGCGGCGGTTGCAGCGTGTGATTGCGGACGGGCGTTGAGCCAGTCTCGCAGCGGCTGGTGCCGGCCAAGGGCCGGATAACTCGCTCCCGGCCCAGTGCTGTTCCGTGGCGGCAAGTTTTTAACTTGTCCGACATTCAGTGCCAGGCACCGTTTCCGTTCGCGAGTCAGGTTGGCGGAGGTTCCGGCGTCTGGCGGCGGCGGTCGAGGCGGAGCTGTTCGAGTTCGCGTTTGAGCGGCGCCCAATAGTGGCGGTCGGCCTCCCGTTCGACGTCCTCCTCGGCCCGCAGCGCCGTCGCAAGCAACGCTTCGCTGCCCGCGGCCGCATGCTCGAGCAACGGCCGGACAGGCTTCAGCCGCTGGCACACATGTGGAGCCGATCCGGCGACCTCAATCAGGATCGCCGGGCTCCGCAGTTCGCGGAGCCAGAAGTCGACCATCACGTCTTCGGGAGCCTGGGCGTGTTGGGCGTAGTGAGCTTCCACCAGCCGCGTGATCATCGGCCAATCCTTGTCCCGCTGGGTTTTCTTGGCGGTGACCAGATCGGGCAGCGACAGCACGTCGATGGTTTCGTCCGCGGTCTCCAGCGTCGTGCGACGGCTCCACAATGTGTCGAAGTCGGGCAGCCCGCGAACCTTCGACATGACGTCGAGGCGAATGCCGTCGGCCTCGGGCACTCGGCACCGAAAGTGGACGGCATGCCCCGCCTCCAGAAAGCGTTGTTCGAACGGGGGCACTGCGATCGATTCCGCCTGAAGGTCGTTGACCGCGGCCTGCAGCCGGCGGAGGTTGTCGGCGTCGGCCACCACAACGATATCGGTATCGCGACTAAATTCCGCCGCGCCGTACAAGACGCACGCCTGCCCGCCCATCAGCAGCGAGTGCACGCCATTCTTCCGGATCGTAGAAAGGACTCTGAGGATCGGGCTCGGGGTCAAGCGAACCTCCCAGTTCCAGGTACGTCTGCCACAGTTTGGACGACTCCTCGAGCCGCTGGGCTGGGGTCATGGCGTACCACTCCGCCCATTCATCTCCAACAAGCGATCGGATATCGATCATGGCGGCAACTCCGTCCACCATCCTACCTCAAACCGGGAGATGTGTCCGTGCCGGCCACGGGCAGACCACGGGCGGAAAAATCGCTCCCGTCCCCGATCTCCCACTGGTTTCCGGACGAGGGTAACCTCGCGTCACTCCCCCGCCTGGGCTTTGAGAGCGGTCACGAGTTCATCGGAGAGCCAAAGTCCGCCTGCTCGCAGCTTTTCAAGCGATGCTCCAACCGAGGGGATGAGTCCGCGTCGCTTTGCGAGCACAAACATGCCACCGGTTCCCAGGATAGGAATGTCCAGCGTGATGGCACACCGCCGAGCGGCTGCATCATCGATCATCGCGCGCTGTGGCCGATGTGCCAACGCATGGCTGAGCACCGCCGTCTCGCCCGCTCCGAGGTTCCACGCGTTCACACGCGGCGATGGAGTCACGCTTTCGCGAACCGGCCAGGGCTGCGCCGATAATTCACGGGCAACGGCGTCGTCTTTGTCTTCAAGCACGACCTCCTGCCACACCGCTTCGGGAACGACGATGCGGCGAAAGATTCGAGGCAACAGATCGGCCTGCCCGCTGCGAAACAAGCTGATCAGCGGCGACGCGTTCACGACGACGTCTTCAATCCGCATCAGCCAGTTCCTTGGCCAACTCATCTGCCGTGTACTGAAAGGGCGACACCCGGTACATGCCGAGGGCGTCGATAAAGCCTGCGCGTGTGAGCCCGGCTATTTCAGCGGCCCGTCCCTGGGACACGCGGCCTAGTTCGTACCACTTCACGGCTGCCGCAATTCGCATCTCTTTTGCGAATTCACTCGGTGCGGCGTGCATCGCGGAAAAGGCAGATTCGGGGATTTGCATCGTCACTTCAGTCACGGATGGCATCTCCCTGGGGAATGTGCTGCCTTTTCAAGCCCCCAACGCCGTGTTGAACGCTGCGGACTCGGTCAGTATACGACGCCGCTCCCGTGGGCTGCGAACACCAGCCACGGGCGGGAAAAATCGCTCCCGTCCCCGATTTACCCCCGGTTTTCCGGCCGAGGGTAACCTCGGGCTGGGAGCTGCTATGCCCGAGAGGAGGAAGTCATGTCTGCCCGTGCGTCCGAACGCGAACTCAGAGAGATCGACGACTGCCTGCGGCGGGTGCGGGCCGGGGAGACGGCTGCGTTTGAGCCGGTCGTGCGGCGGTTTCAGCGGCCGCTGCGGGCCTGGCTGGCGATGCGGGCTCCCCCCGGCGTCGATGCCGACGACGTCGCCCAGCAGGCCCTCGTGCTGGCCTTCACGCGGCTGAGTGAGTTTCAGCTCGGCACCGACTTCGCGGCTTGGCTGTTCACGATCGCCGCCTTCCAGCTCCGCGGCGAAACCACCCGGCTGCGGCGGGTAGCCGACTACCACTCCCGCTACGCGCCGGAGATTTTCGCGCAGGCGCTCGACCGCCGTGCCGCTGAGTCGCCCGCTCTTGCGGAGGCGCGGCTCGACAGTCTGCGGGAGTGCGTGCAGTCGCTCACCGAGCCGCTCCGCCGGTATCTCGCCTGGCGGTATGACGAGGGGATTCCGCTCGAGGAGATGGCCGTCCGCTCGGGCCGCTCGGTGGCGGCGGTGAAGAAGCAGCTCTGGTCGCTGCGGCAGTCACTCAAGCTCTGCGTCGAACGCCGGATGGCGCTGGCAGAAGGGAGCGGCGGATGACCGACGACGATCGTTTCGAGGAACTCTGGGCCGACTATCTGGAAGGCGACCTCGACGAGGCGGGCCGCGGCGAACTGCAGCGGCTGCTCGCCGCTGAGCCGCGGATGCAGCGGGCGGTGGATGCCTACGAAATCCATCGGCTGCTCGGGATGCTGGCAGGCGAGGCGGAGCTGTATGCAGACTCGGCGCAGCCGCAGGCAGATGCGGGCCCTTCGGCGGCAGACGCCTTCGTCGCCGACACGATGGCGAAGTTGCCGGCCGATGACGACGCGTTTGCCGGCGATGTGATGAGCCGGATCGGTGGCGTGCGGCCGTCGGGCTCTTGGCATGAAGCGCAATCGCAGAGAGCCCGCTGGATGCAGGCGGCCGCAGCGGCGGTGATCCTCGGCAGCCTGGCAGCCGTCGCGGTGTTTTTCATCCGGCAGCGCGATGGCGGCGTTGGCCCCGTGGGCCCGGCCCCGCAGGTGGCAGGCGCTCCGGGCTCACGTGATCGTGATGGTGTTGATCGCGCGAGTCTGCAAAAACCGCTGGCCACGATCACCCAACAAAAATTCCTGCTGCCGTTCGATCCCGAGCGTCCGCTCTCCGTCGGGCAGTTGCTCGAGCCGGGCCACATAAAAATTCTCGGCGGTGCGATCGAGATGACGCTTCGCAACGGCGTCGCGATCGTG
>JBILKZ010000253.1:0-3459 GCA_044376405.1 Pirellulales bacterium
CCTATGACGAATGGGTTCGCGAGATGCTCACGGCCGATGGCAGGATTTCGGAGAACCCGGCCACCGGTTTTCAGCTCCGCGACAAGGGTATGCCGCTCCCCTACGTCGACAACACGGTCCGCGTGTTCCTCGGCACGCAGATCGGCTGTGCGCAGTGCCACGATCACCCGTTCGATTCCTGGACGCAGCACCAGTTCTACGAACTGGCCGCCTTCACATCAGGCACGCGGTCGCGGCTCGGCGGTATGCCCGACAAAAAGGACCGCCCGAAGACACCCGAGGCCCGCCGGGCGGTGCAGGAGGACCGCATGGCCAACGCCGAAGCGATCCGGCATGTCCGCGAGATCCTGAAAGAAGCCCAGGAGCGGGTCCGCGAGAAGAAGGTCGATAACGGCGTGCGCGTGTTCATCAACGCGAACCTCACCGGGATCAACTACCATCAGGCGAAGCTGCTTCTGCCACACGACTACAAGTATGACGACGACAAGCCGCTGGCCGCCGTCTCGCCCAAGGTGCTCTGGGGCGAGATTCCCGCCGAGGCCGCGAGCAAGGACCAGCGGGCACAGTTCGCCGCCTGGCTCACCGCACGGGACAACCGGCAGTTCGCCCGCACGATCGCCAATCGCATGTGGCGCAAGGTGATGGGCGTGGGGATCGTCGAACCCCACGACGATTTCCGGGAAGACAATCCCCCGTCGAACCCGGCGCTGCTCGAACACCTCACGGATCTGATGCTGGCGCTCGACTTCGACATGCGCGAGTTCGTCCGCGTGCTCGTCTCGACCAGTGGCTACCAGCGGCGGGCGGTGCTGCACGACCCGACGTCGCCGAACCCGTTTCACTTCACGGGCCCGGCACTCAAGCGGATGACGGCCGAGCAGCTCTGGGACTCGATCCTGACACTCATCGTCCACAACGAGTGGGCGTTCCAACGGCCGACCGCCGGCGAGTTCGCGAAGGTGGCGGCCATCGACCTGACCGCCGCCAGCACCAGTTACGCCGACGTCGAGAAGGCCTACGGTGCGTTCAACGACGTCTACGGCCGCAAGCGGTACATCGGCCAGTTGCAGAAGCAGTATGGCTATCAGGGGCAGGTGCTCGCGCGGGCCAGTGAACTGCCGGCGCCCTTGCCGCTGGGCCACTTCCTCCGTCAGTTCGGTCAGAGCGACCGCGAGTCAATCGAGGGCGGCCGGACGGTCGCCACGGTGCCGCAGATTCTCTCGATGTTCAACGGCCCGATCACGCACAGCATGCTGGTGCCTGGCTCGGCGATCCATGACGAGGTGATGTCACACGAGCCCAAGCAGGCCGTCGATGTCATCTTCCTCTCGATCCTGTCGCACCGGCCCTCGGCCGAGGATCGTTCGTTCGCCATCCAGGAAATTCAGTCGGCAGACACGCCGAAGACTGGCGTCGGCAACCTCATCTGGTCGCTGCTCAACACGCGGGAATTCATCTTCATCCAGTAGCGAGAGCGCTCCAGGAGCAAAGGCTTATGACGCAGCAACACCACTGGCTCGACGCACTCTCCCGCCGCGAGGTTTTCGGCCACGTCGCCCGGGCGACGCTCGGCGTCGGCCTCCTGCCGGCTGTCTCGCGGCAGCTGGAAGCCGCCGGAAACGGCACGAAGCCGCCCGCCAAGAACATCATCTATCTGATGATGCAGGGTGCGATGAGCCACCTCGACACCTTCGACCCCAAGCCGGGCCGCGAGGAGCAGGGGGAGACGAAGACGATTCCCACGAAGACACCGGGCGTCGTCTTCGGACAGAGCCTCGAGAAACTCGCCAGCCTGTCCGATCGCCTGGCGGTGGTCCGCTCGCTCTCCACGGAGACCGGCGCCCACGAGCAGGGTCAGTATCTGATGCGGACGAGCTATCCGATGATCAACAGCATCCGGCATCCGGCGTTCGGCTCGTGGGCGGTGCACGCCATGGGCAAGATCAGCAAGGATCTTCCCAGCTACGTGCTCGTCGGCAACGGGAACGATCATCCAGGCGCCGGTTTCCTCGATCCCTCGCTCACGCCCGTGCCGGTGGCTGATCCGCTGAAGGGACTCGAAAACACGAAGCGGCCGCAGTATCTCTCGGAGGAAAACTTCGACCGCCGCCTGTCGCTGGCCGATCGCATCGACCGCGACTTCAAGCAGCGATATGCCGGCCAGCAGCTCGCCGCCTACAACCAGCTCTACAAAGACGCCGTCCGCTTGATGGGCTCGGTCGACCTGCAGGCGTTCGACATCGCCCAGGAGAAGCCCGCGGTCCGTGAGCAGTATGGCGACTCGCGGGTGGGCCTCGGCTGCCTGCTCGCGCGGCGACTGGTCGAATCGGGGGTGCGGTGCGTGGAGGTGGAGTTTGGCGGCTGGGACATGCACCGCGACGTGTTCGAGGAGATGGACGAGAAGGGATCGCAGCTCGACCGGGCCATGGGCACGCTGATCGAGGATCTCGAAACCCGCGGCCTGCTCGCCTCGACGCTCGTCGTGCTGGCGACGGAATTCGGACGCACGCCGCGGATCAATGAAAATGCCGGCCGCGATCATCACCCGGGCGTCTTTTCCTGCGTCTTAGCCGGCGCGGGGGTGCAGGGAGGCGCGGTCTACGGGCAGAGCGACGAGAACGGGTTCCGACCCGACAAAGACCCCGTCTCGGTCGCCGACTTCAATACCACGATCGCCGCAGCCTGCGGCCTGCCGTATGAAAAGGAGTTTCACGCTCCCAACGGCCGGCCCTTCAAGATCGGCGGCGGCGGCAAGCCGATCAAGGCCGTGCTCGCCTGACCAACACGACGCCATCATCTTCGCCCAACACGCGAGCGAAGGAAGCCGCGTGGTGTTCTGTGTGGCCACCCGCATTCCCTTGCGTGCGCTGCGGGCTTGGATGAAGAACGGCTTTGGATGAGAAACGGGCTTGGGGGGTTTGCGCGACCGTGGGTGCCCGTGCCGCCGGCATGCCCGCGGGCTCGTCTCTGCGGCCGGAGCGAACCGATACTTCCCTTTACGGTGGAAAAATCGTTCACGGTCAGGAGCAGATCATGGCACGCAGGCGATCAAGCAAGGAAACCTACGCCCAGAAAGTGGTCGAACTGGCCACGTCGACCCTGCCCCTGCCGACACCCGTGAAGTCGGTGGCAAAGTCCCGCTGGGGCTCGCGGCTGTTGCTTGTGCTCGTGCCGATTCTGATTGCCTCGGGCGTGATCACGATCTCCTGGACGGGCGGACTGCCGAGCATCACGGTCAATAAAGACCGGGCCGCCGTCGTCGGCAAGGAAGTGCAGCAAGAGGCGATCAAGGCGGCGGAGCGGGTCCAGCAATACCGCGCCACCAACTACCGCTGAGACGTCGCGGGCACATCCCGTCGCTCGCGCTCAGGGCTTGTATGCGGACGGAAGCCATTCCCGTCGCTCTCGCTCAGGGCTTGTATGAACAGATACAAGCCCCCGGCGCCAGCCGGGGGATCG
>JBILKZ010000129.1:0-10809 GCA_044376405.1 Pirellulales bacterium
GGACCTTCTTGCCGGTCGCGTCGGCGAGCGTGATCGCATTGATCGCCGGGGCGTCGGTCTCGTAGTCGGCGATGACGAGCCGGACCACCCGGGCACGGGCATCCTTGGCGAAGCCGATCGTGAGCTTGGCGTTGTCCTCGGCGGCCTCGATCGTGGCCGGCGGCACGGCCAGCGTCTCGGCGATCGCCGGATGCTCGACCGGGCTGAAGAAGGCTTCGGGGATCGGGGCCGTGAACGGCGGCTCCGCCGAGTCGATCAGCACCTCGAAGTTGATGCCTGCGTGCATGTAGGCATGGGCGTAGACGTCGATCCGGTGCACGCCCTTGGTGAGCGCCCGCGAGATCGTCAGCGGCGCGTCCCGCTGGGGCGAGACGACGCCGTCGATGGCGAATACGTAGCGGATGTTCTGCTTCTCGGTCTTGCCCTTGGGGTCGAGCGTGAAGGTGCGGGTCTGGTTCTTGTCGACCTCGAAGCCGGCATACCAATGGCCCACGTACCAATCCCCCACGCTCGCCGGGGCGGCCATGCCCCCGAGATTGCCGTCCCACGGGCCGATCGCGAGCTTCTTCAGGGGCTGCGACACGAGCGCCGCCGGGGCGAACCGGCAACGGGCCAGGTAGTCCTCGAATTCGGCCGGCGTCGAGAGCGGCTTTGGCTGGGCGACGAAGCGGGCGATATCGACCCGTGGCGTGCCGTCCCAGGGCTTGAACGTAGCCTTGCCATCGGCCCGCCACTGGCCGACTGTGCGGAAGTCACGCCCGTTCAGCGAGGTCTGTACGTAGACATCCTTGAGCTTCCGTCCGGGCACGTTGGCCGTCACGGTCATCGGGCCGAGCGCGACGTTGTCGTTGAGATCGACGGAAAACGCCTTCGGCCGCTTGTTGTCGGCCAGCGCGATCCATGGCGTGGTCGAGCCGGGGCTGATCGTGTTGTTGGGGTCATTGCCGTCGGTGGAGTCGGTGGCGAAGGCCGTGGCCTGACTCGTACCGGTGGGCACGCCTCCCTCAAAGATGCCTGAGTAGGCGTCGGTCTCGGTGAGCGTCACGAGCAGGCTGTCACCGCTGGCCGTCGCGGCCCGCACCTGGAGCGTGTCCTTGGCGGCCGACGTGCCGCGGTCGGGATCGACCACGCGGACGTTGATCCGGTTGCCCGGCTTGATCTGGTCGTCGCTCCGCGCCGCGGAGAGGGCCATCTGCTTGTCGAGCCCCTCGTTGAGCTTGAGCTTGTCGCGAATGAGCTTCTCGAGCGCGCGGTTCTCCAGTTCCTCCTTGGTGAGGATGTCGCCGCTCGACACGAAGAGATCGGAGTCGGTCACGACCGTCATCGCCGCCGGCTCATCGGCGAGGCCGCCCTTCGAGCCGCCGAACGACTCGGCGAACGTGTAGCGAACCGTGTCGCCGCCGACCACCTGGAGCGTGTGGTCGCCCTTGACGGCCGCACCGAGCTGCGTGGGGATCTGACCGGTGAACCGGGTCTTCGAGTCGCCGAACGGGAAGAGGTTGAACCGCTCCTCGTCGCCGCTGGTCGTCCAGGCCTTGATCTCGATCTGCGAGGCCTTGCCGACGACGGCGAGGTTTTTGTCTTCCAGGTCGACCTCCAGCGCCTTGCCGGGGATGAGAAACTTCTTGTCGCCGAGCACGCCGAGCTTCACCTTCGACGCCACGTCGTACTTGCGGCGGAGCAGGTTGAGCTTGCCCTCGAGGATGCGGCCGCCCACGTGGTTCGGCACCAGCGTGAACACCTTCTCGAGATAGCCCGCCGCCTCCTCCGTCTCCTCCTGGTCGGCCTTGAGCAGCGCAAGCTGGTAGTTTGCCTCCGACTGGAGAATCCTGTCAGGCCGTCGGGCGAGGCGATCGAGCCGCTCCTTGGCACTGTCGAACTGCCGGGCCAGCCGGTCGACCTCGGCCACGCGGAGTTCCGCATCCCGCTTGCCGACGGTGCCGTCGAATTCCTTGGCGGCCGCGATCCGCTCGTAAAGCGCGCGGGCCTGCGGATAGTCGCGGCGTCCCAGGGCGATGTCGGCGTAGGCCACGAGCAGGCCGGCCTGTGCCTCGGCGTCGATGGCGCCGGGGGTGGCGTCCACCCAGGCCAGCATCAGCTGCGCCAGTTCGCGGGCGCGGTCGTAGTTGCCCGTCTGCGTGTTCTCGCGGATGAGCCAGGTGGTGAATGCCGGATTGAGTTCCTTGTACATCTGGGCCACGATCGCCGGATTCGATGCGTAGCGGTCCCAGGCGGTCTGCAGCTTGCCGGCGGCAAACGCCAGCTGCGCGTCGTAGATCGGCCACCGCGGGTCATTCCGCGGCACGGGGTTCGTGCCGCCGAGCGCCAGGATCGCATCGGTTCGCAGTACCGTCAGCTGTGTGCGGGCGGCTTCGGGCAGATCAGTGCCGATCACCTCAAGGCCCGCGTCGGCAACCGCCGCGGCGAGGTCGGGCTGGCCGGCCTTCGCCACCGCGGCCGCGGAGCCCGCCAGGCGGGAGAGGTAGTCGCCGTTGCGGGTGTCGCGGCCGATCCGCCAGAGTTCGGGGGCGATGCGGGCGAGGTCGCCGGGAAGCTTTTGGGCTGGAAGAGCCTGGGCGAGTACGAGCCCCAGGTGCTCATAGTTCCAGCCACCTGTCCAGGTGACGGGCGTGTTGCCGTCGAAGATCGAGAGGAGCAGCTTCAATTCCTCGGGCGAGAAGCCATTGGCGGGGATCTGCGTGATGGCGCCGAGATAGGGCGGGCCACTCCGGCCGCGCGAGGCCTTGCCCCGCTCGAGATAGGCGGCGAGTTTCTGGAAGAAGTCGGCCCGCTTGGCGGCGTCCTGCATGATGGCGGGATCGCCTGGAATCGAGGCCCGGCCCATCGCCCAGCTGTCGAAGCGGGTCGTGCCCCAGGCGGCCTCGGCCGTCTGCACGACCTTGTCGCGGAGCGGCTGATCGGCGGCGAGGGCCCGCTCGCTCCACTGCCAGACCTCCCACGGAATCCTGGAGGTGTAAACGTCGCGGCGGTCGCCGGCGACGAGGACCTGTGGCAGCTGGTCATAGCCAAAGGGATTGCCGGGGCCGGTGGCCATCGACGAGCTGGCGGCGAACCGCTCGGCGGCAACGTTGGCCCCCTTCTTCTTCTCGTCGCGGCTGTACTGCGTGAAGGCCCAGTCGAGCCAACCGGCAGCCTTCGACTCCTCGACGAACATGTCGTCGAAGAAGGTCTCCACCGGAAACTGCTTGGCGAGGCCCTGGAACTCGCTGCGGATCAGCCACTGGTAGTCGCAGGTGGCACTGGCGTGGGCTGCAACCCGCGACTTATGGGTTTGGAACGCCTTCGTTTCGATCAGCTTGGCGAGCACCTCGTTGCCGATCTCCTGCTCCTGCCAGCCGTTGCCCCGGCGGGTCGTGCGGAAGCGTTCGAAGAACGAGTTGGAGAATGCGTTCCGCGCGAGCTGCGCGAGGATGCCCTCGCCGATCGTCTTGTTGAAGGCGAGCGCCTGATCGCGGTCTTTCTTGGGGATGCTGTTCCAGTTCCAACCCGGTCGGCCGCCGAAGAGCGACGTGTCGATCGCGAGAAACGCGGCCGTCGGGCTGTTGGGCTTCCACTGCGCCATCTGGTCGGCGATCACTTCCCGCTGGAAATCGATCGTGTCGAAGGCGGCCGGCCGATTCGTGAGCAGCCAAGTGAGCGCCGGCTGGCCGAACGGCGTCTTCTGCTCTGGGTAATCGCGGATGAGCTTGTAGGCCTCGCGGGCCGAGGCCAGATAGGCGTCGAGTTTCTTTTCGCCGATCGCCCGCACGCAGCGGGCGAGGTGGCCGGCGAGCGGGTCGGCGAGCTTCGCCAGATCGGCCGAGGCTGACACGTTTACGTCGAACGCCTTCTTGAACTCCTCCTCCACCGGCGCGATCGTCGCGGCGGCCTTCTCCCACTTCGCGGCCTCGTCGGCCTTCGCCTTGTCGTCGGCCGCGGCCTTGGCCGCCGCCTGCGCGGTCTTGAGTTGAGTGCGGACCTGATCGGCCCACTGCTTGAAGGCGGTGTGAGTGGGCGCGATCACCTCGCGACGCGTCTTCTCGTCCCACGGCACCCAGTCGAGGCTGCGAAGCGCCGCGACGACGGCCGACTTGTCGGTGGGATCGGCGCTCGCCTGGGCGAAGACGGCGTTCAGGTAGCTCTGGGCGGCCGCGGGCTGGAAGATCGCGATCGGCGAACGGATGATCGCCTCCGGAGCCCAGGTAAAAAACGCCTTGTACCAGTCGGCGTCGGTGGCGGCGGGCTGCCGCGGAAACGACTTCCAGATCGGCCAGACGGAGTTCGCGGCCGCGTTATAGGTGCTCTCGAACGTGCTGTGCCAAGACTCCTGCTGCGAGAGGTGCCTGAGGCCCGCGAGCAGGTCGGTGCCCTTCGTGGCGGCAAGCGCATTGGCCGTCTTCGCGCCGTCGGATGCCACGCCCGTGAGGAATGTGGCTTGAGCGGCATAGACGGCCGGGTCGGGCTTGTTGACGAGGAAGGGGAGGCCGGCGGTGGCCGGGGCCTTCTTGAAGACCTCCGGAAACTTCGTGCCCAGCTCGATCCACTGGTCGGGCGATGCCTGGAAGCCCCACCATGCCTGCCAGTTGATCGCCTTTGGCTTCTCATCGTCGGGCAGCTTGGCGAACGACGCGGTCCACCAGCCGCGGGTCGGATCGCCCAGCGTGTTCCAGTGATTATGGTTGTTCTCGGGGCAGACGAAGATGTTCATCACGTCGGCGAGCGTGGCTGCGGTGGGGGCCGCATCGACATACGCCGTGGCGGCGGCGACGACCGGTTCGAACGACTTTGTGAGGGCCGCCGGATCCTTGCCGGCCGCGCCGGCCCGGAATTCGAGCCATGCCACGATGAGGCCATACCGCGCCGCCCGCGCTGGGCTCTCCCGCACGAGGCCGACGATCTTCCTCGCATCGGCGGCCGCGGCAAAATGGTTGGGCGTGGCCCGGGCGAGTTCGCCCATCAGGGCGTCGAGGCGGTCCCAGCAGGTGATCCGCTCAAGCTCGAGCGGCAATTGCTCGGCCATGATGGCGGCAAGACGGGCGGATGCCTGCACCGCGTCGCGGCGGGCGATCGCCTGATCGAGGAACCAGAAGTCGAACTTCCGCGCCTCGGGCGACTGCCGCAGGTCGGCGCCCTGGCGGGCCATGAAGGTGTAGGCGTCGTCCGCGTTGCCAAGGTCGTCGATGAGGAGGGCATAGAGCCGGGCCGCGGCCCGCGAGCGGTTTTCGTCGGCGGGCGCGGCGGCAAGGTAGAGCTTGTACCGCGAGGCGGCCGTCTTCAGGTCGCCGGAACTGGCGGCATTCTCGGCGGCCGCCAGCATGGCCGCGGGCGACGGGCTCGGCGTGCGGGCGAGCCAGGTCTTGATCGCGATGTTGGCGGCGTAGGGGCGGCCGAGGTCGCGGGCCGCGGTCACGAGCTCCACGATCTGCTGCTCGCCGGCGGCGGCGGGATTCTGCGTGACGGCCTGCGCGAGCGCCTCGAACTGCGCTGCCTTCGGATCGGCCTTCGCGGCCACAGGGTCGGCTGCGACAGCTGGCGAGGCTGCGAAAGCCGTCAGGCAGCAGGCCAGCGCGGCCCGCGCGAGCGTGAATCGTGTCGATGTCATGTCTGTCTCCTGGTCGTGTTCGTCGCTCAGCCCGCGGCCTTCTCGCCGGCGGGTTTTACCTTCTGTTCGATCTTGGGCAGGATCGCGCGGGCCCGCTCTGCATACGGGCTCGCGGGATACTCGAAGAGCAGCTGGGTGCACTTGTCGTAGGCCTTCTGGAAGTCGCCCGTGCGGTACGACACCATCACCCACTTGAGGAGCATCGCGTCGAGGAACTGTGCATCGGGGTAATCCTGGAAGATCTGGTCCAGGAGATCGTTCGCCGCGGTGTTGTCCTTCTTCTCGATGTGGTAGTCGACCAGCTTGCCGAGCGACTCGCCCGCGAACGGGCTCTCCGGATACCGCTCCGCGCAGAGCTTGTATTGCACGATCGCCTGCTCGGCCGCGCCGGGATGCGGCAGCTTCTCGGTAGCCTGGGCGATCCGGTACTGGGCCTCGGGCTTGATCTGCGAGGCGGGCAGCGCGAGGATCCGCTGGTAGACGCGGATCGCCTCGTCGGGCAGCTTCTTTTCCTCCTTGATCTGGCCGATCTGCAGAAGCGCCCGGTCGACGAACGGCGATTCGGGGTAGAGACGGTTGAAGAGCTCGCAGGTCTGGATCGCCTGGTTGAAGTCGTCGGCGACGATGTGCAGCTCCCACTTCGTGCGGAAGGCCTCCTCGGTGAGGGCGGCGGGAATGGCCCCCGACTGCCGGATGATCGGGTCGATCCTGGTAAGCCCCTCGCCCACCTTCTCGACGGCGCCCTTCATCAGGCCCATCGCCTTGAAGATCCGACCGAGCTCCAGGAAGGCTGAGCTCTCGACGAGGCTCTTCCTCGCGGCGACAACCGGATCGCCCACCTCATACTGCACGGCCCGCGGCTTGCTGTCGATCTCGCTGGCCACCGTCGTGGCGGCGGTCACCGTGCGGGGTGCCGTGCCCCCGACATGGAGTTCATCCACGAACGTGGCCACGATCTCGTCCCCCACGGCGGCCGTGAGGGCGGCGTCGGCGCGGTCGACCGGCTGGTCCTCCACGAACGGCACGAGCGAAAACTGTCCGCCGAACCGTCCGGTGTGCACCTCGTCGCCCGCGGAAGGGGGCGGACTGGCGGCACCTGCGGCCGCCTCGGCGGCGATCGCCTTCAGTTCGGCCAGCGTGATCGTGATCTCGTCCCGCGTCCGCCACTGCTCCTCTTCGCTGCGGAGCATCTTCTCAATGTCGACGCCGGTGCTGGCGGAACTGCGGACTTCGTCGGTCTCCTCCTCCTTGAATCGCGAGAGCACCCGGACCGTCGCCGAGTCGGCCTTCGGGGAGACGTCGAGATCGGCTTCGGAGAGCAGCACGAACACCGGCTGCCCGAGAAACGCCGCCACCGCCTGCGACTCGAAATCGCCGCGGGTGAAGAGCAGCGATGCGGAGGAGACGACCTTCACCTCGCGGGAGCGATCGACGTCTTTCTTGCCTTCGAGCGTGTTGTTGTCGACGTAGGACGTGCGGATCGTGTCGCCGCCGATCACCTGCAGCACGTCATCGCCCGGCTTCGCCTTGCCGAGCGCCGTGGCGATCGAGCCGATCGAGGCGTTTTCGTCACCCGGCAGTGGCACGAGCGACACGGTCTCCGAGTCGCCGCTGGCGGAGGTGACCTTCACCTTCACCTCCTCGCCGAGCTTGTCGAGCACGGGGAGGTCGGTGTCGTGGATCTTCACGTAGAACCGGCGGCCCGCCTCGGCATATTCCACGGCGCCGCTCTTCTCATCGACGAACGTGCCCACGAGGCCGAGCGCCTCGATCGCCTTGTTCCAGTTGCCCTGCGCGAAGTGGCACATGCCGATGTAGTAGTAGGACTGGTTGGCCCAGATCGTGTTGGGGAAGTCGTTGGTGATCCGCCGCAGGAGCGGGAAGGCCTGGGCGTATTGCCGGGTCTGGAAGAAGGCGATGCCCTGCAGGTAGAGGCCCTCGAGGAAGAGCTCCCGGGTCTCGGCGTCCATCTCCACGCCCGGCTGCTCGAGTCCCTTCAGGTTTCGAAGGTAGCCGATCGCCTCCATCTGCTCGCTGCGGGAGAGGGCATGCTTGCCTAGCGCGAGATACGCCTTGAAGCGGATCGGGTCGTTTGGATACTGCTCGATGATCGTCTCGAGAATTTTTTGGCCGCGGTCGTGCTCGCCCGAGTCGAGCATCTCCTGCCCCTTCCGCAGGAGCTGGAAGGCGGCGTAGTTGCCCGCGTCGCCCTTCTTTTCCCCCTGCGCGCCGCCCCGTTGCCGCGCGGGCCGCTGCGCCTCGGCGACGCCTGGCGCGGCCACGAGCGCGATGCAAAGCAGCCCGATGGGCAAGCGAGGGAGGATGATGGTTCGTGTGGTGAGGCGTGGCATGGGTTCGTCTCGTGCGTTTCGGGCTTCGTGAATCTGCCGGTCAGTCATCCGTATCGACGCCGCCGCCGATCGGGAGGCCCATCTCCTCGAGCCGCTGGTGCGCCTCGCTCGACTGGCCGCTCTTGGGGTATTTCTTGAGCACGCCGCGGAGGGTGCGGACGTATTTCTCCTTGATGCCGGCGTCGCGGTAGAGGTAGGCGGTTCGCAGCGCCGCGTCGGAGGCCGAATCCTTGAAGAAGTTCTCCACCTCGCGGAGCTGGGCGACGGCGGGGTCGAGCTTGCCGAGCTTGGCCAGGCATTCGGACGTCCAGAGGAGCGTCTGCGGCGGGCTGTCGGCCTGCTGATAAGCCTTGATCGCGTCTTCGTACTTGCCCGACCACTGGAGCAGGTTGCCGCCGATCGAGAACGCCTCCTTGGCATGCGTGGGCACCTTCTGCATGTCGGTGGCCAGCGCGATCCCCTCCGGAAAATCCTTCTCCATGCGGACATGCCCGTGATGCGGATGGCAACGCCAGTGCAGGTAGCGGAGGGCCTGCATTTTGCCGGCGTCGGCATTGGCGAACGACTGGCAGGCCAAGAGGGCGACGTCGCGGCTGCCCGGCAGCTGCCAGCGCTGCTGGCACCAGTTCAGCATGTTCCCCTTCGCTTCGTCGGGAATCTCGGCCGTCCGCAGCTTCGCGAAGGCGGCCTTGGCTCGCTCGGGGTCGCGGTTGGTTTCCAGCAGCGTGTAGACGAGGTTTTGGATGTCGGTGTTCGACATCTTCGCGAAGTCGAGCTTCTGGTAATACTCCTCGACCTTCTCCTTCTTGGGCGCGAATGCCCCGATCCACTGCACCACGCGGGCGTAGTCGCCCTCCTTCTGGCGGTCGGCGAACTGCTTGTCGAGCCGCTGCGCCCAGGCGGCATCGTCACGCTCGTAGGCGCGGATGTAGTTGGCCAGGTCGATCTGGAACCCGTCGTCGGCAGGCATCTGGCCCTGCATCTTGCCAGCCCAGTAGCGGTAGAAGCCGTCTCGCTGATCCTTTTGGAGGTCGGTGAATTCGGCGTTGGTTCTGATGTTGTCGCGGACCCGCTGCCAGTAGAGACCGTCGGTGGCGGCGTCGGCGCCGGCGTCGCGGGGACCGTGCTCGAAGGTCTTCGCGGCCACGTAGAATTCGCGGAGCTTCTCGGCGTCGGGCTTCGTGCGGATGTAGTAGGGCACGACCCGGCCGATGGCGCCCCGGGCGGCGTCGGGGCTCGAGGTCCTGAAGTTGACGGCCACCTGCTCAAACCGCTTGATCCCCTCGTCGGCCTTGCCCTGTTTGATGAGGTTGTCGGCGAGTGCGTTGAGCGCCGCGGCGCCGAGCGGCTCCTTGGCGTAGTCGGCGTCGTCGGCCAAGGCGAGCCAGGCCTTCATCGCCTTCTCGACGTCGCCGTTTTCCGAGTGGCACTGGCCGATCCGGAACTGGGCGGCGGCGGCATACTTCACGTCGTCGGGGAAGAAGTCGATCACCTCCTGGTAGACCTTGATCGCCTCGAACCGCTTCTGCAGCTCCTGGAGCGACCGGCCCTTCCGCAGGATGGCGTAGGGGGTGACCTTCGACTCGGGGAACTGCACGATGAAGGCGTCGTATTCGGCCAGGGCCCGCGGGTAGTCCTTGGCGACGAAGACCTTGTCGGCCTTGTCGAGCGTGACCCCCTCGAAGGTGTCGAGTTTGGCCCGTTCCTCGTTGGTGAGACCCGTTTCCTGGCCGTGGGCGTGGGCCAGGGGCAGGCAGATCGCCGTCAGGGCAGAAAAAACGGTCGTCAGCAGAGCAGTCTGCAGGAGGCGTCGCATGGTGCGGTTGGGCTGGGTGAGGCGAGCCGGGATGAGCGAGGGAGCGGGCGAGCCCGCGACAGGCACCGAATGAAAAGGTCCCCAGAGTTTACTCTGGAGCAGGAGCATGCCCAAAATGCGGCAACTCCCTTCTGCCTAGTTATGGCAGGAACGTGAGTTTCGTTACGGAGGCATATTCCGCGGGCCGGCCTGGAACTATTCCGCAACCGGGTTTCGCGGCGGATTTAGGGCCACTGGCCCAGGGGCGGCCATTTGTGACAAAAATCGTTCCTGAGGCATTAGCAGCCTGCTTCGGGCGGCCTGCGTGCCACGCGGCGGCAGGTGCTGGCCGCCCTGGCCGCCGGTGCCGCTGCGGCGTTTCCTGGCGCCCGCAGGGGCGTGCGCCACAGGCCTCCTGAACTGAGCCGTCGCCCGGGTTGAGGCGGCAGGTGAGCAGGGGCTCTGGTGAGAGTCGCTCGCATCGGCCTTGTCGCAGCACCAGTGTACTGGCGAACACTTCTCTCGTCCATGCCCCGGTGCGCCCATGGTCGCCGTCCCGACTGCGTCGCCGACGCGGTCCAAAGTCCGCCCGCACGTCGGCACTGCGAGTTCCCGCCGCTACGAGCGACGCCGACCGGAGAAGACGCCGCTCTACAAGGTCGTCGCAGAGCACCTTGAAGGCTGGCTCGAGAATCGGGCGGTCGCTGAGCAGCCCGTTTCGGCACACATCGAACGGGAGCTGCGGTCATACCTCACCTGTGGCATCCTCTGCTTCGGATTTGGCCGGGCACGCTGTGCGTCGCGCGGGCAGGGTTTTGTCGTGGCCTCCCGGCTGAGCCGGGCTCGGCAGCCATGGGAACCCTTGGCGTTCCCATCGGCTGCCAGGCAGGACGGGGCCATGGATGGCCCGCCCTGCCTATGGCTAGCCGCAAGAGCCGGGGTGTCTGTCCGTCTTGCAACGGCCGCCGCATGGCGCAGACAGCTGCGCATCTCGTCGACCGCGTCATTCCCCCGGTGCCCGTACGGCAGTGGGTGATCTCCGTGCCGAAGCGGTTGCGTTG
>JBILKZ010000290.1:0-10808 GCA_044376405.1 Pirellulales bacterium
GAGCGATGCGGTCGCAAGAAAAAGCTGGCAGGCACCAAATACCAGAAGCCCCCGGCGGAAGCCGGTGGGGTGACGCGGGGAGACCGTTGAAGAGTTATTCATCTGCGCTCCTATTCACCGGGGCGTGTAGTTGGCTGACCGGGATCGGCGTGAACGCGCCGGGCCACGTGCCGCGGGGCGTGGCCCATTTCAGGCGGATGCCTTGGTCCGTCGTCGGATGCGTTTGCTCGGCGTCGTAAAGGATCTCGACCGGATACCGTTTGCCGGCCTCCATGAAGACCTCGTTGTAGGAATACCGTCCCAGCTCAACACCGGCGATCTTGTACGTCGTCTTGGGCGGATAGATGTCGGTGGAGAAGGCATGCCAGCCGGTCTGGTAGGCCTCGATCTCGCCCGTGACCCGGGCCACGCGGCCATTCTGGAAGATCCGATATTTGTCGGGCCCGCGGCCCGCTCCCCAACTCTCGTTGTTGACATCGGTCAGCCGCACGAGGGCGGGCTTGTCGGCAGGATGATCCTGATCCCAAAACTCGAGCTGCAATCCCTTGCCCGTGCCGGGCGGAACCTCTGTGAGCATCGGCTGCTTTGCCGCCGCAGCGGCGGCGAGCTTCACCTTCCCGCTCTTCCGCTCCCAGCCCTCCCAGCCGGTGACCTTGCCGATCCGCAGATCGTTGAGGCCATGCCAGTAGAGCAGCACATCGCCGGTCTTCGGATCATTCACCAGCGTCGTGCCGAGCGACTCGCCGCCCGCCCCATACCGCCAGACCGGAGCGGCCTTGCGGTCGATCTCGTCCATCAAGCCGCCGACCCACAGGCCGTCGCGGTCCCACACGTAGCTCGTGAGCGGCCACGGGCCCTCCATGAAGTCGTTGATCACGACGCAGTCGTGCGTCGTGCCCGCGATCCGGCGGAAGCAGCCGATCTCGCCCGGTGCGATGTGCGACTGGGGCGAGCCGCCGGTCTTGCCCGGCGTGATCCAGCGCTGGGATCCATCGGCGTTGTAGGCGATCAGGAAGGAATCCGTGCTATGACCCCAATCTTTCATCGAATCATTGATGGCCACATACCAGCCGCCGTTCTTGGGATCCGCGGTGATGTAGGAGGCCCACCGGGGCTCGGTGTGTTTCACACGAGGCGGCAGCTTCAGGAGCGTCTTGCCGGCCGGGAACTCGCCGAGCACCGGCGAACCCGCCGAGTTGAGCCCGGTGATCGGCCAACGCATGAAGCCATCGGAGACGGCATACATCCCGCTGGCGTCCCATTCGGGCAGGCATGTCCACGGTCCGGCCTTCGAGTAGGTCACCTCGTCGCGCTGCGCCCGGCCGTCGCCGTTGGCGTCGGTCCAGACATAGCCGTCCGCACCGGCCTCGGCCCATTCCTTGATCGGTCCGCGTTTCGAGTTCGCACCGTGCGACATGTGCAGGTCGATGACCGTGGCGGGCACGAGCCGATCGCCGTCGTCCTGCACCCGGAAAACCTGCGCCCGCGAGGAGGCGCTGGCGATGAAGAGCTTCCCGTCGCGACGAAACGCCCGGTAGACGAGCGCGTTGTCCTGGCCCTGCAGCATGCCGTCGGCCATTTGGTCGAGCTGATAGACCGCCCGCACTCGCCAAGTCTTCTTCTCAAGGTCGACGGCCAGCCGCAGGATCGAGTTCCATCCGCTGGGCATGAACACGGTGCCGGGATTCTCGGGATCGACGGCGATCCACGGCGCCCAGACATGGCCGCCATACCATTCCTTGTCGAACCGCCCGTCGGCCGTGAACCGGGCGACCCGCCGCGGCGCCGTGTTCGGCTCCGCCACGAGGAACCCGCCGTCGGGCGCGGCCGCGACCGAGCCCACATCGAGAAAACTCTCCTGCGCGGCCTGGTCGTAGGTGCCGTTGCGCCGGCCGCCTTCCTGCCCGAAGGCCGCAAGCCGTTTGCCATCGGTGCCAAACCGAAGCACTTGATTCGTGGCCGCGTCGAAGACGAGCAACTCGCCGGCCTTGTTCACGGCGATGCGAGTGGGCTTGCCGAGCCCGCTGACGACGGTCGCGTGGGCCGCCCCTGCCTGATTGAGCCGCAGGATGCTCGTGCCGCAGAGAGCGTACGTCGTGCCGTCGGGCGTGATTGCCACGGCGGAGGGCTTCTCGAGGCCGCCCACTTCGCGGATCAGCTTGCCGTCGGTCGGGTCGCACCAGCGCACGAGGCCGCGATCGGGATAGCAGAGCACCATCTCGCGGTCGTTGGCCGCCAGCCCGGCGGCGTGGCGGCCGGGATCGTCCGGCTTGTCCTTGTCGGCGGGCTTGTCCTTGTCGGCCGGCGGCAGGGAGGTGGCGATCGCGGGCAGGTCCTTACCGTCTTCAGCGGCATAGGGCCAGATCTCGTTGTTGGCCGAGAGCACGAGCAGCTGTTCGCCGCTCTTCGCGAGGGCGACGGCCCCCTTCCAGGGCACCCGCTGCATCTTCGACCACAGGCGGCGGCTGCCGTCGGGCGAGATCTTCACGAGATAGTTTTCGATGTTTTCGGTGCAGGACGCGCCGATGTAGACGCCGCTTTCATCGGCGGCCACCGCGATCGGCCCGCCGTGTGTGCCGGGGGCCACCAGGCGGTAATGCTCGAGTTCCCGCATCGGATCGGGGACCGGGTCGGGGTAGTTCGTGGCCGCGGTGAGCAGGTATTCGGTCTTCAGCCGCCCGGGCATTGCGAGCAACTTCCAGGAATACTCGCCCGCAGGCACCGGGTTGCCGGCTTGATCGAGGCCGTCCCAAAACTCGCGCTGCCCGCCCTTTTGCCGCGGCGCGCCGCAGAGCAGGCTGCGGACGATCTCGCCCTTGGAGTCGTAGACATTGAGCGACACCCGCATCGGGCGGGCGAGCTGGTATTCGAGGTCGGCGCCCTTGTCGAGCGGTGCCGCCGCGGCCCGGCCGCAGAGGGCGAGCAGGATCGTGAACGCGATGAGCAGTTTGTGCATGGGTTTCGTTTGTTGGTGATGGCTCGCGTCATCCCGCTCGCTTCCGCGAGGGGCTTTTGGTGGAGGGGTGGGGCTATTCGACGGACGCTTCGCCCCATTCCTTGGGCTCGAGCCGGGATTCGTTCGGGATGTCGTCCACGACGTTGGCTGAGAAGCTGTTGTTGGAGAGATACGCGCGGCGGACCGCCTTCCCGACGCCCTGGGCGTTGCCGAAGATGTAGCCCACGTCCATCTTAACCTTTTGCCCCGGCTCAAGCTTCAGACGCAGGGCCTCGAGCGGAATCGCCACCTTCGCCCGGAAGCCTTTTTCCGTCTTCTCGGTGGTCAGCGCGACGTTCTCCAGGAAGCGGACCTCGTCAAAACTCTCCTTGCCCGTCGGGGAGTTAAAGACCGTCGGCTCACCCTTGAAGTCCTTGACCTTCGGGAAGTAGACGGTCGCCAGCGGCTTGCCCTGATGCTGCGTGACGAGCACCCGCACCGGCTCGCCGAGGTTGTTCTCCAACTGGATGTCGAGGCAGTTGCCCCCCTTGAAAAGCAACTTCGGATCAGGCACCGCGTTGACCAGCGGCGTCGGCGACGTGACGTCGTATTCAACGAGCAGGCTCGTCGAGTCGCGAGCCGTCTTCGCCTTGAAGCCCCAGCTGTTTTCCAGCTCCTTCTCAACCGCCTTCGCCGTGGCGAGATCCTTGCCGATCACGATGCGGTTGGCGGCGGCGAGCGCCATCTTGTATTCCCGCTGTGCCTGTTCGGCCTTCGCGGCGAGCTCAGGCGTGTGCACGTAGGTGCCGCCGGGCAGATCCTTGATCGTATCGAGGCCCGTCACTTCCCAGACGCGGGCGTCCTGGCCACCGCCGATCGTGAAGTAGCGCTGCGTGCCATCGATATCGAGCCTGCCGAAATAGCCGCCTTGGCCTTCCGGCGCCCCCTCGTCTTGGCCACGGTTGAGCATCAGCCGGCCGTCCTTGAGCAGGGCGCCCACATACAGCCCATCGGTGCGGAACACATGATTGGGGCCGAAGTAGGTCTGGAAAACGACAAAGTCGCCTCCCTTGCCCATGCACTGGGTCATGCCCCAGAGCTTGCCCGGGCCGGTCACGCCGAGATTCAGCGAGTTCTGCCACTGCGTGATGTCGGTGTAGCCCCAGAGCGGCTTGCCGTCCTTGCCGTAACGGGCCAGCGACAGCCGCTTGTTAGGCGTATAGCTGAAGATGCCGCCGTCATCCGCTTGCGCGGAGGTGTAGCCCACGGGCAGCGGATACTTTTCAGCCTTGGCAAGATCGTATTTGGGGATGCCGTTCTCGACGCTCACGGGCTTGAGCACATGGCCGCTAGCGAGCAGCACCGTGAGGTCGGGGAACACATTGACGATATTGAAGTTTTCCACCGGCGTGCCCTTCAGCGGCACGACCTCCTCCGGCTGCACGCAGAAGTCGCCGTTCTGGTCCTGCCAGAAATACTTGCCCTGCGGATACTTCGCGCGGTCGTCGTCCATGAAGGGAATGCCCGCCGGGCCGATGTAGTCGTAGCCGACGTGGATCATGCTCATTGTGGGCTTGAAGAGGTCGCCGTCGCGGTAGAACAGCGCTGAATAGTGGGCGTAGCTATTGCCGTAGAGATACTGCCGGCCGTTGGCCGCAGTGAGGATCTTCTGACTCGCCGAATACGAGCCCGGTCCCATTGCGGGAATCATGTCGGGCGACGTCTTCCGCCAGATCGTGGTCAGCGGTGTGACCTTGTAGTTCTTCCAGTCGATCTTCCAGAGCACGTTGTGCACGAGCACCTCGTCGGGCTTCTTGGGATCGATGAACCCGTAGGCGAAGTAGTCACTGCCGCCAAAGAACTCCTTCTTGAATTCTCCCGTCTTCGCGTCCCAGACGCTGATCCGCTTGGGCGCGTCGGTCGTCTCAGCCACCCATAGCTGGCCGGTCTTATCCACCGTGATCCCCCCCGGCATGTAGATGCCAAGCGGGTCATACTTGCCCTTCGCGGGCCGGCCGCCCTCCTTGCCGATGCTGCGGACGTACTTTCCGGTCGCATCGAACACCGACACATTCATGAGCTTCCCGGCATTGGCCACGAAGATCATGTTCTCGAAGGCCGCGACGCCGGCCGGCTCGTCGAGCTTCTCCGCAATCGTGATCGCGGGTTTGCCGTTCTTCAGCACGAGCACCTTCCCGCCGCTGATCACGGCGAGAGAGGCGTCGGTAAGCACGGCCACCCGCTCGGGCGCGGGCACCTCCCAGGTGCCGATCACCGCGCCGGTCTTGGCATCGAACCGCCCGATCAGGTTGCGGGCCTTGTAGCTGGCGAAGAGCGTCTTGCCGTCGCAGGCGAGCCCCGTGACGACGTTGCTCTTGTCGTCGCCGCCCGGCGGTGCGTTGATCTCGTCCTTGCCGCCCAGTTGGATCGGCCGCGCCTCCTTGACCGTCATCAGCTGGATGCCCTGGCTCTTCGTGAAGCCGTGGCCGCCAGCCGAGAAGACGGTCGTGTTATCAGTGGCCAGATACGTGGCGTCGAAGTTGCAGCCCCACTGCTTTTTCCCCTCAAAGTCGGTGCGGATCACGCCCCAGCCGAATTCGCTGCCGTCCCAGGCGAGGAGCACGCCGTCATTGAAGGCACAGGCTGTCCGTGGCGAGCCGTGGTCGGCGCCCCAGCCTCCCTTGCCGTCGACGGTGGGATAGGCCGGCTGGCCGGAGTTGTGCACGCTGAAGCGATACTCGGCCTTCACTGGCTTGTGGTAGATGCCCCGCCAGGTGTAGGTGCCGGCCGGCAAGAGGTTGCCATTGTCGTCGCAGCCGTCCCACCGCTCGGTGTTGGGCCCGCCGAGCCGCTCCTGCTGCGGCACGAGGATGCGGACGTTTTCGTTCTTGTCGTTGAAGAGCTGGACCGTGCACTCCGTGTCTTCAGGGAGCGAGTAGGCGAAGTCGAGCGGCAGCGGCCGATCGGGTGGCACGCCCTCGAGCACGAGCGTGCGATCGACCTTGCCTGTGGGCGAGAAGAGAAGCTTGCCCCAGCACTTCGTGCCCTGAAACGGAAACCCGGCCTCGCGCATGAGGTCGTAGGCCCAGGCCGCGCCGCCGGCGGTCATCTGTCCGTCGGGCCGCGAGTAGTTGAACTGCACCGTGCTCGCGACGATGTCGCCAGCCTTGAGCGGAGCCTTGGCGCCCAGCGTGGTCCACGGGATGCGGTATTCGAACGAGTAGCCCGTGCCGTCGGGCCGCTTCAGATACTTGGCCTGAAACTGGTCCTGCGGCACGAGGCCCCGCGGGGCGTTTTTCGGCTCGCGGTAGGTCATGCCGAGCTGCATCGCTAGCTGCGGCTGGCTGGTCTCGGTGTAGTGCCAGAGCGTGAGGTGGACGATGTCGTCACGGGTCTCCGTCGGGTCGCCCTTGCCCTTGTACTTGAACGTGGTCTCGTCGAGGATCGGGTAGCCCACCTTCGGGTCGGTGGTGAGGCGGAACTGGCAGGAGTCGGCATCCCAGCCGCGGAAGGGGTCGGTCTCCGGGCTCCGCATGTTCATCATCGGATTCGGGTCGTTGACGTCGGCGCCGAGGTAGATCGCGTCGGCGTCGTACATCACGGCGAACTTCGCGTTCATCGTGCCGCGGGTGGCCTGGATCACGAACATCTCGATCTGGCCGGAGAGATCCCAGTCGTCGAGCTTGCCATCGATCGTCACCTTGCCGGGAGCGGGCACGGCATAGAGCTGCTTGTGGCGGCCGCGGCCGTTGTCGTTGGCCAGGCAGGGCGACGCGATCGCCGGGGCGACGAGGCAGGCGATGAGGACCGCGAAACGCACGGCGGAACGGGGCAGGCTCATGGTGGGAAAAGCTCTCCGGGCTTGGGCGACGGGGGCGTTCTGCACGATAAAGTCGCCGATCCGGCGGGATTCTTACGGCCGTGCCCCACCCCCCACCAAAAGCCCCCAGCGGAAGCCGGTGGGATGACGCGTTGCGATCACGAGCGGCGCGTTTGGTCAAATTCCCGCATGATGATGCCCAGCGTCATCCCACTCGCTGCCGCGAGGGGCTTTCGGTGACCATGGGGCGAAAAGAGCTGCGTCCCCCTTCTTTCCCAAATGGCTGCTGCCGCCCTGTTTTGCTTATAATCTTTGTATGATCCGAACCGTAGAAGCGATCGTGGACGAACACGGCCATGTACGGCTTGCAGAGCCGTTGCAGCTGCCTCGTTCGCAGCGAGCATTGGTGACCATCCTTGACGAGGAGCCGTTGCCGACGCTGCACGCGGATTCCTTGCTTAGCGAACAGGCACTTGCGGAAGATTGGAATCGCCCTGAGGAGGACGCCGCGTGGTCGTACTTAGGCGAGGCTCAGTAGCGCTGATACCCTTCCCGTTCTCAGACCTGTCGCAAACGAAGCTCCGCCCGGCGATCGTCCTGGCAAGCGTTGGCCGGGGAGATTGGGTTCTCTGCCAGGTAACCAGCAACGCCTATGGGGATGAGCTTGCGATCCCGATTGCGTTGGATGATTTCGCGGACGGAGGTCTGCGAGTCGAGAGTTTTGCGAGGCCCGGAAAACTCTTCACTGCCCACGAAACGTTGATACGGCTAGAGACTGGCCGGCTCACTGCGAACGCCTTCGAGCGAATTCGCGCGGGCGTTGTCGCGATCTTTGGTTGAAGGCGTTGGTCCGACCGCGCACCGAAAGCCCCCGGCGGAAGCCGGTGGGGTGACGCGGGGCGATCATCAGCGGCGTGGTTGGGTTCGTTGGTGGTGGATCGCGAGGGGTTTGGGGGATGGCACGGTCACTCGACGGCGATCTTTTCGAGCTTGCCGTCGACCACGTTCTTGTGGATCAGCAGGATCTCCTGACGCCCGGCAGGCAGGTCGATCTCGCCGGAGAGTTCCGTCACGACTTCCTCGACGGAGGTTTTCGGCTTGAGACCGGCCGAACGCGATGCGAGTTCCAACGGAACTTCCTTCTGCTCGGTCTTGATGGGCACGAGTTTGCCGACGGTCTTGCCGCCGAGTTGCACCTCAAACTCCATCGGCCGCCGCTCGCTCGGGACGAGCTGGTCGCGGAGCGCGAGCAGATCCTCCCACTGCGCCTGCCAGCACGGCTTGCGGTCGGAGTAGCGAAACACGCCGGTGGCGGTGATCTTCTTTTTGCCGGCGGCCTTCACGTCGCCAACAAGCCCCACCGCCTCCGAAAACCGCAGGTCGGGCACGAGCATGTCGGCCGTCGCGGTCTCGACGTAGGCATCGCCCGCCTTGTAGTGAAGCACCCACTGCTTCGGCAGAAATTCGCCGGGGACAGGATGAGCCGGCTTGGCCGCCGGCGCGGGATGCTTCACCTGATCGGCAGGCAGCGGCTTCTCGCCGGGGAAGGCGATCGCGAAGGGCTTGGGCGATTGACGAAGGGCGAGGCCCTGGGCGGTCAGGCCATCTGTCTCGGCCGAAGACGGCTTGCCGCCGATGTGGAACTGCCGCCACAAGGCCGCCTTGGTCTCCGCGATGGCGGGTGTGATCCGGTCTGCCGGCAGCTTCGCGAGCGATTGCGCGCCGGCCATCAGCCCCGTGAGGTCCGCGGCCTGGATCACGAGCGTCGTCGTCCGCGGGGCAAACGCCCAGGGCACCGCCTGCACCACGGCCCGCCCATTGCCTGGATACGCTCCGCTGACCTGCGGCCAGAGCATGCCGGCCGTCGCCAGGGTTTGCGCCATCGGATTGGCGTCCTTTGCTCCCAAGAGCTCCAAGAGGATCAGCGGCTTGCCGCACCGCCAGCCGCTCAGGCTGCTGGCCCAGTCGTTGCCATTGACGGTGTCTCGCTTGATCTTGCCGATCGCGTCTCCGCGATCGATCTGGGCGTTCTCTTGCTTTTGGGTATCGGAGAGGTCGTAGGCGATGGTGTAGGTGCCGATCGCCGGCGATGGCCGGATCTCGACCGTGACGCCGCGGGTGGCCAGCGTCACCTTCACCTGCTCGGCCACGGTCGCGAGGCCCGGATCGAAGACCGGCAGAACGACCGTCGTGCCCTTGGCGAGCATCGACTCGATCGCGTCGCGATTTCGCACGACCACGGGCTCGCTCAGGGCGGTTGCGTAGGTCGCCGGCGCCGCCGCGCCAACCTCCACCGGCAGCGTGGCGAGTTCGCCCGTGAGCTGCGACCTCACCTCGACAGTCCACTTTCCGACAGGATCATTGGCCGCGATCGGCAGGACAATCGAGAAGGCACCTTCCTTGGTCGTGGACCTGTAAAACTCCGCATGCGCCGTGCCGTCGGGCCGCCGGATCGTGAGGTGGAACGGCAACACGCCAACCAACCGCTCCCCCTTCGCGTCTTGGAATTCCACCGCGACGGCGAGGTTATCCCCCGCCTTGACCGACTGCGTGGCCGACACCGCGACGCCCTTGATCGCTCGCGGCAACGCGGCGAAGACCCGCGCCGTCGTTTGCGAGAGGTCGCATGCAAACGGCTTCAGTTCACCAATCGCCTTCTCGTCGGTGCAGTCGTAGAGAAAGCCCTCCTTCGCCGGCTTGCCGTCTGTGCCGGCCAGCGGGGCGAGCCCTTCCCTGACCTGATGCCAGTCGGCCTGGCAGGCCACCCAGGAATCGTTGACGGCGACGATGTAGCTCGCATCGCGGCCGCCGTCGATCTGCATCAGGCTGATCTTGCTCTCCAGGCCCTTTTCGGATGTGAGCCAGGTATGGCCCGTCTTGCCGAGCGCCGCGGAAAAGCCCTTGGCCAGCTCCGGATACTCGCGCTCGAAAAAAATCGTGTCGTTGTCGCTCCCCACCATGTTTGGCGCCGTCCAGCTATGGGGCTTTCCCGGCACGGTGAACGGGAACGTCATCGGCAGCTTTTCCGCGGTGGGAATCTCCACCGTGGTCGTGCCGTCCACCAGAATCCGCCCGCCTTGCTTCGCGTAGGCGGCCAGGCCGGCATTCACCTTCTCCGGCAGTGCGAATGTCTGGCCGATCACGACGAGCGCCGCCACGTCGCCGGCATGGCCCGAGGCGATCTCATCTTCGGTGACGAACCGCGGCGTGTAGCCGAGCCGCGTCAAGGCAATCAGGGCGTTGTAGGAGGCGTTTCCAAAACCCATGACGACGTGTTGGCGGCCATACTGCGTCTTCGACCAGAGGATGCCGACGCCATGATCGCCCCTCGCCTCGACGGCCAGGGCGGCGAAGCGGTCGAGGAAGTCGCGGCCGGCCACGAGGTCGGCCCCGTCCGCCTTGCTCTTCATCGCATCCCAGTTGCCGCCGTTCATGCCGCCGAGAATGTTGCTGAAGGCTTCATGAGCGAAGCCGTTGCCGCTGACGCCGAAGGCCAGCCCGTGGGCGGCCACGCGGGTGAATTTGCCGGGAAAATTGGCGCGATGGTGCGCCGCGCCAAGGGCGTTGCTGATCCAGGTCGGCTTATCGCCCCGCTCCATCTCGAGCAGGGCATCCACCAGCAGCCATTGATACAGGTAGTCGGGGCCGCCCACCTGGTCGTTCCAGGTGCTCTGATACTGAAAGTCGAGCGGCGCATAGGCCGACGGGAAATACTGGCCCACGCGCACGGCGGCATGATCCGACTGCACGCTGCTCGTGTTCTTGAGCGCCGGATCCACGCCCCGCAGGTTCTTCCCGATCGCCCCGTAGACCTCGTTGTAGAGGCTCATCAGATAGCCGGACCAGGCGTCGAGCCGTTTTTCAAACGCGGCCAGCTCGGCATCGGTCATCGGCTTCGTATGCCGGCCGACCTCCTCGATCCAGAGCTTGGTGGGCAGGTCGATCGCCGGCGCGAGTTCCGGCCGGCCGATCGAGAGCAGGTAGGCGAGATACTCCGCCTCGCTGACGGGCTGGAGGCCCGTGCGCCGGGTGAACTCGTCCATCTTGTGCTTG
>JBILKZ010000130.1:0-10775 GCA_044376405.1 Pirellulales bacterium
TCGAAGGCTTCGCCGCCAACCGAGAGCCGATGCTCAACGTGATGCAGATGCATCGCGCGGCCGTCGACACCATCGACGTCTCTTGCCCGCAGTATCTCCGCGATGCCGCCCGGAAGATCTGGGACGAGGTGCTGGCCGGCGGGCGGAGCCACGGCTACCGCAACGCCCAGGCGACCGTGCTGGCCCCGACCGGTACGATCTCGTTCCTGATGGACTGCGACACAACCGGTGTCGAGCCCGACATCGCGCTGGTGAAATACAAGCAACTGGCCGGCGGCGGCATGCTCAAGATCGTCAACCAGACGGTGCCGCTGGCGCTTCGCACGCTCGGCTACGACGGTCCGGCAGTCGAGGCCATCCTCTCATTCGTGGACAAGAACGACACGATCGAGGGTGCCCCGGGGCTCAAGGAGCAGCATCTGTCGGTGTTTGACTGTGCGTTCAAGCCGCGGCTGGGCGTTCGCAGCATCGCCTGGGAGGCGCATGTGAAGATGATGGCGGCGGCACAGCCCTTCATTTCGGGTGCCATCTCCAAGACGGTGAACATGCCCCGCGAAACGACGCCGGCCGACATCGCAGGCGCCTACATGGAGGGCTGGCGGCAGGGCCTCAAGGCCCTGGCGATCTACCGCGACGGGTCCAAGGAGAGCCAGCCCCTCAACACGAGCTCGGAGTCCGACAAAGCGGCCGACAAGAACGCCGCGAAGGCGACTCCCTCGCCGCGGCGGGAGCGGCTGCCCGACACGCGAAGGAGTGTCACCCACAAGTTCAACGTGGGCGGCCACGAGGGCTACATCACGGTCGGTCTCTACGACGATGGCCGGCCGGGCGAGCTGTTCATCACGATGGCCAAGGAAGGCAGCACGATCGGCGGCCTGATGGACGCCTTCGGCACCGCGGTCTCAATGAGCCTGCAGTACGGCGTGCCGCTGGAGGTGTATGTGAAGAAATTCTCGCACACCCGCTTCGAGCCGTGGGGCTACACGAAGAACCCCGACATCCCGGTGGCCAAGAGCCTGGTCGACTATCTCTTCCGCTGGATGGGCACGGAGTTCATCGCCGGCTATCGGGAGGCGAACCGGCCGGGCGGAGGGTATGCCGCCGCCGGGAGCGAGGAAGCCTCCTCGGGCGACGATACGGAAACAGAGCGCAAGCCCGCCGCCACGACGGCGCGCGGGCTGGCCGATGGGCAAGGAAAAGCCCGCACCAATGGCGAGACGACCAGCAGCCGGGGCAAGCACCCGGCCGGCACCAACGGGCATGCCACGGCTACGGCAGCGGCGACCGTGAAGCCGGCCATCGTGGCGGACAAACTGGCCGACAAGAATGCGGCGCTCCTCGAGCGGGCAGGCCTCAAGATGGCGGTCGATCCGGCCGGCAGTCCGGCCGACCGGCAGAGCCAGTTTGCCAAGTTCCAGATCGACGCCCCGGCCTGCGACAACTGCGGATCGATCACGGTCCGTAACGGCAACTGCTACCTCTGTCACAACTGCGGCAACAGCATGGGTTGCTCGTGAGTTGGTGAGAAACCTACGAACGACCACAACGTACGAACGACCACAACGTACGAACGACCAGAACCTAAGAACGACCAGAACCTTGGAACGATTGGAACGACGGTAACGGCTAGAGGGTGGTGCCAGAATTCGTCTGGAGGACGGGACGCCGTCAGGACGAATCTATGGTCACTGACATTCGACCTGTTTCCGCGTCCCGTCGGAGGTGCCAAACCCAACGCGTTGGTCCGGATCCTCGAAAAGCACGTACCCGCCGGCAGCGATGCCACCGGAGTGCGGCCGATCCGCATCAGTTTCGCAACTACCTACCCCGTTCGCAGGCGGACAGCAGGTTCGATCCACCGGAAGGCCGTGGCAGATTCATCTGCTGCGGCCTTCCGCTTTTCCCCATCGCCCCCACGCCGATTGCGGCCCCGTAGGCAGCCGTTTGCCCGGGCTTGCGCGGACAATTAGCATAGGTTGGTCGGGGCGCGGCCAGAGTGGCTACGCCACGGGAATCTTTCTGCTCCTGTGTGTGAGGTGATGCGTGCGACGGTCGATGCACTCCCTGGTGGTAGCCCTGCTGTGCCTGACCCTGTTTGTTGACTCGGCCAAGGCCTGCTGGTGGCTCAGGCAGCACCGCAGCCGCGCCCAGGTCTGTCGGCCGGCGACGTGCCAGCCCGCATCGTCAGTGCCGTGCACGGACATCCTGGTCGAGAGCCCTGCTCATGCTGTGATCTTCGTGGACGACCAGACGGACTGCTGCTGCGATGGGGCAGCCGTGGAGCATGCCGTTGAACACGAGACCGTTGCGCAGGTGATCGAGCATGGCGCCATCGAACATACGGTTGGTGAGCACTCCTCCGCGATCTCGGCCGAGCGGTCTCACGAGAGCGTGGTCGTGCACGGTCCGACGATGGTCGTCGATGCCGCTCCGGCGCAACCCGCCGTCAGCGCGGCCGAACCCCCGTCGGTCATAGCCCAGCCGATGCCCGTGGCCGCGGCTGGCCCCGCTGTGCTGCCCACGCCGACAGCCGCCCAAGAGCCGATCCCGACCCTGAAGCCAGCGATCGCCCCCCAGTCGCCCGTGGCCCCGGCTTCGAATGAGCAGCCGATGCCTGAGCCGCATGCCAAGCCCGCTGCCCAGCCTGCAGAAGCCGCAGCCGCGATGGCCAAGCCGACCGCGGCGGATGATGAAGCGGCCGAGGAGGCCGATGCCGCTGAGCCGGCCGCACCGATGCAGGCGGCCGTGGAAAATCTCGCGGGTGGCCCAACGATGAAGCTCCCGATGCCGGAGCCTAAGGAGCCGAATCTGTTCGATCTCTACGGCGACGAGGCGGATGACGAGGCTGCTCCCAGCGAGGAGCCTCCCGCCGACAGTCGGCCGGAGACTGCCGATGACGACGCAGGTGAACCCGCCGAAGATTCCGCGGCGGAGGCGACCGCGACCGATAAGCCGGAGATGACCAACGACGACGATGCCTCGGAAGAAGCGGCCACCGACGGCGACAGCGAGACTGCCAAACCAGACGCTTCGGCCGAAGAACCGGCGGCAGACGATGCCGCCGAAGAAGCCGATACGGCACCGAAAGCCGAGCCCGAGCAAGCGGAGGCCGACCCGGCTGCCGCGGCGCTCGCCGTGCCTGACGAGCCGATGCGGCGCTGGTCTGACGACAGCAACACGCATCACACCCAGGGCTGGCTCGTCGAAGTGCGGGCCGACCGGGTACGGATCCTGAAAGTCAACGGCCGCCACACGACCGTGCTGACCGAGTCGCTCTCAGCCGCGGACCGCGACTACGTCTCGGCGGTCGGCGCCAGGCTGGCGGCCGAGCGGCAGGGCACCAGCCCCGCCCCGTCCACCACGGCCGGACTGTAGCCTGACACCCGAGAGTCAATCCCGCGATCCCCCGGCTCGCGCCGGGGGCTTGTATGGGAACCATCCCCCATACAAGCCCTAAGCGCCAGCGACGGGATCGTTCCCCATACAAGCCCTAAGCGCCAGCGACGGGATCGTTCCCCATACAAGCCCTGAGCGCCAGCGACGGGATCTCGCCACGGGGGCGATTGCACCCTTACACCTCGTCGAGCACAGCCACCGTCTCGAAGGCCTTGCCTTCGAGCATCTCGAGCGACGCCCCGCCGCCGGTCGAGACATGGCTCACCCGCTCGGCGTAGCCCAACTGCTCGACCGCCGCGGCTGAGTCGCCACCGCCGATGATCGTGATCGCGCCCGCCGCGGTCGCCGCCGCCACGGCATCGGCAACGGCCTTGGTGCCCGCGTCGAAGGGGGGCATCTCAAACACGCCCATCGGTCCGTTCCAGACGACGGTGCCGGCCGAGCGAACGATCTCGGCATATTGCTTTGCCGTCTCCGGCCCAATGTCGAGCCCCTCGAAGCCATCAGGGATCTCACCGGCCTTCACGATCTTCTTGTTGGCAGCGGAGGAAAAATCGTCGGCACAGTGCGTGTCGACCGGCAGCACGAGTTTGCCTGCGGCCTTCGCGATCAGTTCCCTCGCCAGGTCGAGCTTGTCTTTCTCGACGAGTGACTTTCCAGTCTTGCCCCCCTGGGCCAGCGAGAAGGTATAGGCCATCGCACCACCGATGAGCACGTGGTCGCAGATCGAGAGCAGGTTCGTGATCACGGCGATCTTGTCCGAGACCTTCTTGCCGCCCAAGATCGCCACGAACGGCCGCTTCGGTGTGGCAATCGCGTCGGCGAGATACTGGATCTCCTTCTCGACCAGGAAGCCGACCAGGGCCGCCTTGCCGAGGGCCTTCATCGCCACGGGCACCGCATGCATGCTCGCCTCGGTGCGGTGGCAGGTACCGAAGGCGTCGTTGACGTAGGCATCGGCCAGACCAGCGAGCCCGTCGACGTAGGCCGCGTCGTCGCCCTTCTTCTCCCCCTTGTTGAACCGCACGTTCTCGAGCACGAGCACGCCGCCGGCCGGCAGGGCCTTGGCCTTGGCGTGCGAGTCGGGGCCGCCGGTGTCACTGGCAAGTGCCACGGGCTTGCCAAGCAGTTCGCCGAGCCGCTTGGCGACGGGGGCGAGGGAAAACTCCGCTTCGAATCCCTTGCCGGCGGGCCGGCCGAGGTGCGACATGAGGATCGCCCGGCCGCCGCGGTCGACGATCGACTTGATCGTCGGCAGCGCCATGCGGATCCGCCGATCGTCGGTGATCGCCCCGGCGTCGTCCTGCGGGACGTTGAAGTCGACGCGGACGAGGATGGTCTTGCCCTGGGGATCGATGCTGGCGACGGATTTCTTGGCCATGGTGGGAATGCTCCTGATCGGTGTGGCTGGGTGTGTCGTGGGTGTCGGGAATTTCAAGCGGCCGTCCGCTGCCAAATAGGCTCGCGGAGCCGTATTCGACCCGCACCCGGCCGACCATGCAACCGGTGACGAGGAACGGGGAGAGAATCAGCGGCTGGGTTCCGGAGCAGTGGTCCGATCCGTCGACACGCTCACGCTGAAGTCATCGACGACGGCAAAGGCGCGTGTACCCATGGATGGCTCCGCAAAAGTCTGCAGCTGCAGTCGCGGCCGCGGCGCGAGGTCGAACCGCCGCGCAGTCGCGATCTCCTTGCCGTTGACCATCACCGTGCAGACGGTGCCGCCATGCAGAGCGTGGCCTTCCGACGTGTCGTCAATCGTGATCACCACCTGGAAGGGGCCGACCGCCGGCTCGCCCCGGGCAAACACGTAGCCCTGGTTGGCCGGCTCCCCGTCAACCCTGAAGCCAACCTGCCAATGCGGCGAGATAAGCACCGCACACGACGCGCTGGCGTCGAACGCACGGGGTGGGTCGCCGGCACCGTCGTCGACCACAAGCGCCAGCCAGCGCTGAGATTCGTTGGTGCCCTCCTCCGGCAAGGTCACCTTGAAAGAGATCGACGATCGTCGGCCGGCGAGCCGCGACCAATCGTGGTCGAGAACCGACCGTACAAACGGTTCCTTGCGTTTTGGTGGAGCAGCGATCGGGATCCAGAGCGACCCGTCGCGGACTTCGCTCACGTAGCCTTCGTCATGGTCGATCCACCGCAGTGGCTCCGGCTCACCGCCGCCAAAATGATCGACGACGATCGGCTCCTGCGTCGGTGCAGGCTGAGACTCGGCTGCCACCAGCCGTGAGCCAAAGCCCTGCGTCATCCGCAACGGCGCATCATGATGGACCCGCGTATGACCGCTGGCGACATCGACCTCGCCATCGATCACGAACACGTCGGTCCGCCCGGTGGCATCGACGCCCACGGTAAACTCGGTGCCGAGGTCAATGATTTCACCCGATGGCGAGACGACGGTGAACCCGTGGGCCGACGGTGGCACATACGGCGTGATCCGGCCGCTCCGGAGAAAGACGCGGTCGGCCGAGAGAATCTCAATCTCGGTCGGGGCATGGACCGCGACGATCGCGCCCGAGGCAAACGTGATCTGGGCGGAACCCTCCGCCAGCCGCAGCGGGCCGCTGGCGACATGGTTGCCCTGGCCATCGAACGGCTCCCCATCCCAGCGGGCGTGGTCGTCGTCGGTGAGCGTGGCCACCTGCTCGCCAGCCGGCATGACGACGCGGATGACCTGCCGCGCCGGCTCGCGCTGGCTCAGCAGCCACGTGGGGAGGGCCACGATCACAAGTGCCGCCAAGAGCCCTGCAGCCAGCTTCATCGGCACCGTCATCGGCATCGCAAGCCGGCTGGCGCGAACCGGCTCTGGCTGGCTCTGCACCGCGCTGGCATCACCACCGGCCAACTCCCAGGCGAGGATCGACTCGGCCCGCATAACGCTACGGAATGCGTCGCGGGCCGCTGGATCAGCGAGGAGCCGCCGCTCGAGGTCTGCCTGTCCATCGGCAGAGAGGACGCCGTCCACGAGCGCGGAGGCCAGCCGCAGAACTTCGTCGCGGTCCTGCGCTGCCGCGGCTGGCTGCGTGTTGTGGTTCGAGGGTGTGGTCATCACAATCGGGCCTGTCGTTATCGGTCAGACGGTGGGTTCGACGAGTTTGCGTTCCACGCATTCACGCAGCAATTCACGGATTCGATGGAAGAGCTGGGCCATGGCGTTGGCATTGCGTCCCAGCGACGTACCGATATCGGTGAGCGACCGGCCAGATTCGTACCGCTGGGCGAGCACGTCGCGGTGCCGCGGCGAAAGTTCGTCCACGCACGACACGAGCAAGAGCCTGTGCTGCTCAAATTCCTCCGCGGCCCGCTGGCCGGCGGCCCGCTCCTTTTCGATCGTCTCCGTGGCGAGCAGTTCGAGCACGGCCGCGTCGAGCTTAACCCGGTGCCGCTTGGACGCGTCGCGGAGTTTGAGCACTTTGTAGTGGGCCACCCGGCAGGCCCAGGCCACGAAGTCAGTGCCCGCCTCGAATCGCTCCGCCTGCTCCCACAGCGCAAGGTTCGTCTCCTGAAGCACCTCGTCGGCATCGGTCCGGTCGATTACGAGCGTGCAGATAAAGGCATAGAGCCGCCGCTGCGAGGCAGTCAGCAGAGACACGAATTCATTGCTGTCGAGCGATGGCATCGGTCACGGACTGAGGGTGGAGCCATCTGCCCTGTTTGAGATCGCATTCCAGACCGTGATGGAAATCGTCTCGCTGATGAACTGCGTCGAGCCATCACCATAAGCCAGCGATAGCCCGCCGGGATGGAAGGAATAGGGGGAAGATTGCGACCAGTCGTTCGAGGCGATAACCGTATTCGGACCGTTCTCCATGCGGGTAAGAGGGCCGTAGTTGACGCCCTTGAAGTTCCAGTACCAAGAGCTTGAGGGGTCAACCGCGTTGGTTCTGCACTGAGAAAATGCTGATGTACCGGGGGTGTAGCTCACGGGGTTATATCCGAGTTTTTCACAGATCATCACCGTCTTCGACAGTCCATCGGTCACGTCCTTTTCCTTACACCCGCCAGGTCTCGCATTCGCATCGACGCCGTAGAACATTCCATTCGCAGCGGTCGTGGGTGGTCGCGTGCAAGAGTTATTCGAGAGCCCTGCGGAAGCGCCGTAGTGAATGATAGAGCCCCAGTTGCCGAAGATGCCTTGAATCGGATTGGTGGGACAGGCGGCAAACGTAAAGGCAGCCGGTGTGCGGAGAACGGCTGCGTTGGGCGTGGCGGTCGCGGATTTGGTGAAGTCGAGCTTCGCATACTCAGCGGTCTGCTCCGTGAACGGCAGAATCTCGATGATCCACGAGCGGGCGTCTGATGCCCACACGTCGTAGCCTGCTGGAGCCGAGCCATCGCCGCAACTGAAGTACTGACTCGGATTGTTCACCGACAACTGATGCTTCTGGCCAGGCGGAAAAGCTTGTTGTGCCGACAAATAGTTGTGGCAGGCGAGGGCCTGTTGCTTGATCCTCGACTGACAGGTCGAACGCCGCGCCGCTTCGCGAGCCGACTGCACCGCCGGCAGGAGCAGGCCGACGAGCGTGCCGATGATGGCGATCACGACCAGAAGTTCGACGAGCGTAAATGCCTTTGCGATGCGTGCTCGAAGTGGGTGTGGCATCGTGGCGGCAGGCTGCTTTGTTTGTGCCATGAGAGGGGCTCCTGAATTCACGGACCGATGCGGTGCGAAAAGATGAAACAGATGAAGAAAAACAGACGAGCGATCGTTACTTCGTGATCTCAAAATCCAACACGTTGGCCTTGCCCTCTGCGACAGTGGCGGTCCATGCAGAGGTTTCCGCTTGCAGGAATTTTTTTGGAATCTGCGCCACAGTGCCGGATGCGGCGTCGCGGGGCAGAGCCTGCAAGACCACCTCACCATCGACCACGACGGGGGTAGGCGTCTGATCAAGGAGCGGCAATGTCAGGTACACCCGATGGTTGCCCACCATCGCACCAACGTGTTGCCCGGGCCCGTGCAGCGAATAGCTGCCGTCGCTCTGCAAGACGCCTGTGCTCATCGGGCCTTTGGTACCCTGCGACTCGTCGGGGAAAAAGTGGATCGTGCCAGCCGCCAGTGGTTGGCCGTTGACTACCACTCGGCCCGTCACCGGAGCGAACGCAACCCCCGCCGGTTTGCCGCAGCCAAGCGTCACCGCCGCGACCACCACACAGCCTCCCAGCCAACGACAGCGCCGAAAAGCCTCAGCCCGACTCATCGCGGGAACGGCCATCGAGGGAACGGAACGTCCCTGCACCTTCAAAAAGGCCATGAAAACCCTCTTTTTCCACGCCAACCGGTCAAACAGACCGTGACGGAGCAAAACCCCCGCGGAAGAAAACCGCCCGATCCGGAAAAGCTTACGCGACAGAAGCAATTTTTTCGTCAGCCGCCGTCGCGCGGCTGCCCCGTGACTGAATCCGCGTAATATCTCGGGCAAGTGCGGGTTTCCTTAGTGGCCAACCCGGCCCCGTGCGACCGCCACCTGCGGTCCCCCAGCAGGCTGCCCCCGCCCGTGAAGCGTTGCTCAGGCCTTCCCTGTAGACACCGCCGCCGGCCAGCTTTGCTCTGGCGTTCTCTTTCATTCTGCCTGGTCACCATGCCGGTTGGCTGGCTTTCGGGCTGGGGTATGGGCTTTGGCATGGCTGGACTCGCGGCAGCGGAAGCCACCGCGGAAGTGAACTCGAGCCATCAGGCGTTCTTCGCGTCCCACTGCATGAAGTGCCACTCTGAAAAGGCCCAGGAGGGCGGCGTCCGGCTCGACGACCTGCCCTTCGCCATCGCCACGGTCGAGACCGCCGAACGCTGGCAGAAGGTGCTCGGCGTCCTCAATGCCGGCGAGATGCCCCCCGCCGACGAGCCGCAGCCCACGCCCGACGCCAAGCTTGAGTTCCTCGCCGATCTCTCGCAGGCCCTCGCCGCCGCCCGCAAGGCAATCGGCGATGCAGGCCAGGTCACGCTCGTCCGTCGGCTCAACCGCCGCGAGTATCGTCACACGCTCCGCGACCTACTCGGCGTCGAGGTCGACACGTCGAGCCTGCCCGCCGACACAGGTACCGGCTCCTTCGACACGATCGGCTCGGGGCTTTTCATGTCGAGCGACCAACTCGAGCAGTATCTCGCGATCGGCCGCACGGCGATCGCGGCTGCCGCCTCCGACTGGCCGAAGCCGGGTGACACCAAACCGGAGCGGAAGACCGAACGGCGGGAGGCGGAGGTCGCGGCCCGCAAGCAGATCGAAGGCCTGCTCAACGGCTACTTTCTCGGTGGCTATCGCAAGGCCAAGGAATGGGAGGCGGCGGGTGCCGATCCCGACAAGACGAAGGACTTCGGCTTTCCCGACAAGCATGAGGCGAAGTTCCGCATCCAGGCGTACGAAAACCACGGCCCCTATCTCGAGCACTTCCTGGCGGCTCCGCATTCGGACAAGGGCGCCTGGCTGATGTATGCCTCCAACAACTATCACGACACCGAGGCGATCACGATCCCGCCTGTAGCCCCCCCCGGAGACTATTTGCTGAGGCTGCGGGTGGCCGCCGCAACCGACGCGCCGCAGGTCCGGCGGTTTTTGGAAATGGGAACCAAGGGGAGCAAGGACGACCCGCGGGGCGATTTTGAGACGATCGAGACCTTTCAGGTGACGGGCACGATCGATCAGCCGCAGGTGCTCGAGATTCCCGTGCGGGTGACGGCCTCCGGCCCCCGCACCTGGTACTTCCGCGAAAAGCGCTACAACGACGGCCATGCCGACCACTTCCAGAACTCGCTCGAGAAAGCGAAAAACGGCGTCGGTCGCGACCTCGCGCTGTGGATCGACTGGGTCGAGTGGGACGGACCGGTGCCTAGCGGCTCGCCCTCGGTGATCCATGAGCAGGTGTTCGGCGGCCTTGCGAAGAAGGGGCCGGAGGAGCAGATCGTCCGCACGATTCTTCGCCGGTTCGGCAAGCTGGCCTTCCGCGGCGCCACCCCTGCGAACGATTTTCTCGATCGGCTGGTCACCGTCTACGAAACGCGGCGGAAGGCGGGCGACGAGCCGCTCGTGGCCATCCGTGAGCCCATGGCAGTGATGCTCGCGTCGCCAGGATTTCTTTACCTGGCCGACCCGCTTGCGGCACAGTCAGACACCGATCGAGACGACGGCAAGACTGACGACCGGGACGACGGTGACCAAAACACGCGGCGGCTCTCCGATCGCGAGCTTGCCACACGGCTGGCCTACTTCCTCTGGGCCGCGCCGCCCGACGCGAAGCTGCTGGCGCTTGCCGCCTCGGGCGAACTCCGCAAGCCTACGGTGCTGGCGGCGGAGGTCGACCGGATGATCGCCGACGAGAAGTCGCACGACTTCGCCGCGGGCTTCATCCATCAGTGGCTCGGCCTCGACCGGCTC
>JBILKZ010000039.1:0-30267 GCA_044376405.1 Pirellulales bacterium
TCACTCGATGCTGACTGCGCTCCGGCATCCTGCCTGCGCTGGTCAGCAACGCCGGCTCTCGGGACATGGGCAGCCCCTCACGGATTCCGCCAGAGGTATGCCCTCACGACGCCAGGCCCGGAGGGCGGGGTCAGCACCAGCAAACTGCGTTTGCCAAGAAAAAACGACACGATGTTGTGTTTTTCGGGAAGGTTGATGCTGAGGAGCCGGTCGGAGGCACGCGCAGGAGTCCGGTGAATTCTGCGACTCACAAGCGATACACGATTCGTCCAAGAGCATCCTGTAGCAGAATCCGCCGGCGACGAGCATGCCGCAGCCGGCGAACCAATGCGGCACGTCAGCACCGGCGCAACGCTTGTCAGGATACGAAAGCGAACGTCCGGCGACGGGGCATGGGCAGCCCCGAACCGTCGCCGCACTCCACGGGCTGCTAGCCGCGTTTGTTGATCGGCTCGAAATCGCGGAGGGTTTCGCCGGTGTAGATCTGACGCGGACGGCAGATCTTCTTCGTGGGCGAGTGGTGCATCTCGATCCAGTGGGCGATCCAGCCCGGCAGCCGGCCCATCGCGAACAACACGGTGAACATCTGCACCGGGATGCCCATCGCACGATAGATGACACCCGAATAGAAGTCGACGTTGGGATAGAGCTTCCGCTCGATGAAGTAGTCGTCGGCCAGGGCCACCTCCTCCAACTGCTGGGCGATGTCGAAGATCGGATCCCGCAACGAGAGCTTGGCAAGGAGTTTGTCGCACGTCGCCTTGATCAGCTTCGCACGGGGGTCGTAGTTCTTGTAGACGCGATGGCCGAAGCCCATCAGCCTGAAGCCCGAGTCCTTCTTCTTGGCGAGATCGACATATTTCTTCACGTTGCCGCCATCGGCCACGATCTTTTCGAGCATCTCGACGCAGGCCTGATTCGCACCACCGTGGAGCGGCCCCCAGAGAGCGGAGATGCCGGCTGAGATGCTGGCGAAGAGGTTGGCGTCGCTCGACCCGACCATTCTGACCGTGGAAGTGGAGCAGTTCTGCTCGTGGTCGGCGTGCACGATCAGCAGCATGTCGAGCGCGTCGGCGAAGTCGGGATCGCAGTGGTATTCCTCGCATGGCACCGCGAACATCATCTGGAGGAAGTTTTCGCAGTAGGAGAGGTCGTTCCGCGGATAGATCAGCGGCTGCCCGATCGACTTCTTATGACTGTAGGCCGCGATGGTGGGGAGCTTCGCCAGAAGACGATGCACGCTCACCTCGACCTGCCGCGGATCGCGGACGTCGAGCGAGTCCTGATAGAACGTGGAGAGGGCGCCCACCACGCTGCCCAGAATTGCCATGGGATGCGCATCACGGGGAAACCCGTTGTAGAAACTGCGCATGTCTTCGTGGATCATGGTGTGGTGCGAGAGCGCCGTCCGGAAGCTGTCGAGTTCGGTGGTGTTGGGCAGCTTGCCGTAGATGAGCAGGTAGGCCACCTCGACGAAGTCGCACTTCTCGGCCAACACCTCGATCGGATAGCCACGGTAGCGCAGGATTCCCTTCTCGCCATCGAGAAACGTGATCGCGCTGGTGGTCGAGCCGGTGTTGACGAAGCCCTCGTCGAGCGTGATGGCGCCGGTCTGGCTGCGCAGTTTGGCAATATCGATGCCCTGCTCCCCCTCGGTCCCCACGACCACCGGAAATTCCGTGGTGCGGCCGTTGATTTCCAGCCGGGCGGTGCCATCCGACTTGGCGCCAGGCCACGGTGGGACAGAGGCGGCGGATGAAACGGGGGTGTTCGGTGGAGCACTCATGGGGCCAATCTCTCCTTGGCGATGGGGTAGCCGGAGGGCCAGACGAAGGCATCTGCGTGGAAGCGGCAGTCTAGCCCCCTCGCCACGGGTCGGCAATCGCCGCAGAAGCTGCGGCCGACCATCACCGCGTCGTGCGGGGCTGGCTCGCGGTCTGCGCCGCAGCCTGCGACGAGCCGGTGGGCTCGTCGTCGAAGATGGTCCAGACGGGCGTGCGGTCACGAACCGTGGCGAGGTACTCGTCCATCTGGCGTTTCCGACGCTCGTCCTGGAGCTTCCCGCGAATCTCCACCTGCGCCTCGATAAAGGCCACGCGACCGGCATCCGTTCTCTCGGTCACACGCACGATGTGCACGGCCGAGCCATCGTCGAGAATCGCACTCAACTGGCCGACAGGCAGCGTGAACACCGCCTCGTCGATGACCTTCGATACGAGGCTTCCCTTGGTCGTCCAGTCAAAGCTGCCGCCGGTCGCCGCCGTCGGCCCCTCGGAACGGGCGCGGGCGACATCCGCGAACGGCTTGCCCTGCATCACGTCGTTGCCCATGGCAGCCAGCATGGTCCACGCCTGACCACGAGGCCGGCTGGCCGTGACCTTCACCGTGAGCTGTTCGAACCGAACCTTGGCAGGAAACTCGTATTCGGCCAGATGATTCTGGTACCAGGCGATCATCTCCGCATGCGGAATCTCCCCGTCATTGACCACCTTCTGCTGGATCCACTGCTGCGCGAGTGCCCTCTCAAAAAATATCTTCCGAATGCGGTCGAGCGACTGTCCCCGCGACCGCAGGAACTGGTCGTATTCGAGGCCATTGGCAACGCCAGCGTCGCTGACGAGTCGGGGCAGTTGCTGCTGGTCGAACGCCTCGTTGACCTTCTTCTCGATCTCCGGCAGGCGGTCCTCGGGAATTGTCCGACATGCATCGACGTAGACGATCAACGAGTCGACGTGCTGCTTGATCACCTGCCGACAGATTTGCGTCTTCAGTTCGCGGATCTGCTCCGGCGTGAGTCCCCCCGAGACCTTGTCCAACCAGGCCAGCGCCGTGGGCGTGAGCAGGTCGCCCTCCAGCACGACTTCGGGGCCGACCCGGGCGACCACCCTGGCGTTATCCAACGACTGCATGCCCGCGGGCTGCCCAGAGCCGGCCGAACCAGATGGCAGCGTCTCCTCGAAGCCGGCTTGAATGACACCAGACTTCCCCGTCGCCTTCGCGTCGGACTTTTTTGTCGGGATCGCGACCGGCTCCAGCGGCCCACCGGGATTGGGGAGGATGCTCGACAGCACATGATTTTCCTGGCCTTGCTTCGACGCTCCCGTGCCGCCGGGCCAGCCCTCGGGCCGCGACAGGGCCTTGGGAACATGCGGCATCTGCCCCGGCCCAACCATGCTGCGGTCGGTGGGGGCCGAGGTGGCTGGGGGCGTGGTGCCGCCTGCGGCCGTGTCGTCCATCGGCCCTGACAGGTTTTGGGCCGACGCGACGCCGGCGGCGAGCAGGACAATCGCGCAGCATCCCCATGGGAGTCTGCTACGGGCGTGAATGTGGCGGCCGGGATGGAGCATCACGGTCTCGGTCGGAAATGTCCCGAAGCCCGCCGAGCGGCCGGCGGTTACGTGCGCGGTTTGGTCGCGACGGGGCGGGGACTATAGGGACGCCCGCGAGCGGGCCGCAAGAGCGTCCTGACCGTTGCCAAGAGCCTATCCGGATCGTCACAAATCCGCTGGTCCAACGGTACCACGGCGCTTTTTTCACCTACGACGCGCAGCGCCTTCCCCCCAGCCTGCCAGGCCACCCGCAGCCGTTGGATGGCCTGGAGGTCGTGATGGCCGATCATGAGCATGCCCGGTTGTCGGGTGATGGAATCGATGCCGTGGGCCGCGGCGGCGACCCGCAGACGGGCAAACTCCAGCATCCTGGTCACCTCCGCCGGCAAGGGGCCGAACCGATCGACCAGTTCCGCCGCCAGGTCGTCGACCTGGCCTTCGCCCGTCACACGCGACAGCCGGCGGTAGACATCGATCTTGGCGCGGAAGTCGGGGATGAAGTCGCGTGGCAGCCAGGCGGCACCGGGCAGATCGATGGTCACCGGCGGTGGCTCGGCTGGTGGCATCGCCTTGAGCCCGCGGACCGCCTGCTCGAGCAACCGGCAGTAGAGTTCGTACCCGACCGTGGCGATATGGCCGCTCTGCTGCGTGCCAAGCAGGTTGCCTGCGCCACGGATCTCAAGGTCGCGCATCGCCAGCGAGAAGCCGGCGCCCATGCTGGTGAACTCCTGGATCGCGCGGAGCCGCTTGGCCGCCGTGCTGGTGAGCGTGGCGGTCTCGTCGACGAGCAGATGACAGTAGGCGCGGTGGTGCGACCGGCCAACGCGGCCGCGCAGTTGATGCAGATCGGCAAGCCCGTAGGTGTCGGCCTCATCGATGAAGATGGTGTTCGCCCGCGGGATGTCGAGTCCGCTCTCGATGATCGTGGTGGCCAGCAGAATGTCGGCCCGCCCAGCGACGAAGGCCAGCATGACCTCCTCCAACTCCGATTCGGAGAGCCGGCCGTGCGCGATGACGATCGTCGCCTCGGGCACGATCTGGGAGAGCCTGTGCTGCACCTTGTGGATGTCGTGGATGCGATTGTGCACGAAGAAGACCTGGCCCCCCCGCGCAAGCTCCCGGTCGATCGCTGTGCGGATGAGACGCTCATCCCAGCGGGCCACGCGGGTCTCGACCGCGATGCGGTTGGCGGGTGGCGTGGTGAGGTTGGAGATGTCACGGATGCCGAGCATCGCCATGTGGAGCGTCCGCGGGATCGGCGTGGCGGTCATTGTCAGCACGTCCACGCTCGCACGCAGCGCCTTGAGCCTCTCCTTGACGTCCACGCCGAATCGCTGCTCCTCGTCGACGACCACGAGCCCGAGGTTGGCGAAATGGATGTCGGCCTGAGCGAGCCGATGCGTACCGATGACGATGTCGACGGTGCCACGCGCGAGTCCCTCCAGCGTGTCTCGCTCCTCCTTTGTGCCGGTGAGCCGCGAGAGTGCCCGGATGGTGAAGGGGAACTCTGAAAACCTCGCCGTGAACGTGCGGCGATGCTGCTCGGCCAGCACCGTTGTCGGCACGAGCACGGCCACCTGGGCCCCCGCCTCGGCCACCTTGAAGGCCGCCCGCATCGCCATCTCCGTCTTGCCAAAGCCGACGTCACCGCAGAGCAATCGGTCCATCGGCCGCGGCCGCTCGAGGTCGGCGCGGATCGCCTCGATCGCCGTGAGCTGGTCCGGCGTCTCGTCGAAAGGAAACGAGTCCTCGAAGCTCCGCTGCCAGGGCGTGTCGGGCGGGAGGGCCACGCCGGGGCGGCTCTCCCGCCGGGCCTGCAGTTGGATCATGTCGGCGGCCATGTCGGCGACGGCCCGCTCGACCGCAGCCTTCTGCCGCTCCCAGAGGCCGCCACCGACCTTTGCGAGCTTGGGGGCGAGCTTGGTGCCTCCCACGTATTTCTGCACAAGTTCGATGCACGACGCCGGCACATAGACCCGCGTGCTCTCCGCGAACTCGATGTCGAGAAACTCTTCCGTACGGCCATGCTTCTCGAGCAGCTTGAGGCCCTTGTAGCGGCCGATGCCGTGGGCCACGTGCACGACATAATCCCCCTCGTGAAGATCGAGAAAGGTGTCGATCGCCCGCGATAGCCGCTGCTTCGCGGGCCGTGACGTCGCCACATCCTCGCGACGGAAAAGTTCCGCGCTCGAGATCAGCACGATCTTTTCGGGCACAAGACGGAAGCCTCCTGAGAGGTGTCCCCGAGCGAAGTGCAGCCGGCCCGATCGTGCCGGCGCACTCTCGGCCAGCAGCTCCCGGAGCCGCTTTTCCTCGGCATCGGTCGGCGCGACCACCCACACCTCCTGATCCTTGCCGACCGTTTCCAGCTCCTCGCGGACGCGGTCGAGCACGCCGGTGAACCGCTCCACGCTCTCGATGGCCAGCAGTGCCGTCGACTCCAAGCTCGACGGCGCCACGGCGGAGAGCGTCACCGAGGGGAATCGGTAGATCTTGGAGAACACATCTGCTGGATCCGCGACCGGCGACGAACCACCCGCCTCGGAGGTGGCATCGGTCAGGAGTTGGTGCGCTCGGGCTGCTTCCTCGGCAATCTCGCCGGGCTCGACCAGGGCCCACCACGAACCGGCGGGCACGATGTCGGCCAGTTGTGTCCGCCGCGCCGGCAGGCCACCCGCGCCCAATGCATCCCGCACCAGTTCATCCCGCACGAAGGCCGTGAGGTCGATGGCATCAAGCGAGTCGACGCTTCGCTGGCTGACGGTATCGAAGGTACGCAGCGACTCGATCTCGTCGCCGAACAGTTCGACGCGGATGGGACGGGCCCAGTCGTTCGCGAAGAGGTCGAGGATGCCGCCGCGCCGAGCGAACGTGCCGGGAGACTCGATGGCATCAGCCGGCTCCCAGCCCCGCGCCACCAGCCAGTCGGCGAGCTCTGCCGGATCGAGCCTGCCTCCCACGGTGAGCCGGCGAGTGCTGGCCTCGATCTCGCGTGGGTCGGCCAGCGGAGACAGCAGGGCCTGGATGGTGGTCACGATGATCCGCGGCTGTTCGGTCGGAGGGCCGATCAACCGCTTGACCAACGCCAGCCGCTCCGCCGCGGTGGGATCAGTCGCTGACATCGCCTCGCCATAGTCTTCCAACGCCGGAAGGAGGGAGACGGGGAACTGTGTGAACAGCGCGAGGTCGTCGAGAAAAAAATCGGCGTCGGCGGCGTGGGGCAGCACCACGACAAGAAGGCCGGGGCCGTCGACCAACGCCTGCGTGAGCGCGGCGGCCGTCAGCGCAGACGCCGATCCCCAGGTTCCGCCGATCGTGCCGCCGTGTCCCGCTCGGAGACTGGCGACCACCTCGGCGAACCCGTTGTGCGTTTCGAGCGTGTTGGCAAGGCCGAGCATTCGCCCGGCCGGCCCTGAAACCGTGGAATCAGACACGCGGGTCAGTGTAATGGAAGCGGAACGTCCGGATGGCTGAGCCCGTTGTGAGCGCAGCAAAGAAGGCGAGCCGGGGATCGGCGGAAGCTCGAGGAGCTGTTTTCACGAAAAACACGACTTCCTGTCGTTTTTTCTTGGCAAACGCAGTTTGCTGGTGCTGCGCATGGCATCCTGCCATGCAATCCGGGAGGGCGGGGCTGGCCTCGTCCTGAGAGCCGGCGTTGCTGACCAGCGCAGGCAGGATGCCGGAGCGGAGGCGATCTGGCGAGCGCAGTCAGCATCGAGTGAGCGGAGGCAGGATGCCGCAGCGAACGTCCGGCGACGGGGCGTGGCCAGCCCCGCCCGGCCCCCTCCGGACACCGTAATCGGCAAATTCTGCGAAAAATCGACCCCTGACGCGGCGGGCCATTTTTCGTGTATTTTTGAGGAGAGCGGATCGGCCGTCGCCGGACCGTCCAGCCCACACCAGAGGAGCCCAACCCATGGCCACCGTCTCCCGACCCCGCGCCTCCGAAGCCTTCGTCAGCGGTGCCGACGTGGTTGTCGAGTCGCTGATCCGCCACGGTGTGGACGTCATCTTCGCCTATCCAGGCGGTGCCAGCATGCCGCTGCACCAGGCGCTCACCCGCGCCGCAGACCGACTGCGGACGATCCTTCCGCGGCACGAGCAGGGCGGCGGCTTCGCGGCCCAGGGCTACGCGAGAACGACTGGAAAGCCGGGTGTCTGCATGGCGACCAGTGGCCCCGGTGCGCTCAACCTCGTCACGGCGATCGCCGACGCGAAGATGGACAGCGTCCCGATGGTCGCGCTCACTGGCCAGGTGAGCACGAGCGTGATCGGAACAGACGCCTTCCAAGAGACGCCGATCGTGGAAGTCTGTCGCGGCATCACCAAACATCACTATCTGGTGACCGACGCCAACGACATCACCCGGGTGATGCGGGAGGCATTCCATGTCGCCACCACGGGGCGACCCGGCCCGGTCCTTGTCGACCTGCCGAAAAACGTTCAGCTCGCGCAAATCGTGCCCGACTACGATGCGCCGATGAATCTGCCCGGCTATCACCCTGACGTGCGGAAGCCGCATGCGGAGCAGATCGCCCAGGTGGCTGCCGCCATCAAGCGGGCCAAGCGGCCCGTGATCTACGCCGGTGGCGGTGTGATCACGGCAGACGCCTCCGCCGAACTCCGCGAACTCGTGCGGCTGACAGGCATCCCGGTCACGATGACCCTTCTGGGGCTCGGGGCGTTTCCTGGCGACGATCCGCGGAGTCTGGACATGCTCGGCATGCACGGCAGCGTGTACGCCAACCAGGCCGTCGATCAGGCCGACCTGTTGATCGCAGTGGGCGTGCGGTTCGACGACCGGGTGACGGGCAAGGTGTCGGAATTCGCCCAGCACGGCTTCATCGTGCACATCGACATCGACCCCTCCGAGATCAACAAGAACAAACTCGTCCACGTGCCGATCGTGGCCGACGTGAAGGAATCGCTGTCGCTACTCAACGCGATCGTGGAGCCGCCTACGGCACCGCTCGACGCATGGTATGCGCAGATCGACGAGTGGAAGCGGGAGGATCCGTTTTCCTACGATCGTTCCTTCCCCGGCATCCTGCCGCAGCACGCCATCGCCGAGCTTTCCCGGCTCACGGCCGAACGCGACACGATCATCACGGTGGGTGTGGGCCAGCACCAGATGTGGTCGGCGCAGTTCTACAAGTTCCGTCGCCCCAGGACCTGGCTCTCCTCCAGCGGCCTGGGCACGATGGGATTCGGACTGCCGGCGGCGATGGGGGCGAAGGTAGCCCACCCGGAGTCGCTCGTGGTCGACATCGATGGCGACGGCAGCATCCTCATGAATATTCAGGAACTCGCCACCTGTAACTGTGAAAACATCGCCGTCAAGGTGCTGCTTCTCAACAACCAGCACCTCGGCATGGTGGTGCAATGGGAGGACCGCTTTCATAAGGGCAACCGTGCCCACACCTACCTCGGTCCCATCGGGAACCCCGAATCCTCCGGGCAGGGCAATGGCATCTCGCCGGAGGCTCGATATCCGGACTTCGTGCAAATCGCGAAGGGCTTCGGCTGGCAGGCCGAGACGGTCGTGGAGCGGGGCGACCTGGAGGCGGCTCTCAAGCGTCTGATCGACGCACCAGGGCCGGCGCTGCTCGACGTTCAGGTGCCCTACCAGGAGCACGTGCTGCCGATGATTCCGTCGGGCGGTACCGTCCGTGACCTGATCAAGCGGTAAGCCGATCGCGTGGTCTCAGCTTACTTGGCCGCGGCGGCCGGCGGCTCTTCGGCGGCCGCCGCAGCTGGGGCTGGCGGCTTCAGACCGGCGAGAGCCTGCCGCAGAGTCATCTCTTCGGGTGTGGCATCCAACTCCATCGCAGCCCGCCGCAGGTTCTGGGCCAGTTCCACGGCGGCTGGCGTTGCCTCACCGCCCAATACCGCGATGCCACGCTTCGAATCATCGGTGAGTATGGAATCGGCGAGCACAGCCAATCGCCAGGCGGCTCGGCGGCAGGCCTCTCGCGGAATCATTTGTTCGACGGCTGGCTGCCCAGACGGGTCGCCTCCCATCCCCGGCGGCATCATCCCCGGTGGCATCATCCCCGGTGGCATCATCCCCGGTGGCATCATCCCCGGTGGCATCATCCCCGGCGGCATCATCCCCGGCGGCATCATCCCTGGCATCATGCCCGGCGAGGACAGTCCGGCGCCACCGCCGTATTGACGATCGAGGATCAGCTTATCCGCAGCCGCCACGTCACGTTCGAGTGCGACGACGGCCACCTCCCCGATCGACTTGATGACCGCTGCCTTGTCGACCTTGGATTCCGGGCCCGCGACAGCCGCCAGTGCGGCCGCAGCCCGCACACGAACATTGATCGAACGCTTGTTCTCGTCAAGAATCCGCACCACTTCTGCCGCGGTCGCAGGCGCGAGCGGCCCTAGCGAGGTGAGCATCGTCAGGCACCGCGACGCCATCCAGTCGTTCTCAACGGCCACAGACGGGGGCTTCTGCTCCTGCGCGTCCTCTTTGAGAATTGCCACGATGGCAGGGACCGCCACCGCTGCCATCCGTTGCTGCTCCTCAACCACGCCCTTCGTCGCCTCGACGTGCCTGGCAAGCCCCACGCACGCGGCGATCCGCACCGCCTTGGGCAACTCGGTGTTCGCAACCGCCCGCGCGAGCACCGCGGCGGCAGGCTGCCAGGGCTTTCGATCCAAGGATTGCAATTCGCCGATCATCAGCATCGCATTCACCCGCACGACGGCATCCACATCCTCCTTGCCTGCGAGCGATTCCATGAAAGACAGACAGGTCTTGCTGGCCTCTTCCGCAGCCTTTTCATTGGCGATGTCGGCAAGCAGATATTCCCGCAGCCGCTTCCGGACTCGCTCGATCGTGGTGCGGTTGGCCTCGAGCCCCAACTGCGGCAGCGCGATCTCCTCGAGAAATCCGCGGGCCGCCGCATCGAATGCCCCGCCACCACGCATCGAGTCCTTGTAGGTGCGGGTTTCCGCCGCGGACTCCACCTTCGTCCAGTTCAACAGGCGGGCATCGTCGTCCTGAGCGAAGGCGCCGGCCGCAGCCGTCACCAGCACTCCCGCAGCCACGACAGACTTGACGCGAAGCCGCAGGAAACGGCCGTTGGGCCGCGCGTGCACGGAGTGGAAGAGGCTCATGACAAATGCCCTGACACTATTTTTTGGGTGCGAACGGATTGCCAAACGGTGAATCGCCGGGGACCGGCGGCTGGCCGATGCCGCCGGGGGCGGCCCCGGCATCATCGGCCGGCATTGTGGGTTGATACCGGTCGATATCCTGCTGAGACTCGGCCGAGGAGGCGACCTCGAACGTGCCATCCGGCCGGAGGAAGATCATCTCGAGCGGTTCGGGCGGCGGCGTTGGCTTGCCTGTCCTGGTCTCCGTGCGATCCTCGAGTTTGCCGCGGATGTCGAGAAGCACACGGTCGGTGACGATCGCATCGCCTCGCGAACGGGGATCGCCACGCTTGTTTTGCCCCGGGTCCACGTTTGCGATGCCGCCAACTTCCATCAACAGCGACCGCAGGGCAAACGTGCCGGAGTTTGGTTTTTCGCCGAGGATCAGCGTGGAAACCATGCCCCCCTTCAGCCGCTTGAGATCCTGCTTCTTCATTGGCTGCACCAGCAGTCGGGCACCATCGGGCACGACGACGGGCGTGGTAGCGTTACTGTCGGGGGATTCGAGGGTGGTCTGTTTGGCGATCGCCGCATCCACGAGGTGGCGGCTCGGCACATTCAGATTCGGGTTCCAGCACACCGTCTTGACCCTGTAGCGGTATGTCCGTCCCGGCATGACCGCGAGATCGATGAACCTGAACAGGCGGTACTCCGGTCCCTTCGCGATCTGCCCATCGGGGCCTGGCATCATTCCCGGCATCATTCCCGGCATCATTCCCGGCATCATTCCCGTCCCATCAGGCCCCATCGGCCCAAAACCACCGGGGGGCGGCGTTCCACTCGCTCCACCAAAGACGTTCGTGTTCTCGGCGGCCTTCTCCGCGTCTGCCTCGGCCTGGGCCTTCCGGGCGACCGCATCACGCTGCAGAAAATCGGCGAACCAGGGATGCAGGGCGTTGAAACCCCAGGAGTTGTCTGCCAGTTGCGGCATAGGCATGCAGAATGGCAACGGCGACTGCGTCGGATCCCGCCGCTCCAGTTCAGGTGGCAGCAGAATTTGTGGCAACAGCGGTTCGGGCTGGATCCCCGCCCATTCGCCCGCATACCGACGAGCGATGCTTTTCATGTCGACCGGTGTCCACTTCTCGGCCGTTCCAGGCAGCACCTCGGTCCTTTCGATGCGGTAATTACTCCAACTCGGAGAGTCGAGCATCGCGTCGCGAAGGCTCGCTGTACTGAACCTGCGGTCGTATTCCTGCTGCTGTTTGACGATCGGAATCAGGCCGGTGACGAGCACATACGGCACGATCTTGCCCTGAATGGCATTCGGGTCAGGCTGGGGCGGCATCAATCCCATATTCGGCGGCTGCGGCGGCACAGGCTGCACGGGACCACCACGGCCACCACCTTTCGGCGGTTTGCCAGGCTTCGGCACGTTGTTGGCGTCGAGGTTGAGGGGACGGTCAGGCACCGGCCGATCGCCGACCGGCTTGGGCTTCCGCGCCATGACGGCAATGCCCGCGACGGCCTGGAGGTCTTCAATCGGCAGAATGTCGGGGCTGCTTCGCCTGGCGAGTTCTCCGAACAGCGGCTTGTTGAAGACCACCTGCGGCGGCGTGGGTGTGATTTTCGGCGACAGCCATTGGGCCACGGTGTCAGCCAGCCCCTTTTCGCTGGTGAGTTCATCGTCCGGAGCGATCTTCACCGCCTCGATGTGCTCGGCGGTTGTCGCCGCCTCGGCAACGATCGACTCCGGCTGCTGCTCTGAAGTGGGCCGCATATTGCGGAGAGCCGACATGCCGCCCCAGGCCAGCGCACACGCTGCCAAGCCGACCATGACGGCAATCAACTTCTCGCCGTGAACAAGCAGGAACGTCAGCAGCGCATCCTTGTTGAATGCAATACGGGGCGCTTTCATGACGCGATCCTCCTGCGCGTGGGCCGATTCAACAGCGCTGCCTTGGGGGCCGGAGCCACCTTTTCCCCGGCATCGGCAGGAGCCACCGCATCACCCTGCCCCGGCTCCAAGCCGACGGTTTTCTCGTTCGGCGGCGTCGCCAGACCAACAGTGCCGCGAAGTTCGAGGGTCACGTCGTAATATCTTCCGGCACCGGTCGGGCCGCCGAGCCCCCCCCCGTCAGGCATGGATGGCCCGGATGGCCCGGATGGCATGGACGGCATCCCGGCCTGCCCCGATGTCGGGGCGTTGATCCGAACCTGGCGAACATCGATGGGAATTGCAGAGGCTGCCAGGCCGACGAGCAACGCGTCGATCTGTCGCTGATCGATCACGACACGCAACACGAACGGCATCAGATGAACCATCTGACTGTCGATCGCCGCCTCCAACTCGGCGGCACTCAGCGGCTTCCCCGCGAAGTCGACATAGATCCAGTTGCGGAGCGGAACGTCTGCATCCACCGGCCCCGCGGCCTCCTCTGGAGACGACATCGGAGCTGGCATGCGACTATCACGCTGCCCACCCCCCTCGAACCGCGGGTTGGGCGGCCGACCCACGGCAGCCCCGGGCTCTCCCTGCGCCATCATGTCCGGCGGCGGCGCCATCATCGCATCAGGATTCTCCTTCGCGACCATGCGGATGACACGCCCGCCGCTGGCGCCTCCTGGATTGTCTTCTGCCGCCGGATACCCGACGTAGAGTTCGTCGATGCGCGAGACGGCGGCGTTGTGCGGGCCGGTGGCCGGCTTGTTGATCCTCGCCACCGCGTCACAGAGGAGCCCATAGACCCATAGCTCTTCCTGGGCCAGCAGCACCTTCGCGGTGGATGGTTTCTTGTCCCAGTCGAAGGATTGATAGATCTTCTGCTGGTTTTCCGGGCTCCACGTCGCGGCATAGGGCGACACCTCCGGCACCACTCCCGCCGGCCCCATGCCGGGCCGCATCATCTCCGGACGAGACGGCTGCTGGCGGACCGGCGACTGCCCTGCCTCACCGATGCCGCTCATGGCCTCTTCCACACCCAAGTTTGCGGGCAGCGTCCGAACCAGCATGCGTACGTTGTTTTGGTAGCGTTCGAGCAACCGCGGAGACAGTTTGCCGTCGGGTTTCAACGACTCCACCGCCTTCACGAAATCGGGCCCCAACGATTCCGGCCAGACGCGAAGCGACTGCTGGCTGTCCCAGAATTTCCGCCACTCAGCAAACGTTTCCCGCTTGACCCGCATGGTGCTGGTATCGATGTCGTTGGCCCACGAGGTGTTGGGATGCTGGGGGATGCGTCGCACGCTCTGTAACGCCGTGAGGTGTCCCTTGATCTGCTCTCGCACCGCCTCGATCTGCGAGGTCAGCTTCCCTCGGGCGAGGAACACCAATGGCAGCAACAGGCACGGCACCACGAGCGCCAAGAGCCAGAAGTGGTGCTTGACGAGCATCGCCACCAAGGGACGAGACGTGTCCGAAGCGGAAATCTTGGCCATGGTGTTGACGCTTGCAAGCGATGGTGAGGTCGTGCTGGATCGAAAGACACGAGAACGGTTGGATCACTCCCCAGCCGCAGCAGCGACTGGAGGCGGGGCTGGTGGAGCTTGTCCGGCGGGCCGCGGCTGCCAACAAAATTGCAGCACGAAGTCATACCGATTGAGAAACAGTTCCTGCGGCTCGAGCGGCAGCGTTGGATCGACACCTGGCTGGGCGGGCATCGGCATCGCCGGCGAACCGCCGCCTTCGCTCAGGTTGGCGATGGGGATCCTCACCGGCTTGATGGGGGATGACTCGACAATGATCGGGAAGCCGATGCCCAGGTCGGACACACTCAGTTGCTCTCCCGCTAAAGGACCGGCAGAAACAACGACCTTGGTGTCCTTGCCCATCAGGTTCTTGACGAGCGTTGAACGCAAGAATTGCGCGCCTTCCAGCGGCTTGTGACGCTGTTCGTTGTGGAAGTGATGGCCCCGCAGTTCGATGACCCAGCCAGCACCAGCCGGGCCCGCGACGTCGTCCTTCTTCTCCGCCTGTTCTCCATCGGGGGTGGCCACATCGGCGGCCGGGGCATCCGCCTCGGGCTGCGGGGCCTGCGCTGGCGGCTCGCCGTTGCCGTCCGCCTGAGCAGCCTGCTGTTCGGCCGCTTCCTCCCCGATGTGAGTTTCTGCCCACTGCGGCTTGAGGCCACCAAACCACTCGGCGAGATCGGGGAAATACTGGCAGTCCATCTGATCGATGTGGAGTTCGTTGCGATCGGCTGGATTCTCAGGAACCTTTCCCTCTTCATCATGGGGCAGCAGCGACTGCACCGCCCGCATCATGTCGAGCGTCTCGAACCGCTGGTTTTGCACCCTTGCCAGCCACTGCTGCTGGGCAATCGCCGCGGACTGCCGTTCGCGGACCTCGCCGATGGCCGCCGTGGCGGCTGCAGACTGCTTTTTGACCGCGTCGGCCTTGCCGAAAGCGGCCGCATACAGGTCGGGAGCATACGCCGTCCAGGCGGCGAACATCCCGAAGAAATTGATCATCGCGGCAGCCAGCAGCCCGACCAGCGCCCCCACGGCCCAAGGCTTCTTCGATTCAATGATGCGATCGCGGACGATCTCGTCAGGAAGCAGGTTCGTACTGATCGCCGCGACGTTCGCAGCCTGCAGCGCAAGCCCATAGCTGGTTCCGAACGCGAGTTGGTGCTCCCGGAACGCGGGAGTCGACAACACCGCCGCCCCCTCTAGGGCGTTGAACTTGTCGAGCCGCTGCACATCGAGCTGCAGCTGCTGGCCGACGAAGTCGGCCAGCCCGCGGAGCTTGGTCGCATTTCCCATCAGCAGCACCTTGCTGATGGTTGCCGTGCGATCGGTGCCGGTGAAGTAATTCAGCGATCGCTGCAGTTCCGCGGCGAATTCGTTGAACACCGGCTTCATCGTTTTGAAAACGGCCTTCGGGTCCTCCGCCTTGACAGCATTCCGCTTCAGGCTTTCCGCCCTCGAAAACGTGAGCTTCATCCCCTGCACGAGCGACTTGGTGAAGTTGCTGCCGCCCGACGGAATGCTGCGCTGCCAGATCCGCCGTCCGTTGGTGACCACCAGGTCTGTGGAGTCCACCCCCACCGACACAAGCGCGATGGAGGGGATCGGCTCGTCGGGGTCGATGGTCGCGGGATCAGGCAACTGGTCGAACATGGCCATGTTGGCCAGCGCGATCGGGGCGAGTTGCAGGACGTCGACGTGGATGCCCGCCTGCTGAAGCGGCGCCAACGCCTTGAAAACCTGCTCGCGTTTCATCGCAAACAAGGCCACCTCAGCGTCGAGCACGAACCCACTCTCCTCCATCCCGCCGGCCAGCCGTTGCCAACGCCAGACCACCTGCTCCAGCGGAAACGGGATCTGCTGCCGAGCCTCGTACTTCACGATGTCGGGAATCTTCTTCGACTCGATCGGCGGCAGTTTGATGAACTTCGAAAGACCGAGATTGCCGGGTACCGACACGGCGACTTTGTCGCCCTTCAGGTCGTGGCGGCTGATGAGTTGCTCGAGGGCCGACTGGACCAGTTCGATGGGGTCGGCCTCGGGCTGGCTGAGAATCATCGGGTATTCGATGTACTCACACGCGACGGCCTCGAGCTTCCGTGGCTCGGCGGACACGCGGCAACGCAGCGCCTTGAGGGCGCATTTGCCGATATCAATTCCCCACACGTAAGAACCGCTGGCCATGGCCGTTACCAGAACATCCTTGGGTGCGAATCGACCGGGACTCAAGAAACGCATCAAACGCTTCGCTACCAACACTTTATGAGTGATGTGCGCGGGGTGTCAAACGGGCTGCGTGTTCACGCCGAGCACGGCCATCCGGGCCGTCTCGGCTTGGCGGGCCTCCGCCCGCTGGCGAGGGCCGGGCATCCTGCCCGGCAGTCAATCGGAGAATCCGCTTCGCGGGCCCCCTTTTCGCGCCCAGCACGGCCTTCCGGGCTTTCCGCTTTCCGCTTTCCGCGTTCCGCTTTCGCTAAACTCGTCCCCATGAAACCGGACCGCATCACCGTCTCTCTCCCCTGCCATTCGCTCCATGATTTTCCCACGTGGCTGGAGGAAGCGGAGGCCGATGCCCTGCTGTCAGCCTGGACGGCGGCCTGGCACCCCTGGCTGATCGCCACCGTCGGTGACATTCCCCGTTGGGCGAGCGTCGATCTGCCGCCGGCTGATCATGCCAGCCTGGGCATCGTGCCTGCGCCGTGGGACGACCGATTCGCCGCCCAGGCCGATGTGGTCTGCACGGCCGGATCGAACTGGGTTCGCGGCGTCACCGGCCGGGCGAACATCGTTTCTGCCGCTGCGGCGGCATTGGCCGGCGATGATCCGGTCGCAGAGCCGCTCCCGGGCGGGACGATGGCGGACGACTTCCAGGCACTCGGTCTGGCCGCGTTGCTTGCCGAGGTGCTGGCGCAGCGGATGCGTTCGTCATCCGCGCTGGCCGAAACAGGCTTTGCCAACGCGGCCGTCACGGCGGCCAGAGAGGCGATTTCCGGAGACGACGAGGCCGCCCGAGCGGCCCTGAAGGAGTGCTACGGGTTTCTCGAGTCAACACGAGCGCACTATTATCCGGTGGACGTCTGGCTCCTCGACATCGTCCTTCTGGCGGAATCCACACTCGGCGACTCGCTGGATCGGGAGCTTCGGTCAACGGTGCCCATGGCACTGGTGGCCACCGGCGCCGTGATCGAAAAACTCGCGGCCTGCAACCCCACGGCGCTGGCCCGCCTGCGGGCGCGATGCACGGACGGCACGATCGCCCCGGCCGGCGGCCGGTACGACTCGCAACCGCTCGACGATTGCACGCCCGAGGAAATCGTGGGCTCGTTCGAACGCGGCCTTGCGGCGTGGCAGGACGCCGTCGGCACGCCCCCTGTCACGTATGCCCAGCAGACCGGTGGCTCGTCGGCGATCCTGCCGCAGGTGCTCACCAGTCTGGGCTTCACTGGTGCGATCTGGACACTGTTCGACGGCACCCCGCTCCCCGATCCGGGCGGCAGCCGCATCCGTTGGGAGGGCAGCGGCGGTGGCTGCATCGACGGCATCGCCCGGCCTCCACTCGACGCCCGGTCCGCCCAGACGATCCTTTCCCTCCCGGAACGGATCGGCGACGCCATGGATCACGACCACACCGCCGTCATCCAGTTTGCCCACCACGCCGGCACCGCCAGCCCCTGGTTTGAGTGCCTGCGGCGGATCGGCGCAGCCAGCACCGTGATGGGGACCTTCGTCACACCGCCCGAGTTGTTCAGCCGCACCGCCGGCGCGGGCACGGTGGTCTCCTTCGAGCCGGATGCTTTTCCCGTTGGTCTGCCCACACCGCCTCCTGCGGCATTGACGGCGGACCGCCGGTCCGATCCCGTGGCCGCCCGCGTGGCCGCGGCCAAGGCCGAAGCCCGCCGGATCATGGCCGCACGTGAGCCACTGCACGATGTCCTCGATCAACCACCGCTGCACGCCGATGCGCCGTCACAAAGGACCACGGGCCAGAGCGACCGCTCCGGCGGGATCTTCACGGCGTTGTTCAGCACACGCCAACGGGCCGACCAGGACCTCGTGCTCGAACATGCTTCATTGCGGGTCCAGGTGCACCGCCAGACCGGAGGTCTGCTCTCCGTGCGGCGGCCCGCAGACCGCGGCAATCGGCTGTCACAGCGATTGGCCTTGCGCACGACCCGACCGGCGCCGCCGCCCGGCCACGCGTGGGAAGACGCGACCGAGCGTGCCCTCTATTCGGAGATGCAGGCCGACTCGATCGAGCGTGTACCCGCAGCTTCGGGACGCGGCGAGGCGATCGAAAGTCGCGGCCGACTGCTCTCCGCTCAGCGGCTCGAAATGGGTTCGTTCACGCAGCGGATCGAACTCGTTGACGGGCTGCCGCTCGCGTTGATCGACGTCACGGTGCGGCTCATCGAGCCCCTCCAAGGACCGCTCTTCGAAAACCATGCAGCCTGCCGCTTCGCCTGGAACGAAAACGAAGACGTCGACATCCGCCGCAGCTTGCACACGCAGGCGATCCCCAGTGAGCGCGGGCGATTCACGGCCCCGTGGTTCATCGAAATTGGCCGTCATGATGATCGTCAGGAACAGGTTGCGATTCTCACCGGCGGACTCCCATGGCACCTCCGCTCGAGTCCCCACATGCTTGATTCGATCCTCCCACTGCAGGCACCGATCCAGCCAGCCACGGCATCCGAGGGGACTGCCGCATGCCAACTGGCCGTGGGGATTGGGCTCGCCAGCCCCTGGGATGTGGCGGCCGCACTGCTGGCCGATGCGCCGCCTGGGTCGCTCCAGGCAGCGGCGGTTCATCCTGCGGTGCCCGCGAACGTGCGACTCACGGCCGGGCCGGTGCGGCACGAGGGAGACCGCCTCGTGGCGGCGCGGATCGGCCTGCTCGAATCGGCCGGCCGCGCGGGGGAAGTGCGGCTGGAATGGGCGGCGGATGTGGCCCGGGCGGTGCCGTGCGACGCCAGCGGGAGGAGCCTCGACGGCGACGGCTCGACCGCGGACTCCGTGGCCGTTGACGGACGGGCGATCACCCTGTTCCTCAAGCGGTATCAATGGCGTCACCTCGAAGTGGAGTTTCACCGATGATCATCACGCTCGACGGGCCGGCCGGGGCCGGCAAGAGTTCGGCGGCCCGGGCGTTGGCCGCTAGGCTCGGCTGGTGCTATATGGACACGGGGGCGATGTACCGGGCCGTGGCCCTGACGGCGCTCGAGCGGGGCATATCGCTCGATGACTCGGCCCACATCGCGATGCTCGCCGAGGAGATTCAGATCACGTTTCGTGATGGTCGCGTCAACGTCGACGGCCGCGATGTGTCGGTTGAAATCCGCACGGAACGGATCACGACGGCGACACGGCCGGTGGCCGACGCCCCACCGGTCCGCGAGGCGATGAAGCGGATCCAGCGCCGCATGGCGGAGGGGATCGATGTCGTCACCGAGGGCCGCGATCAGGGCTCGGTGGTGTTTCCGCATGCGGAGTTGAAGGTGTTTCTCACCGCCTCTCCCGAGGAGCGGGCCCGGCGACGGCATCGCGAAGAGAGTGGCCGCGGCCTCGCGACGTCACTCGAGTCGGTGCTTGAATCGCAGTCGCGGCGGGATGACGGCGACTGCTCGCGGCCGGTGGGCGCACTGCGGCAGGCCGACGGTGCGGTGCTCCTGGAAACCGACGGGCTGTCAGCGGACGAGGTGGTGCAGCGATTGGCCGATATGGCCGAGGCATGCCGGCGCACACGGGGGCAGCCATGAGCGATTCACAGGATGCCGTCGCCGACGAATCCCGTGGCGGAACGGCTGTCACCGGCGGCCAAAAAGGGTTCGGCCGCTGGCTGTATGACCTGCTCTGGGTGCTCTGTCGCACGCTGGCGGTGTCGGTTTTCGGATTCCGCGTACGGTTCGCCGAGCCGCTGCCACAACAGGGCGGGCTGCTCGTCGTATCGAGTCATCAGAGCCATCTCGATCCGCTCCTGCTCGGGCTGGCGACCGATCGCAGGCTATCGACCCTGGCCCGCAGTTCGCTCTACCATTTCAAGCCGTTCGCGGCGGTCATCACCGCGCTCGACGCCGTGCCCATCGATCGCAACGCATCGATGCTGAAGACGATGAAGGCCGTGATCGGCCGACTTCGCGATGGCCGCGCCATGGTGATCTTTCCGGAGGGCACGCGAACGGCGACGGGACGGTTGAGCGAACTCAAAAGTGGCTTCGCGCTCCTGGCGAAGAAGGCCGAGGTGCCGATCGTGCCGGTGGCGATCGTGGGCGCTTACGAGTGCTGGCCGCGAACCAGCCTGCTGCCCGGGCCGGGCCGCATCCGGCTGGAATTCGGCTCTGTGATTCCGGCCGCGGAGGTCGCGCGGCTCGACGAGCGGGAGATCCTCGAACTCTGCACGGCCCGCCTCCGCGAACTCGACGCCAACGCCCGCCGCCTTCGCGACGGCCGCGGCGTGACATAACCTCTGCGCGAGCCTAGCAGCTCTCGCCGACGCCCCCGCCCTTCGCCCCCGCATCGCGGGTGAACGCCACGCCCAGCTGCTCCTGCGGTGCCGTGTCGTCGAAATGGATCTGCGGCACCGTCTTGATCGCGTGCCGCAGCGCCTGCTCCCAGCTGGAGCGAATCTCGCCGAGCGCCGGATCGCTGGCATCGAGACGGCGATAGCGTTTCACCGAGAGGTCGTCGTTGGCATACACGAGCAGATCGATAGGCGGACCAACGGCCACGTTCGAACGCATCGTCGAGTCGAGCGAGATGATGGCGTAGGTCACCGCCTGATCGAGCGTGGTTTCCCCGAAGCGGATGCCACGGTCGAGAATCGGTCGCCCATACTTGCTCTCACCGATCTGCAGGAACGGCGATAGCCGCGTGCAGCGGAGGGGGTTCCCCTGGGCGTAGATCAAATAGAGCTGCGGCAACTCGCCGCGGATCTGCCCGCCGATGAGCAGGTTGACCGAGAAGTTGATGTTGTCCCGCTCCATGTATTCCCGGTCGAGCGCCCCGACGGCGCGAACCTGTTGCCCGACGCAGCGGGCGGCCTCGTAGAAGTTGGCGGCGCTCGCCAGACCGTCGCCGGCGCGAAAGTCCTGATCCAGACGGGTCATCACCGATTGGGTGAGCGACAGGCTGCCGCTGGAGAGAATGGTGAACATCCGCTCGCCCGGGATCACGAACGTGTGCATCTTGCGACAGACTTCCACCTGATCGATCCCCGAGTTCGTCCGCGAATCGGAGGCCAGAACGAGCCCCTGATGGGTACGAATTCCGACGCAGTAGGTCATCGAATCCTCTGATCCCGTGGAAAGCGGCTGGAAAATGGCGCAGAACTTGCTGTGCCATACGTCACAGATGACGATGTGGCTCGCAGACTAACGGACGGCGTGTTTTCGTCAAGGAAAAGGCGGATGAGTTCCCACCAGCCCGCGGCCGCTGCCCTCGGTTCGGGCACGGAGTGCGCGATTTCCGCGCAGCAGGGCCTCTTCGCCGGCTATGAACTCGGTGCGGCTTACGACGAAATGATTGGCGGACTGCGGTCCGGCGAGCCGGTGCCCCGCCCCCACTATCAGCCGCTCCACGAGCGGCTGCTGCAAACGAGCCTGGAGGATTTCCGCCGCCGCAAGGCAATGACCGATCTCTCGATGCGGCAGGACGGCGTCGGCTTCACGGTCTACCGTGCCGAGGAGGGAATCGAACGTGTGTGGCCGATGGACCCTGTGCCGCGGATCATTCCGGCCGCGGAATGGCGGCAGATCGAGGCAGGCCTCACCCAGCGAATCAACGCGCTCAACCTCTTCCTCTGGGATGTCTACCACGAGCAGCACATCCTGCGGGACGGCGTGGTGCCCGCCGGGCTCGTGCTGCAGGGAGCGTTCTTCCGCCGCGAGTTTGTCGGCGTCAATGTGCCGCGACGGATCTACATCCACATCTGTGGCACCGACCTCATTCGGGCCGCTGACGGCGAATACCTCGTGCTCGAGGATAACGCCCGCACGCCGTCGGGCGTCAGCTACATGCTGCAGAACAGGCAGGTCATCAAGCGGGTGTTTCCGTCGCTCTTTAACGACTACGACGTGCTCCCAAACGACGACTATCCGGCGGCGCTGCTCGACGTGCTGCAGTACATCGCCCCGCAATCGGTGTCGCAGCCGACGGCTGTGCTGCTCAGCCCGGGCATGTACAACTCCGCCTATTTCGAGCACAGCTTCCTCGCCCAGCGGATGGGCATCGAACTGGTCGAGGGCCGTGACCTGCTCGTCGACGGGAATCGCGTCTTCATGCGGACCACCCGCGGACGCCAGCGGGTCGATGTCATCTACCGGCGGATCGACGACGACTTCCTCGATCCACTCACGTTCCGGGCCGACAGCGCACTGGGTGTGCCCGGGCTCGTGAATGCGTACCGCGCCGGCACGGTGGCGCTGGCCAACAGCATCGGCACGGGGATCGCAGACGACAAGGGAATCTATCCGTTTGTGCCCGACATGATCCGCTACTACCTCAAGCAGGATCCGCTTCTCAACAACGTCGAGACATTCCGGCCCGAGATTCCGGCACACCGCAGCCACGTGCTGGAAAATCTCGAAAAGCTCGTCGTGAAGCGGGTCAACGAGTCGGGCGGCTACGGCATGCTCGTCGGGCCGGCCTCGACGAAACAGCAGCGGGAGGAGTTTCGTCGCATGATCGCGGCGAACCCGCGTGATTTCATCGCGCAGCCCACCATCCAACTCTCCACGCACCCCACCTTCGTCGACGGCCGCCTCGAGGGCCGCCACCTCGACCTGCGGCCTTTCGTGCTCTGCGGAGAGCGGGTCACGGTCACCCCCGGGGGCCTGACTCGCGTGGCCTTGCCAAAGGGGAGCCTTGTCGTGAACAGTTCCCAGGGCGGCGGCAGCAAGGACACGTGGATCCTCGCCGACAAACCGTCCGCCAGCCCTCGGAACGAGTGAGGCCTCGCATGCTCAGCCGGGTTGCCGACGCGCTGTTTTGGATGAGCCGCTATCTGGAGCGGGCGGATCACGTCGCGCGGGCGGTCGATGTCACATTCCAGCTCGACCTCGACCTGCACGGTGTGCTGGCCAACCCAGTGGAACTGGAGTGGAACGCGCTGTTGTCGCTGCTCCGTCAGCCGCCGCCACAGATCCGCGATGGTGAGCATCCCGTCGGCTCGGTGCAGCGCTGGCTCCTGCTCGACATGTCCAATCCTGGCAGTGTGATGTCATGCGTGAACCGCTCCCGCAACAACGCGCGCAGCATCCGCGGCTCGATTAGCCCGCCGATGTGGCGGGAACTCAACAAACTCTACTGGCGGCTCTCCGATGCCGGCCTGCCGGCGCGGGTGGCGGAATCACCGCACGACTTCTGCGAGGAAACGCAGATCGGTGTGCTGCTCTTTCACGGCGTGTGCGAGGCGACCGTCATGCACGACGAGGGCTGGCACTTCATCCAACTTGGCCGGCATCTGGAGCGGGCCGAGAAGGTGCTGCGCACCCTGGATTCGAAGTTCGGCCTGCTCGAACGATCCGAGGCTGCCGACCTGCCGATCAACAACCTGCAGTGGGGCGCCGTCCTCAAGAAGTGCGCGGCCTACGAGGCCTACCAACGGCTCTATATCAGCCGAGTCGAGCCGGAGCGGGTCGTCGAGTTCCTGCTCACCAATGCCGACTTCCCGCACTCGGTACGGTTTTGCCTGGCACGAGTCATGCAATCGCTTACCGAAATCAGCGGCAGGCTGCCCGATCGCTGCGATGATGATGTCGTCCGCACCGTCGGTCGCCTGCTCAATGATCTGGTGTATCTCGAGGACGCCGCGTTCGACGGCGAACGGTTGCACGCGTTTCTGGGCAACGCCCTCTCCCGCTGCGCGAGAATCGGAAACCTGCTCCAACAACAATACGCCCTGCAATAACCGGCGGCAGGCACCCGGCATGGAGACGCTGCAATGATCCTGGAGATTCAGCACGAGACCGAGATGGAGTATTCGCAGCCGGTGAGCGAATGGCTCTGTGAACTGCGGATGGAACCGGTGAGTGATGCCACGCAACGTTGTCACTCCTTCCAGATCAGCGTCGGGCAGCCGGTGACCCTGTGCAATTATCTGGACGGCTTCGGCAACCGCGTGCACCACTTCAACCTGCTCAAGCCCCCCACGTCGCTGCGGATCCTCGCCGCCAGTGTCGTCGAGACGGAGGATACGGGCATCGGGCCGATGGCCAGCCAGACCACTTTTTCGGCCGAGTGCACAGCTGACGGCTGGCAACTGCCGCTCGAGGCGCTCGACTACCTGCCGCTCCGCGGGCCGGCACGAGCCACGCCGCTCTTGGACCCGGTGCTGACAGAACTGCGGCCGATGCCGAGGATGCGGGTCGGCATGTGGGTCTGCCAGGTGGCGGAATACATCCGGGGGCGTTTCGAGTATGCCCGCGATGTCACCGACGCCACCTCGCCGATCGACCATCTCCTGACCCGTGGCAAGGGGGTCTGCCAGGATTTTACCCACCTCATGATCGCCATCCTGCGCTCGTTCGGGGTACCGGCCCGCTACGTCAGTGGCTACATCCACCGCGAGAACAAGGATTCGCAGAGCCACGCCTGGTGCGAGGTATGGCTGCCCGATGTCGGCTGGACCGGGTTTGATCCCACGAACGGCTGCCCCGTGAACGGCCATTTCGTGAAGACGGCGATGGGGAGGGATTTCACCGATGTGCCGCCGAACAAGGGCACCTACCGCGGTGCCGGAGACGAACGCATCAAGGTGCGTGTCGCCACCCGGACGCTCGACCGCCTGCCATCCCTTTCGTGGCACGATCAACTCGCCCCGCTCGATGTACCCGTGCACTCCGTGCTGCGAACCGCGCCGGTGTATGGCAGCGAGGAAGAGGCACAGCAGCAGTGAAGTGCGATGCATCCATAAAAGCCCGAATCGCAAGCGACGGGATCCCCCGGCTCCCGTCGGGGGCTTGTATGCATTACGGAAGCGGCGGGCATGCGGCGGCGGCTGGCTACAGACCTGCCAGGGAAAGCAGTCGCTCGGCGACATCGGCCCGCGTGGCGGCAATGATCGGCATCGGCTGGCGGACGTCGTAGGGCCGGCCATCGACTCCCCAGTACACGCCTCCTCGCTCTTCGACCCAGAGCTTGACCGGCAGCACATCCCAGGCCATCTGCTTCGGATGCGACACCGAGTTGTCGTGAATCACGGCCAGCCGCCGCTTGGTGCCCAAGGCAAGGCTGGCCATCGAGTGCGGCATGCGGCTTTCGATCGCCATCGTGTGGGCCCCGGTCCGCAGGCTGTCGTGCAGTTTCACGAACGCCGGATGCGATCGACCGCTGTCGCTCTGCGGATTGAAGAGCACGCAGCCCTCCTTCAGCGTGCCAATCGATTCGAACCCACCCGCTGGCAGCCAGCGGTATCCGTCGGCAGTCGAACGGAGGACCACCGCCCCGACACCACGTTCAGCAATGGCGAGCGTTGTCCCATCGAGCGAGAGCATCACGGACATCCGCGGCTCTCCCTGTTCCAATCGGGCGACCATCGGGCCGCAGAGCGCCGTCTCGCCGCAGATGGATGCCGTTGTGCCGTCCAGTGGATCGATGAGCCAGGCCTCGGGGATGGCGTGCAGATCGCCGGCGGCCGGCCCCTCCTCGGAGATGATGGCCATCTCGTGAATGGCCGCGAGCGCGTGGGTCAGGTGCCGGTCGAGGCTCATGTCGAGCGCCGTCACGTAATCCCCGACCGATTTTTCCTTGATTGGAGAGCCATCCGTCTCCTGGGCAAGCCCGCCGGCGGCCTGGTCGGCCATGGCCGCGTTGTTTTCCAGCAACGCCTTGTCCGTGGCTTCGATCACGGCGCAGGCCATGGCAATCGCCCCAGCCGACACCAGCTGGTCGGCGTGCGCCGCGGCATCGATGGCGTGAAGCAGTTCGGAACGGCAACGCAATCCAGATCGCATGTTGAGGATGTCCCGGATGAAAGACGTGAGCCACGGCGGAAGAGTGCCACGAAAGCTCGACAGAATGTAGCCTCCGGTGAGAGATCCGTGTGCCCGCCCCCCCGCTCTACGGCTGCGCTGCGCGGGCCCGCTTGAACGGGTCGATCGTGCCGCCGCCAGGGCCGGGTGGCGGTGCACTGGATGACTGGCCGAACGGGAGCAGTTTGGGCCATTCGAGATTCATGCCAGGCCACTGCGGCGAGGCCGCCGGTGGATTCGCCGGCAAGGTGGCGGGAGCCACGGCGGCCACTGGGGGGACCGCAACAGCGGCCGGACCTGACCCCACATCGGGGAGCGGCGCGGGCACGGCGTTGGGGAGCGGCACGGCCGCGGCACCAGGGCCGGCAAGGAGGTCGCTCGGCTGCGGAAATCCCGCGGGCGTGGATCCGGCAGGCCGAGGGACAGAGACGACGGCGGCGGGAATGCCACCGGCACTGCGTTCCAGCACGCGCACCGATACATCGTCAATCCGCGCCTCGCCCATGCCAGTGAGCGCGAACGTCACAGTGAACGGTTCATCGGCGGCATCGGCAGGGACGATGCGGTAGAGCACCAGCCGCCGCCATGCCGATGTCATGCCCACGCGTTCTGCGAGGGCGGGTCCCCCGAGAGAGTCAAACACGAGCAGTCCGTCCACGCTCCCCTTGATCGGCCGTGGCACCCAGACACGGGCCTGGATCTCGAGCAGCCTACCGGCCGGGACGCGAACCGCGGGCGATGTCACCCAGACCGGCGGCGTTTCGACCACCACGGGGGTTTCGTTGACGGAGGTCGGTTCGGCTTTCATGGTCAGACTGCCGCTGCCGACGGCGGGCTGGGAGCGGTCGATCTCGACCGCCGTGCGCAGAGACTGCTGTTCGAGGGCGAAATGCCGCCAGCCGGCCTCGGCGAGGTCCTCGATGCGATCCATGCCACCGCCGGCGAGCAACTCCGTCGCGGGAGCGGTGGTGGTGAGCGCGTCGATGAACCGCCAGTGCTCGGCCAGCGTGGCGTCGGACGTGGAGAGCGGACTGGCCACCATCGAACCGGTGGCCAGCACGCCGCGTTCCCACGCGAGCCGCTCCACCTGCCCTCCAATGGCCGCGGCGCGGCGCAGGCTCTCGATCGCCACGGCCGGATCGGCTGCCGCCGCATCAGCCTGCTGCATGTCGCGTTGGGCCTCGGCGAGCATCGCGGCCACGGGCAGGTTGCCGAGCGCCGTGGGTGGCAGCCGTCCGAGCAGGCTGGCATCGTCGGCCAGAACGCCCACGGCCAGCGCCCGCGCCGAGGCCAGTTCGAGCGGCACGAGCCCGCGGACGCGCTCCTGTACGTGCGCCGTCACCGCCGGATCGCCGCTGAGCAGGATCAGAGAGTGTGCCCGAAATGATTCGAGTGTGATCGAGATTCCGCCCGTCACCCGCTTGTGCCGCAACGGTCGCAGCCCACCGGGAGAAACCTCCCAGGCCTGATGCGCCTCGGGCACACCGGGCACCAGCAGGGTGAGTGGCTGCGAGTTGCGAGGAATATCTCCGTGGTAGTGCCTGGCGACGATCTGCGATCCCTGCACGCACCGCCAGGCGACCACCATCCGCGCCCTCGCCGCCTCCAGCACGACCGCCTGAACCTCTGGATCGCTCGACTGCGCCGCCGCCGCAAACCGCCCCGCGGCCCCCCAGGGTTCGAGCAGCTTCAGCTGCAGGTTCATCGAGAGCGAGGCTGCCGCGCGGGCCCGCGACTCGTGATCGTCGCCGTCGATCCGTCTGGTCGACGAGAACAGAATGCCTCGCGTGCCCGCCGACACGGCTGCCAGCGACGCCAGGCAGAGGCTCTCCGGATCGACCGATAGCCCTTGTCCACCGATGCCTGACAGCGCCGCGGCCTGACGCGCCGTTCGCGGGTCGATCTCGGTCGCAAGTGAGGCCAGAATCGGGGTGCCTGGCCTGGTGAGCCGAGGCCGTTCTCGAAGCCAGGCCAGATAATCGAGGAGTTCGAGGCTGGTGCCCAACACGGTGCGACGGGCCACGAGCATGTCAACGTGCCGCGAGACGGCTCGCAGCCCCGAGTCGGCGGCTGCGATCAGCGGTCGGCTGCCGCGGGAATCGCATGTCCGCACGCGCCGCACCCGTTCGGCGAGCTGCTCCGTGTCGGTTTCCGCCAGCCCGCTCCCCATGTCCCAGAACAGCACCCGGTCCCAGCGGGCGGAGAAGCTGGGGAGCGAGTCCACGTCGCGGATGTCGATGTCGGGGAGATCCGGAGGCGGAGAGACCAGCCAGACGCCCGCCTGTTCCGCTTCGGCGAGCAGGTCGGCCGTCGCCGGCGCTGACAGCCGGACGCAGTTGAAGCCCAGTCGCGCGATCGTCTCGAGCGGTTCTCCGTTGTGATCGAGGCTCCGTGGAAAGAATGGCAACCCACCCACCTCCAGCACGCCCCGGGTCAACGCCGCCGTTGGGGCAGTCAACGCCGCCGTTGGGGCAGTCAACGCCGCCGTTGGGGCAGCCACTGCCGCCGTGGGGGCAGCTGCCCCGGTGAAGGCCGCCTGCTGCACGGGGAGTGCGGCAACAGATTCGGCGGATCCGGCAGACCGGACCCGCGGGGCCGTGGCGGGAATCAGACCCTCCACGCGCAGGTCGTCGATGGCCAGCTCGTAATGGCCCGGTGCGGAGTAGAGTTCGAGGACGAGGTGGGTGACCACGGCGCCCGCGAGGCTGCCAGCTGGACCGTGCTGAGCGCGGAGCGCGGAAAGTTGGCGTTCCAGTCCGGTCACGATGTCGGCTGCTTCGAGGAACTCCCAGCGGTCCGGATGGCGGGAGGCTGTACCCTGAACCACCACATGGATCGGTTGCCCGGTCTGCCGCGAGGGAAGGTTGGGCAGTGCGATCCTCACGCCGAGCCGAATGGCGGAACGATTGGCACGCACCCAGACCGCGGCACGGAATTCATCGATCACGCTTGCGGCGCCGATCGGAAAATGGAGCCGGAGCGTCGAGCCCGCGGCAGCGTCGAGCACGAGCCCTTCGCCAGCATCGCCCCGGTGGGCCGCGTCGCGTCGGATCGCGTGGCCATTCACACGTGGGCTACAGTCCGCATCTGCCAGTGACCAGCGAGGTTGTCCGCTCTCGAAGCCCTCCTCGATGTCGACGGTCCATCCTCGGGGAGCCCAAATGAGAAGGAAGAGCAGGCAGCAGCCCACCGTGAGCAGGGGATGACGGACTGGCGACGGCGGCAGCGCAGGCGGACAGGGCATGGAATCTCCACGGGGCCGTTGGGGAACGGCAGCGGCGGACTCGAAGGGCGGGTTTGTAGCACCCGGTACGACGCTGGCTCCAGAGAGATGCCAACTGCTCTGAATGAGCCAACCGATGGCTGTTCCCGCAAACGACGACCCGGAGAAAACCCGCCGTTCGGCCGGTTTTGCCTTCTCTGCCGAAGAATCCGGGCCGGGCAGGAAAAGCCTGACGATTTTCTCGATCCGCCGGCTGGAATCGACGACAGAAACGTGAACATTCGGTTAGGATATTCGTAGAGTTCCTCGGCGGTGCGGGCCTCGTGCGGCCCGGCTGAGAAAGCCTGCCCTCCCCGCCCAGCCTGCCCCGTCCGCCAGGCCCACCCTTTCGTATTCCGTCAGGTTTCCGCCCATCATGAAGCCGTCGACGGCTGATGAACTCGCACACAGTCTGGAGCAGCTGGATCTCGTCCACGCGGCGCAGATGGACGCGGTCTGGACCGAACTCGGCGGCCACAACGTGCCGGTGCAGGACTTCGGAGCGGCGCTCGTCCGCCATGAACGGCTGACGGGCTATCAGCTCGACCGGCTCCTCCGTGGCGAGGTCGACGGCTTTTTCTACGGCAGGGCGAAGATCCTCTACCAGGTGGGGGCTGGATCCTTCTCGCGGGTGTATCGTGCCATCCATGCAGACAACGGCCGCATCCTCGCCGTGAAGGTACTGCGCAGCCGCTACAGCTCCGATCCCGAGAAATGCCAGTCGTTCCAGCGCGAGGGGGAAATGGGCCGGCTGCTGCGGCATCCCAACATCGTCGCCATCGAGGACGTCGGCAGGGAATACAACTCCAGCTATATCACGATGGAGTTCGTCGAGGGACAGACGCTGCGTGAATTGGTGCGGGTCCGCGGGGCCATCGACGTGCCGCGGGCGTTGGGCATCATCCTCCAGCTTGTGGAAGGATTGGAGTACGCCCATCGCCTCGGCGTGACCCACCGCGACATCAAAGCCTCCAACGTGCTCATCTCGTTCAGCGGACATGCGAAGCTCGTGGACTTCGGTCTTGCCAGCGGCGACACGACGGCGACCAAGGCGTTGCGTCGTACGGGCCAGCCACGAACCGTCGACTACGCGACCCTCGAGAACATCGGCAAAGTCAAGGACGATAGCGTT
>JBILKZ010000255.1:0-3423 GCA_044376405.1 Pirellulales bacterium
AGTGGCTTTCGACGGCGTTGGAGCCCAGTGGCCCCCGTAGCTCAGTGGATAGAGCGATGGTTTCCTAAACCATAGGTCGCAGGTTCGATCCCTGCCGGGGGTACTGATTTTCCGCGTCCTTCACGACGTCTAGCGATTTTTCGCGGGATTCGTGAAGGGTTGATGGCTCCTGAACACTCCTGAACGACGCTGGGCGCGCCGGAATTTGCGCCGCTTTTCCGGTGACCGCCGCCCAGTCCTCCGGCCGCACCGAGTGGTAGTGCCGCTGCCGCATGCGGGCGGTGTTTCCGATCCAGGCGTTGATCGCCTTTTCCGGAATGGCTCGACGCTCGAGATCGTCGGAGCAGCTGCCGCGCATGTTGACGAAGAGTTTTGGCCACGGCTTCACCCCCGCCTTCTCGATGATCCGCTTGGCCTGGGTGCCGAGATTCTGGCCGCCACGGGCCCGCGGCACCACGTAGACAGCGCCAGGGGCCCGCTCGCGGTAGGCCCGCTCCAGATGGGGCCGCAGCGCCTCGAAGATGGGCACCACCCGCCGACCGCGGCCGGGATGGTGCTCAACCTTCTTCTCGTGGACGGTGAACCGTGAGTTCGCCCAGTCCACGTCCTCCCACTTCAATGCCTCGGCCTCGCTGGGAAACCGGATGCCGCCGAACCGCGGCATGGCGAAGATCATGCGCCAGTCCTCATCCGGGCAGGCCGCGATGACCCGCTCGATGTCCTCGACGGAAACGTAGTAGATGCGGTCGTCGTTGACCTGGGGGCCGCACGGCACATCGGCGAACGGATTGACGGCAATCAGCCGCCGGCGGACGGCGGCCTTGAGAAATTGCCTGGCGCGTCGCAGGTCGACCGATGCAGACGCCGGGGCGTAGCTGGCAAGGAGCCACCGCTTGTAGCCGTCGGCGTCACCCTCGGTGATCGAGACGAGCGTCCGATTCTTTCCGAAGAACTCCTCGAGCAGCCGCCGCGCCCGCGCATAGTTACGGGCCGTCGTCGGTTTTTGCTTGCCGAGGCCTCCGAAAAACTGCTCGAGATGCTGGCCAAGGGTGACGATCGCCGGCTGGGCCGGCTCCCGTGGCGACACAAGCCCTGCCCTGGCGAGCCGGCCATGAATATCGTCCCCTAGGCGACCGACCCATTCAGCCGTCTCGCGGTCGGGCGAATGGCCGGTTGCCTTCGCCGCCTCAAGCGACTCGATCATCAATCGCGCCGTCTCCGCGATCCTCTTGTTGACCCGGCCGAGGCGGATGGTGTGACGCTTACCATTTTTTGAGCGGCTGATGACCCGATAGGTCTCACCCCGCTTTCCTGAATCAGAACACAACGATGCCATGAAGAATCTCCTTGAGGTGATTGACTAGAAACCTCCGCCTGAGTCCATCGTGGGCTCAGGCGGTGTCTTGTTTGCCCTGCTGCTCAGAGTCGCGCAGGAACTGGTCGAGACTGGCGACGCGGTAGATGACGGCGCCGTCGAGCTTCACGAACGGAATCCGGCCCGCCACGCGCAGGCGATAGAGCGTGGTGATGCTGATGCCGAGCCTGGCCGCGGCCTCCGCAGGCCGCAGCCCGATCGGCTCGCCGGCGTCACCGGCACCGTCCTTGAAGAAAGTCTTTGAATCCATGCGGCACCAACCGGGCCTGCGGGACCCGCCCGATGCATCGGGCTCGCATCCATTGCGAGTCTCGAAGCTGGATTCAATGATCGAATAATCGATCCTTCAAACGAATCACACGAGCGCCCGTGCAGCGCCCGTGCTCGGGGCGGCACCGTCATAGAAGGGCACTCGAGTCGGCCTGCTATCGCCGCGAGCGTTTTGCAGGCTTCTTTGCCGTTGGCTGTGCGATCTTTTTCCAGAGAAACCCGGTGCCGTTGCCATCGCACGCGAACTTCAGCAGCGGCTTGAGCAGTCGCTTGTTGAGGTTCTCGACATCCCGTCGCCGCGTCTGGTCGCTCGACTGCCGCCTGAACGGATCATCGATGCGAGCAGGCCAGCCCGCTTCTTGAAATTTACGCAGGATCGCCACGATGTTGTGGGCCTGATCTGGTCGCTTCACCACTCGGACAAGCTGTCCCCGGTAACGGAGCTCCCTCGCGTCATCGTCCCAGTGTGGTATGGCCGCGCTGGATCGGGCTCGTGCACCCGATGCCTTGCCCGTGTGAGTGTTGGCTCCGAATGCCTCCAGGAGCGACTCACGGCGTGGGCCATTGACGAAGCCCAGAGCATGGGCAACCTCGACGATGCATTCGTTCCACGTCGGCGTGCCCCTGGCAATATGCCACATCCCGATGATGTTGTGTTTCTTCCACACTGCAGGCCATGGCTCATCGAACTTGCGACGATCGGCAGCGGTGAACTGTTTTGTCCAAAGCTCTCGGGCCGCCGTTTCATTCCAGATCCTGGCCAGCGCCGTCTCGAGGCTTCGTTGCACGGCCTGGGGCATCGGCTCGCTGTGGCTTTCCGTTTTGCGATCCATGTTCGCCGCCATGCCGTTCCTTCGAATCGCGGGGTCGACTGTTCGCGTCCTGCTCTGCCACCACCAGCACGAGCCGTGCCAGCATATCGATCAGTTCTCTCTGCGCTCGGGCGACGGCGATCATCTCGCCGCCCCCGCCATCGGCCTCGATTGTATCGCCCACTGCCGTGGGCTTCGTCTGTTCTCGGTTCGATTTCATGATTGTTCCTGTGGGGTGAAAAAATGCCGATGGCGTGGGCAGGGCGATCGCTCGCCCCGTGCACCACGCCATCGGCCTGTATGAGCTCCTGGTCAGGCCGCCCTCGGCTTCCCCGTGGTTACCGGGTCAGCACGCTGAAACTCTGCAGCAGCTGAACCAGCAGGTTTGGGGCGTGGGCCGGGAGCGTGGCCCGCACAATCGGCGGGCACTTGTCGTATGGCACGAAGCATTCCCGCAGTTGCGGCGGCTCGTGATACGACTCGCCGTATCGCTCAGCATGCTCGTCGGCACTCCAGAGCGTGCAGCCGAGTCCACCCGGCATGATGAGCGCCGCGGCGTATACCACCCGGGCATCGTCGAGGGCGGGTGAGGAACCGGCCGTGCGTGAATAGACGAGCGGCCCCTCGAGTTCGAGATTGTCGAGCCCCATCGCGGCAAAGTTCGTCGAGCTGAGCGTTGATCGAGGGAATCGCGGAATCGGCCAGCGAGAGGCTGGTCCGTATCAGATCAGTGAGGCGGGCGAGCTCTTCGGCCCGCCCAGAAAGTGTGTGGTGCACGGGCATATTCCTTGGTGAAACGTGGCGACCGATACCAAACGGCCGCTCACCAGATATGCCCGGTTTTCGTCGGATATTTAGCAGCTTGGTGGAGGGAGCTCCCACCACGTCCCGCCTCAATCTGTCAGCCTGTTTCCGTGCGCGGTACGGCGACACCGGTTTGCGTCTTGGTGTAGATCGATCAATTAT
>JBILKZ010000040.1:0-30073 GCA_044376405.1 Pirellulales bacterium
CGGCCCAGGTGAGGTGCTTGAGTTCGCCCACCCGCATCCCGGTCTCGGCGAGCAGTTCCAGCGCATCGCGGTGCGGCAGACGTGAGGCCGCCAGGATCCGCTGCACCTCTTCCTGCGTCCAGCAGGGCTGGGGCCGCGGTTTTGGCTTGACCAGCCGCAGACCGGCCAGTGGATCCCGAGAGAGAAGGTTTCGTCGGCGGGAATGGTTGACCACCTGCCGGAGAATCGTGGTCTCGGTATGGATGGTCTTCGGGGCCTTCCCTTGATCCACTCGCAACGTTCGGAATCGATCAACGAACGTCAGATCGACCTGGATCAGAAGCGGCCGGCCCAGTTCCGTGGCGATCTGCCGCATAAGCTTGAACGTATGGCGATACTGCGTGAGCGTTCTTTTCGCGCGGCCCTCGCTTACGAGAAAGGCGTCGTAGGTACGAATAGCCTCGTCGAGGGTGATCTTGTCGCGGTCGAGATCGAGGTTGCCCTCGACCATACCGCGCTCGATCTTCAGGGCCCGCTTTGTGGCCTCGGCCTTATTGTTGGTCTCGAGCGACCGCCGCACCTGGCGGCGGTGCACCTGGATGTTGATCCACCAGGTGTCACCGCGTCGCCAGATGCGGGCATGATCGCCGACCTTGATTGAGCCGCCATCGTTGGCAGCCTTCTCGTGGCGATCAGTCATTGGGACGCTTTCCGTTGAAGTACCAGTCAATCAGCCGGTCGCGGAAGAACCCGACGCGGCGGCCGACGAGCCGTGAGCAGCTGCTCAGATAGCCCTTTGATCGCCACTCGCGGAGCGTCTGCACCGGTGTGTTGATCAACTGGCTGGCCAGTGCAAACGTGAGCACCGGCGGAAACTGCCTTCCCCAGTCGCCGGTGGAGAACGCCCGGTCGATTTCTTCCTGGGTGAGGTTCAAAGAATCATGTCTGGCCATGGAGATGGCTCCCTTGGTTGTGGAAAAGTGAACGCAGCACTTGCTGCATTCACGTGGACTCCGTTTTCCGAAATCGGGATGTCCCGACTGAATCACCGGTGCGCCACCGGTGCGCCGGTTCCGCGCGGCCCGGGCGTTGGAAAAAGCGGTGGAAACCGCGTGATAAACCGGCGTTTCGCAGCCAACCCGCGGTGTGCGAAATCGCTGGAATCAGTCAGAAGGACTGGTTCGAAATCAGCCGTCGGACGATGTTGGGTGGAATGCCCACCGCACGCCCCCGGATCCGTTGCCGAAGAACCGGATACCGGTCAGGTTTCCATTCAGGCTGGCGACGGCGTGCCGCAGTGATTGCGGGTCTTTTGCCGTCGCCTTGGGCATAGGGTCGTCGATGGACGTAGTCCAGCGAGCGAACTCAAACGCATCCAGGATGCAGACGATGCGGGCGGATATCCTCAGGCCGCGAACCTTTCGGATGACTTTTGTCCCGAGATAGAGTTTGCAGGCAGCGCGATCCCAGTGGGGCCGGTCGGATGGCGTTATCGCAGCCTGCTCGCCAGCCTCTTTCAGCAGCCATTCGCGGCGGTCGGGTGTCATGATGCCAACAGCCACGGCGATATCGACGATGGCGCGGTATTCAGAGCCCCGCCGTGCCCGAGCCCACATTGCGATGACGTCGGCGCTCGGGCACGCCTTGGAATAGTCGTTGTGGCAGCGTTTTCGATCGGCGTCGTTGAACACCTCAAGCCAGACACGTCGTCCAATCATGTCGGTCTGAACCAATCGCCTGGCATGCTGCATGACTTCGACGGCCCGCTGCTGCGACGGCGTGAGCGGGACATCTTTTTTCATCGGCTTGTGCTCAGGTGTCTTTGGCTATCGGTGCCGTTGTGTCGCGTTGAACAGCGTCAACGATGAGGTGCGCCAGCATGTCGAGAATCGCCAGCTCCGCGGTGATGATCGCGGGAATGAGATCGGGCTCGTTGTTGTCCTGGATACTCTGGGCCTGCGGTGCGACCTCAGGAGAATTGTCGTGATATTCGGTCATTTGTGAAGGTATTTCTGCGGGGTTGGTAGGGAAATAAAAACCGGCGGCGCAGGTGGATGCCTGGTGCATCGGGGCCTGCGCCGCCGGTGTGGCGTCATGCGTATCGCTTCAGTCCGGTCGTGCTACGACCCGAGGAGCCGGACATCCTGCATGAGGCTTTCGAGCATGCGTCCTGCGTGAGAGATCAGCATGGCCCGAACCAGAGCAGGGCACTGGGCGTAGGGCGTGAACCGCGGGGCGAGATCCACGGGCTCGCCGTAGGGGCGGCTCACGTGCTCGTGGTATTCGGTCGAGCCCCAGGTGAGGGCACCGACTCCGCCGGGAAGGATGATGGTGGCCTGGAAAATAAGAAACTCGTCGACGTGGGCGCTGGAGACGCCAGCGGGGCGGGAATAGATGACGGGGCCTTCGATCTGAAAATCGGTGACGCCGATTGCCGTCAGTTCGGCGAGGTGCTGATTGATCGCGGGGATGGAGGCTTCGGCGGCCTGCAGGTCGTTACGAAGCGTCGTGCCGAGCTGAGCCAACAGGGCTGTGCACTCGTGGAGAAGGTCGTGCATGAGTCATTCCTTGGTAAAGAAGCCGCGGCCGATAGGTAGGGGGCCGCTCAAGGAATATGCCGGGATTTCTGCGGATGTGTAGGAGTGCCAGAGACGGGGGCAGGCTCAACCATCCAAGATTCCCGCTCCCGATGCGGCGTCGTTTCATGGAGTGGCTTCCTTGCCACTTTCGTCTCACCAGCATGCCAAGGCACTCATTGACATGACGGAGCTTTGCGGACGATGAAACCGCAATGGTGGGCAGCATCAACGCCTCCATCGCCGGGCGTGACTGCTCGAGCCTGTCGAAATCGCCCCCTGAGAGCACCGACAGTCAACCGCCTCCTCGGCGACGAGCATGGAGCCGTGGAACGAGCGGGCCGCGGAGACCGCAAGGTGGCCGCCCGCAGGTCAGCCGGAAATCGCGATGGAGCCTCGTGGCGGCGAACGGTAGAATCCCGAGACGGGGATGGCACGGCGAACAATGCCGTGACATCCTCTACCAGCTAATATTCTCCACGAACTCCGCAAGGGACTCGACTGGAGTGCAAGGAGCCAGATCAATGGTTACCGACGTCACGAGACTGCCTATCCGATTCGATGGTGACCGCGTGGCTGCCTTCTGCCGCGACCGGGGCATCGTGCGCCTGAGCCTGTTCGGTTCCGTGCTCCGCGAAGACTTCGACCCGGTTCGCAGCGACATAGACGTGCTCGCCGACTTCAAGCCGGAGGCGACGCGAGGCATCGGCTTTCGTTTCTTCGGGTATGGCGACGAATTGGCCGGTATCCTCGGGCGCAAGGTCGACTTCTGCTCACGGCTCGATCCACGCCTCGAACCGATCGTTCGCCGTGAAGCCGTCACGATCTACGAGGATTCATGAGTCGTCGTGACCCGCGAATCACGCTCGCGCAGATTCGCGACGCGGCCGAAAAGGCGCGTGCGTTGTGCGCCGCCCACACGCTCGACTCCCTGCTGGCGGATTGGAAGGCAACGGCTGCGCTGGAGCGATGCATCGAGATCGTCGGCGAGGGCGTACGGCGGCTCCCGATCGAGGTCAAGCAACGCCGTGGCGATATTCCCTGGAAGGACATCGCAGGCACACGAGACCATCTCATCCACGGCTACGATCTGATCGACCATCGCGTCCTGTGGGATGCGGTTCAGATCGACATTCCTCGGCTGATCGAGGCGATCGACGAAATGCTCGCCTGATTGGGGGCGCCGCCTCACGGCGTGCCTCCGAGGGCCGGTTGATTCGCTCGCAGGTGCCCTTGCGTCGAAGACAAGTTACCCACAAAGTCTGATGGTCCAGCCGTCACAACGTTGGAGTGCCTGAATACCGACCGTTGGATAATGGCCGGAAAGACACCTCGTGGTCGTCGCAACGTCGTGGTTCCGCTGCGCCGCACACCGAAATATGAGGTGATGCTGCCGCAGATCGTGGAGATGACCGAGGCGGGATCGGGCATCGATCTGATCTCTCGCGCGCTCGGCATCGGGGCGGAGGTCGTGCGGGACGCCCTTCATCTGCATCGAACGGGCAAGCGGCCACCGGGCCGCGTCGATGGCCGTCGCCGCCAGCGTCGCCAGCCGGGCCAGCCGTTCGAGCCGAAGTATCGGCAGATCGCAGCCGCGGTCGACCGTCGAAGCAAGGCAGGGGAGGGGTTCGGGCGGTTAGCCCGGGAGATGAACGTCAGCCGCGGCACGATTTTGCGGGCCTACGACTTCGCGAACCGCGACGAGGCCGCCGCCGCAGCCCGCGAGGGCCGAAAGCCGACGCGTCGTCCCTACAAGTGGAGCGATGAATCCCGGGCCGCGAAACGCAAGTTGCGGGGTGCGTGACTGCAGTTGGAGCCTCTGGCGCACGCCCCTGCGGGCGCCAGGAAACGCCGCAGCGGCACCGGCGGCCAGGGCGGCCAGCACCTGCCGCCGCGTGGCACGCAGGCCGCCCGAAGCAGGCTGCTCGGTGGAGCCGCCGCAGGGATCGGAAGCCCTGGCTTCGGCCTTCTTTATATTGGTCGTCATGACGTCGCTCCTGTCAGCCGCCCGGCAGCACTGCGTGTTATTCCTAATGCCTCAGAAACGATTTTTGTCACAAACGGCCGCCAGCGGGCCCGGGGGGCCAAAAATCCGCCGCGAAACCCGCCTATGGAATAGTTCCGGGCCGGCCCGCGAAATATGCCTCCGTATTCGGAGCAGCCCCAGGTGAGCCGGTCGATGCGGGTCGCCATCGACGACCTACGGCTCGACACTCTGACGGTGGTGTGCCCCGGCGATGTCCGGGCGACGTTAGCGTCGGGAATCGAAGTCGTCGGGATCGAGTCGTTGGCGGCTTCGCTCCGCGGAGAGGCGAGGGGCCTGCGGGGCGATTGACCTACTGGGACGCGTCTTTCGGCTCGAAGTAGCGGGCGAGGATCCGGGCCAGGATCTGCTTGCCGCGGCTGTTGCCGTGGATCGAGTCGCGGGCGAAATGGTCGTACGGCTTGTAGGACCGCAGCATGTAGTCTTCCCACGCCTTGCGGATGTCGAAAAACTCCGCCCGCTCCTCGCGGCACATCCGCCGCATCCGCGCGGAAAACTGCTCCATGTCGTCGAGGGCCACCGCCGCCGGCTTCGAATAGAAAGTCATCGTCTCGCAGAACTCACGCGGCGCGAACGCCCCGCTCATCACGAGGATCTCGCAGTTCGAGCCCTGCCGGATCTGGCGGATCACGCTGCGGATCGCCTCGACGTCGAAGCCGTGGCTGATGCCCGCGATCATCACGAGGTCGGGCTTGTAGTCGAGCACGTAGGGCTTCACGCGGCCCTCGTCTTTGTAATACCAGCAGCCGGTGCCGCCTCGCACACTCGTCACGATCTCGATCTTCGCCTTGGGGTAGATGCGGGCGAGGAGCGTCTCGTAGAGCGAGTTCGACGTGTCATTGCAGATGCTGTCGCCGAGCATCACGACCCGCAGCGGACCGCCGGTGGTGAACCGCTCCATCGTTCGCGGAAGAAACTGCCAGCGGTCGGCCGCGGGTTCGAACTGGACGACCGGGCATTGCGCGGCGAGCCCCGCGGCCCAGGCGGCCGCGTCGTCGGCAGTGATCTTTTCGACCCGCAGGTTTTTCACCGATAGCGGCCCGGCGTTGGCCTGTAGCCGGATCCGCGCCTTGCGGGCGTCGGCATGGCCGCGGAAGCAGAGCGCATACGGCCGCCAGTCGGTGGAGGTGTCGATGCTGTCGTGGTCGTCGGCCACGATCTCCTTGCCTTCTTGATCGAAAAACACCGCCGCACAGAGCGGCTTCTCCGCCGCCTGGGCGAGGAACCGGAGCCGGTAGAAGGCGAAGGGCTCGACAGGGAAGGACTTGCTCATGAGCTGCCCCTTGCGGATGCGGATGCCGTGCTCGTCGGGATCGCCCGCCTGCCGGATCGTGTCGCCTTCAAAGGGCACCGGCGCCTTCGAGGGCTCCCAGCCCTCGGCCGCCGGCGCGAGGCGGAAATCGGAGGCCAGGAGCGGCGGAAATTCATCGATCCGGATGTTGCGGTAGCGGATCGTCCCCACCATCTTGCCGTGGATCTGCAGGGCGATCACGCCCTCCTGCGGGATCGTGGCATCGCTCTCCGTGTAGTCGGCAGTCTCGACGCCGTTGATCGAGAGCCGGATCCGCCGCCCCTCGCAGCGGATCACGTATTCGTTCCAGCCGTCCTTCGCCTTGGCGAGCGCCTGCGCCACGGCCTCCTTCGACGCCGTCGCGAGGATCGCGTTGCGGCGGCTCTCGTCGTAGAGGCAGCCATCGAAGCCGGGGCCGATGTCGGCCTGGTAGCCGATCACCTCGTGGTGGTTCGGGATGCGGACGGTGCGAATCTGGATGCCCGCATTGCAATCCTTGACGCAGTCGAGCCGGTATTCGAGCCGCAGTTCGAAATCGCCGAACGTGCGGTTGGTGGCGAGAAACTCATTCCGCGGCGCGGGGGCCGTGGGGCTGCCCGCGACGATCGCGCCATCTTCGATCCGCCAGGTGTTTTTCGTGTCGCCATTCCAGCCTGCGAAGCTCGTGCCGTCGAAGGTCGACTGCACCGGCGCGGCCGGCGGCTGGTCGGCCGAGGCCCACGGGCAGGCGAGGAAGACGATCGCTGCCGCCAAGAAAGGCCGGAGGGCAGGGCGACGGGCGGATGACAAACGCATGCGTGCGGTCCTTGGAGTGGTTTGATTGGAGCACGCGGATTATGGCGCGGGCGGGAAAATTGTCACGGGGGCCGCACACCCTAAAGCCCCCGGCGGGAGCCGGTGGGATGACGCGCCGCGACCACGGACGTGACAGGCTGGAAGCCTGTCTTACAGTGGCGGCCGGACGGGGCGAATGCTATTATTTACCGGTTATTCGTGCGGCTATTGCGGATATTGACCGTGCCGAGGGTGTCTCCATGCATGCGTTCAAAAGCCCAGTCGTCCGCAGTTTGGCCTTGCTGGCCGGCCTGATTGCCGCCCCGGCCCTGGCCGCTGGCCCCGACTTCGAGCGGGAGATTCAGCCGCTCCTCGCCGAGCACTGCGCCCACTGCCACGGGATCGACGAATCGACCCGGCAGGGCGGCCTGCGGCTCGACATCCGCCAAAACGCCCTCGAAGGGGGCGACTCTGGAACGCCCGCGATCGTGCCGGGCAAGCCCGACGAGAGCGAGATCGTGGCCCGCATCCGGTCCACCGATCCCGACGTGATCATGCCGCCGCCGCACGAGAAGAAGCCGCTCAAGCCTGAGCAGATGCGGCTGCTGGAGGAATGGATCGCCGCGGGGGCCGGTTACGACCCACACTGGGCGTTCGTCGCGCCGAAGAAGGCCGTCGTGCCCGCCGTGGCCGGGGCCACCCCGATCGACGCCTTCGTGCGCGACCACCTCGCGAAGAAGCAGATGCAGCCCGCGCCGCCGGCCGATGCCGCCACGCTCTGCCGCCGGCTCTACCTCGACCTCGTCGGCCTGCCGCCGTCGCCCGATGACCTCGCGGCCTTCGAGCACGACGGCTACGAGAAGACGGTCGAGAAACTCCTCGCGAGCCCGCGCTACGGCGAGAAGTGGGCCCGCCACTGGCTCGACCTCGCCCGCTATGCCGACTCCAACGGCTACGAGAAAGACATGCCCCGCGACATGTGGGCCTGGCGCGACTGGGTAACCGCCGCCTTCAATCGCAATCTGCCGTTCGACCAGTTTGTGATCGAGCAGATTGCCGGCGACCTCCTGCCGAATGCCACGCAGGACCAGATCGTGGCGACCGGCTTCCTCCGCAACAGCATGCTCAACGAGGAAGGGGCGATCATCCCGGAGGAATTCCGGATGGCCGAGATGTTTGACCGGATCGACTGCGTGGGCAAGTCGGTGCTCGGTCTCACAACGCAGTGCGCCCAATGCCACACGCACAAGTTCGACCCGCTCACGCACGACGAGTATTTCGGCCTGTTCGCGTTTTTAAACGACACCTACGAGGCCCGGTCTTACGTCTACACGCCCGAGCAATTGAAAGAACTCGCCGCAATGCGGGCGGAGACCTCCGCTGCGGAAGACGCGATCCGTCGCCTGCGGCCGCAGTGGCAGGCCGAGATGGAGGCCTGGGCGGCTGACGCGGCGGCGAAGGTTCCGGCGTGGAAGACCATCGAGATGGAGGAGATGTACAGCGGCAATCTGCTCACGCACCCCACGCAGCGGCCCGACGGCTCGATCCTTATGATCGGCCACCGCGACCACGAGCTCTTCTTCGAGAGCGAGCCCGACCTCGTCGGGGCCACGGGCCTGCAGCTCGAGGCCCTCACCGACGGCGACCTCTTCATGCAGGGGCCCGGCCGCAACGGCGGCTGGACGATCGGCCGGATGCGGGTGCAGGTGAAGAAGCCCGGCGACGAGAAGTGGGAAGACGTGAAACTCGTGAATTCCACGGCCGACTTCTCCGCGCCGGAGCAGATGAAGCCGCGGGCAGCCGACAGCGCGAAGAAGGCCGACGACAAAGACAACAAGGACGCCCTGCCGGCGGACGTGTCGACGGGCCCCGTGGCCAATATGATCGACGACGATGAAGTGTCGTCGTGGAGCTCAGACCGCGGCCATCTGCGTCGGCACCAGCCGTCGGCGGCGGTCGTGCAGTTTTCGCAGCCGCTCGATTTGCCGGCCGGCACGAAGCTCAAGATCGCTCTCAAGTGGTCGGGTGTGAGCACGTTCGGGAGCGACTTCGGGAGCGACGGCACGATGCTCGGCTGCTGCCGGTTCAGCCTCACGAAGGATGCCGCGCCCGCGGCGCTGCCGATCGACCACGCCGCGATCCTCGCCGCGCGAAAGCCGCAGGCCGAGCGGAGCGACGCCGACCGCGCCGCGCTCTTCGCCGGCTGGCGGAAGACGATCCCCGACGCGGCGGCCCTCAACGAAAAGATCGCGGCCGCCTGGGCGAAGGCCCCGCAGGCCGCCACGACCGTGATGCATGCCGCCTCGCGCTCGGTGGCCCAGCATCGGCCGACGCATCTCCTCGACCGCGGCACCTGGAACCAGCCGAAGCACGAGGTGAAGCCGCACGTGCCGGCCGGCCTGCATCCGCTCGCCGCATCGAACGACCCGCCGCGGCTGGCCTTTGCGAAGTGGCTCGTCGATCCGCGCTCGCCGCTCTCGGCCCGCGTGGCGGTGAACCGGGTCTGGCAGACGCTCTTCGGAGCGGGCCTCGTGGAGACGCCCGACGACTTCGGCACGCGGGCCCCGGTGCCAGAGTATCGCGACCTGCTCGATTGGCTCGCGGTGGACTTCATGGAGAAGGGCTGGAGCCAGAAGGAGGCGATCCGGCAGATCGTGATGAGCGACACGTATCAACAGTCGTCGGCGGTGTCGGCCGAGGCGATGGCCCACGATCCAAATAACCGGCTGCTGGCCCGGGGCCCGAGGTTCCGCCCCGATGCGGAGGTCGTGCGCGACGTCGTGCTCGCGGTGTCGGGGCTTTTGCATGAGAAGGTGGGCGGCCCGAGCGTCTATCCGCCCGTGCCGAAGAACGTGCTCGAGTTCAACTACACGCAGATCGCCTGGCCGGAGGCGAAAGACGCCGATCGCTACCGCCGCTCTCTCTACACGTTCCGCCGCCGGTCGATGCCCGACCCGGCACTCGGCAATTTCGACGCCCCGACGGGTGATCTCTCCTGCGCCCGCCGGCTGCGGAGCAATACGCCCTTGGCCGCGCTCACGGGTTTGAACGAGCCGATCTTCGTGGAGGCGGCGCAGGGCCTCGCCCTCCGCACGCTGAAGGAGGGAGGCGCCGACGACGCAGCCAGAGTGGAGCGGGCCTTCTTCGTCTGCACGTTGCGCATGCCCACGGCCGACGAGAAGCGGGAACTGCTCGCCTTCCTCACCGACCAGCGAAAGCGGCTCGCCGATGGCTGGATCGACGCCCGTTCGATCGCCGCCGGCGATCCCGAAAAGCTCCCCGCGCTGCCCGCCGGCACGACCCCGCAAGACGCCGCCGCCTGGACGCTCGTCTCGCGCGTGCTCCTGAACCTCGACGAAACCGTCACGAAGAATTGAGGTGCACCATGTTCGATCGCCATCTCCACGACGCCCGGGCCCGGTTGCTCTCGCGCCGCTGGTTCTTCGGCGACTGCGGCGTCGGGCTCGCCGGCATCGCCGCGGGCGCGCTCGCCGCGCGTGAATCGGCGGCGGGCATCGCGCCGCCATCCCCCCTGGCCGTGAAGCAGCCCCACTACGCGCCGAAGGCGAAGCGGGTGGTCTACATGTTTCAAGCCGGCGCCCCGAGCCACATCGAGCTCTTCGATTGGAAGCCCGAGCTCGCCAAGCACGACGGCAAGCTTCCGCCCGCCGACCTGCTCAAGGGCTACCGGGCGGCGTTCATCAATCCGAATTCCGCGCTCCTCGGCCCCAAATACAAGTTTCAGCCCTACGGCAAGGCCGGCATCGAGATGAGCGAACTCGTGCCGCACATCGGCGGCATCGCCGACGAGATCTGCCTCGTCCGCTCGATGCAGACCGACGCCGTCAACCACGCCCCCGCGCAGATCCTGATGAACACCGGCTCGCAGCAGTTTGGCCGGCCGAGCTTCGGCGCCTGGACGCTCTACGGCCTCGGCAGCGAGGCCGAGGATCTGCCCGGCTTCGTCGTGCTCACGAGCGCGAAGGGCACGAGCGGCGGCGCGAGCAACTACGGCTCTGGCTTCCTCCCCACGTCCTACGGTGGCATCCCGCTCCGCAGCAGCGGCGATCCGGTGCTCTATCTCTCGAATCCCCGCGGCGTCGACCGCGAAACGCAGCGGGCCTCGCTCGACACGCTCGGGCGGCTCAACGAGATGGCGGTGAGCCGGTTTGGTGATCCCGAGACGGCGTCGCGCATCCAGGCCTATGAGATGGCCTACAAGCTGCAGTCGAGCGCCCCCGAACTCATGAACCTCGCCGACGAATCGCCGGAGACGCTCGCCCGCTACGGCATCACCGATCCGAAGCAGCCCGGCTTCGCCCGCAACTGCCTGCTCGCGCGGCGGCTCCTGGAACGCGGCGTCAGGTTCGTACAGCTCTTCCACGAGGCCTGGGACCAGCACGGTAACCTCACCAAGGAGATCAAGAAGAACTGCGGAAATACCGAGCAGGCCTCGGCGGCGCTCGTGATGGATCTGAAGGAGCGGGGCCTCTTGGACGACACGATCGTGATCTGGGGCGGCGAATTCGGCCGCACGCCGATGGTGCAGGGGGGCAGCGACGGCCGCGACCACCACAACCGCGCCTTCACGATGTGGCTGGCCGGCGGCGGCATCAAGGCCGGCCACGTGCACGGTAAGACCGACGACTTTGGGTTCAACGTGGTGGAGGACGCGGTGCACGTGCACGACCTCAACGCCACGCTTCTGCACCTCCTCGGCTTCGACCACACGAAGCTCACGTACCGCTTCCAGGGCCGTGATTACCGGCTGACCGACGTGCACGGGCATCTCGTGAAGGGCATCCTGGCCTGACGGCCGGGAGCGGCAGCGCGGTGTTCAGCGCGCACGCGGGGCAAATGGCCGGATGGTGATGGCTCAGAAAATCCGGGCCTGACCCACCGCACGGCCCGCAGCAGGAATTGCCATGCCGGGCTCAGATTTGGCCATTCCCTGGCGGCCGGCCGTCGGGCATACCGGTGGACTGCGGATCCACCATGAAAATCGCCTCCATCGACGCCATCCACCTGCGGATCGAAGACCCGAACATCGGGCTCTTCGACGGCTCCTACGACGACTGCCTGATCGTCGTGACGGCCGACGACGGCCGGCAGGGGATCGGCGAGGTGGAGTCGTTCTCCCCCGCGATCGTCGCGCTCGTCAACGGCCCCTCCTCGCACAACCACGCGATGTGCCTCCGCGACCTGCTCGTCGGCGAAACGCTCGACGACCCCGAGCGGCTCTGGCGGAAGGTCTACGAGTCGACCGACTACGTGGGCCGCCGCGGGATCGCCATGCATGCCCTCGGCGGCGTGGACCTGGCACTGTGGGACCTGCACGGCCAGGCGACCGGCCGGCCGATCCATGACCTCATCGGCGGCGGCAAACGCAACCGCCTCCCGGCCTATGGCACGATCTATCCGCTCGAAAAGACGCCCGCCGGCGTGAAGCGGCAGGTGGCGGCGGCGCGGGAGATGAACCTCCGCAACTTCAAACTCGTCGCCGACCCCTGGTGGTTCGACGACATCCCGCTCACCGAGAGCCTGCTGCGGGCTGGCCGCGCCGAGGCGGGGCCCGATGCGAAGCTCATCGTCGATGCGGCGCTCGCCTACCGCACGGCCGCCGAAGGGCTTCTGCTCTACCCCGTCTACCGCGACATCGGGCTCTGGTTCCTCGAGGCCCCGCTGCCGCTCGACGACCTCGCCGGCCACCGCGAGATGGCCGGCCGCGGCATCACGCTCGGCGTGGGCGACCTCGGGCTCACGCATGTCGACGAATACATCGAGTTCATGGACCGGGGCGGCGCCGACATCTGCCAGCCCGACATCACGATGGTGGGGGGCTTCACCGGCCTCCGCCGGATCGCGGCGGCCGCGGCGGCCCGTGGCAAGCGGGTGATCACCCACGGCTACAAGACAAACATCGAGATCGCCGCCAACCTCCATTTCCTGGCGGCGCACGGGCCCGAGGAGATCCTGGAGTTTTCCACGAGCCGCTCGCCCCTCCGCTGGGAGACCACCCGCGAGCGGCTGCCCGTCGAATCCGACGGCTGCGTGGCCGTGCCCACAGCGCCGGGCCTCGGCGTCACGCTCGACTGGGATTTCGTCAACCGCCACCGCTACGGAGGCAGGCCATGACCAGTTCGCAGCCGCCGCTCGAAATCGTCGCCGACGAGCAGAACCGCTACGGAGAGTCGCCTTGCTGGGATGCCGTGGCCGGCCGTCTGCTCTGGGTCGATAACTTTTCCGGCGAACTCTACTCCCACGTGCCCGCCGCGCGGACGACCACCCATGTCGCCTCGCGACTCCCCCTCAACGCCGTCGCGGTCAACCACGACGGCCGTCTCGTGATCGCCGGCGCGGAGGGCATTCTGCTGTTGGACGGTGCGCGAGGCCTCGAGCCGGTGATCTCCGAGCACGATGGTGAGCAACTCGTCTTCAACGACATCACCGTCGGCCCAGGCGGCTCGATCTACGGCGGCACGTTTCACTGGGGCGCCGACGGGATGGAGCGGCACGGCCGGCTACTCATGATCCGTGGCGATGGCACGGCGACGGTGCTCGACGACGGGATCGCGCTGGCCAACGGCCTCGGGTTCAGCTCCGACTGTCGCACGCTCTATTTCACCGACACGGCCACACGAACGATCCATCGCTACGACGTCGACGCCGTCACGGGCCTCGTGCAAAACCGTCGCCTGTTCGTGGTCGTGCCGACGACGGAGGGCCTGCCCGACGGGCTTGCCGTCGATGCCGAGGGATTTGTCTGGTCAGCACAGTGGTATGGCGGCGAGGTCGTCCGCTACGCCCCCGACGGCCGCGTCGAACGCCGGCTCGCCGTGCCGGCACAGCAGGTCAGCAGCATCGCGTTTGGCGGCGCTGATCTCGCCGACCTCTACGTGACGACAGCAGGCGAATACTGGCCGAGCGACATGCAGCCGCCGGCCTTCGATCCGGTCGGGGCGATGGGCGGGCCGCTCTATCGCTGCCGGCCCGGCATGCCCGGCCAGGCCCCGCGTCGCGCGGCATTCACCACAGGATCCTCTCCGACTGCATCCGCAGGAAAACCCGTATGAGCAGCCGCAGAAAAGTCGTGGTCACGGGCGCGTCGTCCGGCATCGGCCGCGCGACGGCCGTGCGGTTTGCTGCCGACGGCTGGGATGTCTGCGTCTTGGCCCGCCGCGAGCCGCTCCTGCGTGAACTGCTCGCGGAACTGTCCGCAGGCGACCACCTGCTCGTTGCCGGTGACGCGAGCGAACAGGCGGTGGCCGATGCCCTCGGCACCGCCGTGCAGGAGCGATGGGGGCGGCTCGACGCGCTCGTGCACTGTGCCGGCACGTGGCAGCCGGCCGCAGCGGTCGGGTCGGCGATCGATGCCTGGCGGAAGCCTTTCGACACGATGGTTGACGGCGCGGTGCGGATGACGCGGGCATGCGTGCCACTGATGCGTTCCGGCGGCCGGGTGATCCACGTCACGTCGATCCACGCCTCGCGGGTCGAGGCCAATGGCTCCTCCTACGCCATGGCCAAGGCGGCGATCAACGCCTGGTGCCGAGGACTTGCCGTCGAACTGGCCTCGAGCGGCATCCTCGCCAACGCGATCGCCCCCGGCTTCGTCGACACGCCGATGTGCGTCGTCAACGGCGTCAACGAGCTCGAGACGGCCGGCTTCCGCACCCACTACGTCGACGGCCATCATCTTCCGCTCAGGCGGGCGGGCAGACCCGAGGAGATCGCGGGAGTCGCCGCGTTTCTCGCCGGCCCCGATGCCAGCTACATCACGGGCCAGGTCATCACCGTCGACGGCGGCCTCACGATCACCTTCTGACGATCACCCTTCCGGAAAGCATCCACGCATGAAGATCGAGGCGGTCGACTTTTTCTATCTCTCCATGCCGGTCGTCCGCGACATCGGCGACGGCAGCCAGGATGCGCTCCTGGTGCGAGTGACCTCCGACACCGGCCTCGTCGGCTGGGGCGAGTGCGAGGCCGCGCCGCTGGCATCGATCGCGGCCTGGTGCTGTCCGATGTCGCATTCGGCCTGCAAGCCGGTGAGCGCGTCGGTGCTCGGGCAGCGGGTCGATTCCGCCGCCGACATCCGGCAGATCACGGCCCTCGTCCGCGGCAACAGCCTCGACCTCCTGCAGGCCGACCACACGCTCTCCGGCATCGACATCGCGCTCTGGGATCTGCTCGGCAAGAAGGAGGCTACGCCGGTCTACGCGTTGCTTGGCGTGAAGAAGGCGTTTCCAAAGACGGCCTATGCGTCGCAGCTCTTCGGCGACGATCCGTCCGAGACATTCGCCAAGGGGGAGCGGGCGACCCGTGCCGGCATCAAGGCTGCGAAGTTTGGCTGGGGCCCCTATGGCCGGGGCACGGTCGAGCAGGATGCGGAACAGGTCCGCGCCGCCCGTGCGGGGCTCGGGCCCGACGGGATCCTGCTTATCGACGCCGGCACCGTGTTTGGCGACGACGTCGAGGCCGCGGCGGCCCGGCTGCCCGCGCTCGAGGAGGCGGACGTCGTCTGGTTCGAGGAGCCGTTCGTCTCCGGTGCGCTCGCCTCCTATGCGCGGCTGGCGTCGCTGGGCGGCAGCGTGAAGATGGCCGGCGGCGAGGGCTGCCACGACCCGCATCAGGGGATCAACATGATCGATCACGCGGGCCTCGGGTTCGTGCAGATCGACACCGGCCGGATCGGCGGCATCACGAGCGCGAAAGTGGTGGCCGACCATGCCGCGAAGAAAAACGTGCGGTTCGTGAACCACACCTTCACCACCCACCTTGCCCTCTCCGCCTCGCTGCAGCCCTATGCGGGGATCGAGTCCGACTGGATCTGCGAGTATCCCTTCGAGCCGGCGGCGCTCGCCGCGGAGTTCACGACCACGCGGCTCGAGCCCGACGCCGAGGGGCGGATCCACGTGCCAGAACGGCCCGGCCTCGGCATCGAGCCCGACACAAAAGCCCTGCAGAAATACCTCGTGGATGTGGAGATCAAGGTGGGCGGGCAGGTGCTCTTTCGCACCGCGTCGCTCTGAGGGAGGGCGGAACCATGACGAGCGGCCCGATCGAACTTCGCGGCATCGCCTGGAACCACACCCGCGGCTTCCTGCCGATGGTGGCCACGGCGCAGCGGTTCGAGGAACTCAATCCCGGCGTGACGATCCGCTGGGAAAAGCGGTCGCTACAGGCCTTCGCCGACGCGTCGATGGCCGACCTCGCGGCCGCCTTCGATCTGATCGTGATGGACCATCCCCACACGGCGCTCGCCGCCACGCAGGGGCTCGTGCTGCCGATGGAAGACTGGCTGCCGGCGGACTTTCTCGCCGACCAGCAGGCGAATTCCGTCGGCCGTTCCTATGAGAGCTACACGTTCTCCGGAAAACGGTGGACGCTCGCCACCGATGCGGCCACGCCGATCGCCACCTGGCGGCCCGACCTGCTCGCCCGGCACGGGCTCGCGCTCCCCGAGACCTGGAACGACGTGCTCGACCTCGCCCGGCGGGGCCATGTGACCCTGCCCGCCTTCCCGATCGACATGCTCATGCAGAGCTATATGTTTTGCGACGGATTCGGGGCGGAACCCTTCGTGCGCGACGACTGTCTCGCCCCTGACGACGCGCTCGCCGCGGCGCTCGCCGAATTGCTTCGCCTGGTCGAGCTCTGCGACCCCGAGTGCCTCAACCGCAACCCGATCCGCACCGCCGACTGGATGGCCGCGACCGACGACCCCCGCGCCGCCTACTGCCCCTTCGGCTACGGCTATTCGAATTATTCGCGGCCGGGGTATGCCCAGCACGTCTTGAAGGCGGGCGGGCTCGTCACCTTCGGCGGCCGCCGGCTCCGTTCGACGCTCGGCGGCGCGGGCGTGGCCGTTTCGGTGCACACGAAGCACCCGCGGGCCTGCATGGACTACGCTGCCTTCACCGCGTCGCCCGAGATCCAGAAGGGGATCTATTTTCAGTCCGGGGGCCAGCCGGGGCATCGCGCCGCCTGGACCGACGACGCCGTCAATGCCGCGAGCGCCGACTTCTTCCGCGACACGCTCCCGACGCTCGACGCGGCGATCGTGCGGGGCAAGTTCCCGGGCTACATGCGGTTTCAGGACGAGGGCACGCCGCTCGCCCATGCGTGCGTCAGCGGCGAACTTCGGCCCGACGACGCCGCCCGTTCGCTCAACCGCCTCTACCGCGACTGCCGAAAAGTCTGACTTTTACACAGGAGAACGACAACGCCGATGAAAATCACCGACATCGAACTGATTCCGCTTTCCGTCAAGCAGCTCAACCCCGACGACTGCGACGGGCAATACAACGACTTCGTCGTGCCGCACGGCTGGAAGACGGCGATCGCCGTGGCCGGGCCGGAGCCCGAGTTGAAGAACGGCCGCTTCGCGCTGCCCACCGTGCCGGGCATCGGCGTGGAACTCAACGAGGCGACCGTCGAGAAATACCGGCTGCGTCAATAAACGGCACCCTTTTCCATTTTTCCGAAGGACACACTCCATGAGACATGTCGTGTGCTTCATCCTTGTCGCGCAGGCCTTCCATGCCACGGGCGTTTGCGCAGCCGACGCTCCTTCGTTCACCCGTGACATCAAGGGGATCCTCTCCAACCGCTGCGTGCGGTGTCATGGGCCCGATCCGGAGGGGCGGTCTGGGGGCGGCGACGACGGCCTGCGGCTCGATACGTTCGCCGGCGCAGCGGCCGATCTCGGCGGCCACGCCGCGATCGTTCCGGGGAAGCCAGACGAGAGCGAACTCATCGCCCGGATCACATCGACCGATCCCAACATCGTCATGCCTCCCCCGGAAGCAGGCGATCGGCTTCCGGAAAAGCAGGTCGAACTCCTGAAGCGGTGGATCGCGGCGGGCGCGACCTACGAGCCGCACTGGGCTTACGTGCCGCCAAAGCGGCCGCCGGTGCCTGCGGTGAAGCAGGCAGACTGGCCGAGGAACGACATCGACCGTTTCATCCTCGCGCGGCTGGAAGCCGAGGGGCTCGCGCCGCAGCCCGAGGCCGACCGGGCCACGCTCGCCCGCCGGCTCGCCCTCGATCTCACCGGCCTGCCGCCAAGTCCCGCCGAGGTCGATGCGTTCATGGCCGACGCTTCAACCGACGCGGTCGAACAACTCGTCGATCGGCTCCTCGCCCACGACGGCTACGGCGAGCACATGGCGCGGCAGTGGCTCGATCTCGCCCGCTATGCCGACAGCGCCGGCTACGTCGACGACCCGCCACGCACGATCTGGAGCTGGCGCGACTGGGTGGTCCGCGCCTTCGATGCCAACATGCCATTCGACGAGTTCACGATCCGGCAACTGGCCGGCGACCTGCTGCCGGATGCCACGCTCGACGACAAGGTGGCCACCGCCTTCCATCGCAATACGCTCACGAACAACGAAGGGGGCACGATCGACGAGGAGTTTCGTACCGTCGCCGTCATCGACCGCGTGAACACGACGATGAGCACCTGGATGGGTACGACCATGGCCTGCGCCCAGTGCCACGACCACAAATACGACCCGCTCTCGCAGAAGGAATATTTCCAGCTCTACGCGGTCTTGAACAACACGGCCGACGCCGACCGCAAGGATGAATCGCCCGTGGTGCAGCTGCCCTGGAAGGAGGTCGATGACAAGCGGGCTCCGATTGAAAAAGAGATCGCGGAGATCGAGGCGGGGATCCCCGAATTGAAGAAGCCGGTCCCGAAGGACCGGCCCGAGCCGCCCGAGTTTCAGCCGGCGCGGAAGATCGTAGCCGACCTGCGGAAGCAGCTCGACGAAAATCCAGCGGTGACGGTGCCGGTGCTCGAGGAACTCGCCGGCGAAAAGCGGCGGGTCACGAAGATCCAGCTCCGCGGAAACTGGCAGAACCTTGGCGACGAGGTTCGCGAAGGCGTGCCGGACGTGTTCAACGACGCCACCGTGGCCAACGGTGGCCGCGTCGATCGGCTCGCGCTCGCGAAGTGGCTCGTCGATCCCGCCAATCCGCTTACGGCCCGCGTCATCGTCAACCGTCTCTGGGAGAGGCTCTTCGGGATCGGCATCGTGTCGACGAGTGAGGAGTTCGGCAGCCAAGGAGACCTGCCGAGCCATCCCGAGCTGCTCGACTGGCTGGCCTGCGAACTGGTGGAGAGCGGCTGGAACCTGAAGGCGATGCAAAGGCTGATCGTGACGAGCGCCGCCTATCGGCAGACGTCGAAGTGCCCGCCTGCCGTCGTGGCCCGCGATCCGGAAAACCGGCTCGTCGCCTGCGGGCCCCGTGTGCGGCTCTCGGCGGAGGTGATCCGCGATCAGGCCTTGGCCGCCGTGGGCCTGCTCTCACGCAAGAAGGGGGGCCCGAGCGTGAAGCCGCCGCAGCCGAGCCTTGGGCTCACCGCAGCCTTTGGCAGCAGCACCGACTGGGAGACGAGCCAGGGCGAGGATCGCTACCGCCGCGCGCTCTACACCACCTGGCGGCGAAGCAGCCCCTACCCGGCGATGGCGACGTTCGACGCCCCCTCGCGAGAAGTCTGCACGATCCGCCGGCCACGAACCAACACGCCCCTGCAGGCGCTCGTGACATTGAACGACCCGGCGTATGTCGAGGCGGCGCAGGCGCTCGCCCGGCGGATGGTGCGTGAGGGAGGCTCCACCGACGCCGACCGGGCCACGCATGGCTTCCGGCTCGTGCTCGCGCGGCGGCCCACGCCTGCGGAGACCGACAGGCTCATCGGCCTGCATCACGACGTGCGAGAAGACTTTCTGAAAACGCCCGACGACGCAGAGAAGATGGCCACCGACCCGCTCGGCCCCGTGCCCGGTGATTTCCCTGCCGACACGGCCGAACTCGCCGCCTGGACGGCTGTGGCCAATGTGATCCTGAATCTCGACGAAACCTTCATGTGCCCGTGAGGAAGCCGCTTTTCGGAGAAGACATCATGGACCCGATCCTCGAACACAAACTGCTCGCCACGCGTCGGCACCTCCTCGGCGGCATGGCCGGCGGCATTGGCCTGATCGCGCTGCACGAGCTGTTCGCGGCCACGGGCGCCGAACCAATTCCGGCGCCCGCGGCTGATCCGATGGCGGCAAAACGGCCACCGCTGCCGGCCAAGGCGAAGCGGATGATCGTGATCCATCTCACAGGGTCCCCCCCGCATCTCGACCTCTACGACAACAAACCGGAGCTCACGAAGCGAGACGGCCAGGATTGCCCTGCCGAGGCGATCGCCGGGAAGACATTTGCCTTCACAACCGGCACGCCAAAACTCCTGGGTACGCGGCGGCAATGGGTGCGTTGCGGCAAGAGCGGCATGGAGCTCTCCGACGCGATCCCGCATCTGCATCGGGTGGCCGACAAGATCTGCCTCGTGCGGAGCATGTTCACCGATCAGTTCAACCACGCCCCAGCCGAGCTGATGGTCTACACCGGCTCGCCCCGGGCAGGCCGGCCGAGCCTCGGCAGCTGGGCCACGTATGGTCTTGGCACCGAAAACGCGAACCTGCCCGGGTTCGTGGTGCTCATCTCATCGGGCTCGCAGCCCAATGGCGGTACGAGCAGCTTCGGCTCGGGCTTCCTGCCGAGCGTCTACCAAGGCGTGCAGTGCCGCTCGAAGGGGGACCCGGTCCTTTTCGTCTCGGACCCTGCGGGGATGAGCCGGGGCGTGCGTCGCAAGACACTCGACGCCCTCAAGGACCTGAACGAGTTACAGGCACGGGAGCTCGGCAATGCGGAAACGGTCACGCGGATCGCCCAGTACGAGCTTGCCTATCGGATGCAGACGAGCGTGCCCGACGTGATGGACATCTCGAAGGAGCCGAAACAGGTCCTGGAGGCCTACGGCGCGAAGCCTGGCGAATCGAGCCTCGCCAACAACTGCCTGCTCGCCCGGCGGCTCGTGGAGCAGGGAGTGCGGTTCGTGCAGCTCTTCGATTGGGGCTGGGATTTCCATGGCCTCGGGCCGAACGAGGACATCCGCGACGGTCTCACGACGAAGGCGGCCACGTTCGACAGGCCGGTGGCGGCGATGATCGAGGACCTTGAAGCCCGTGGGCTCCTCGACGACACGCTCGTGCTCTGCACGGGCGAGTTCGGCCGCACTCCCTTCCGGGAGGGCCGCACGGCGGCCAAAACCATCCTCGGCCGCGACCATTATCCCGACTGCTACTCGATCTGGATGGCCGGCGGTGGCGTGAAAGCCGGATACGTGCACGGGGCCAGCGACGATCTCGGCTTCAAAGTGGCCAGCGACATGGTGCACATCCACGACCTGCAGGCCACGATCCTCCATCTCCTGGGCTTCGACCACACGAAGCTCACCTACCGCTTCCAGGGCCGCGACTTCCGGCTCACCGACGTGCACGGCCACGTCGTCAAGGCACTGCTTTCCTGACGCATGCGGCTCTGTCGCGCGTCCCGACCAGAGCCCACCCCGACGGCAACGTGGCAGACGCGCCGCGCACGAACGGAGCGGCTACCGCTGCCGATCGAAGAACCGCAGGTAGTATTCCCAGTCGTCCGCCGACATATCGTGCCCGCCCGGGCGGAGGCGGTAGCCCACGCGATCGCCCACCGGGTGGTCCGGCGGCGGCCAATCGTCAACGCCGACACCCACGACGCCGAAAAGGGCAGAGACGGGATCGGCGGCTCGAGCCGCGAGAAACTCGCCGCCGGGATCAGCCCAACCGTCCTCGACGGCACTGCCAATGGCGACCGGCCGCGGCGCGATGGCGGCGATGAGCAAATGCGCGTCGACGGGCAGGGCCGACTCATTCCCGCCGTATTGCTGGTGGTTGCGGCAATACCACATTCCAGATAGGTCGTAGGAGGCTTTGACGGTCTCGCCGTATCGGCGGCGGGCGAGTGCGGCGCCGCCCTGGCCCGACTGGTTGGCCGCCGCCATCGCGAAGCGTTCGTCCTGTGCCGCCGCCCACAGGGCCGTCTTGCCCGTTCGCGAGTGTCCGATCACGGCAACCCTCTTCGCGTCGATCGCGTCGTCGGTCTCCAGGCAATCGAGCGCCCGGCTCAGGGCCCATGCCCAGGCGGCGATCGAGCCCCATTCATCAGGGGCGAGTTCGGCCCGGCCCGAGCGCCGCATCACGAAGTGGCGAACGCCGCGCTTCCATCCCTCGGGGGTAAAACTGCATCCGGATCCGTGAGCATCGAGTTCCACGTCGCCGCCATGAAAAGTGGCGATCGCATAGCCGCTCGAAAGAATCCGCGCGAGCGGCCAGTTGGAAGCATGCTCGCCACGTTTGCTGACGGCATTTCGGGAGGGTGTGATCGATGGATCGTCGGCGACTCCCTGGTTGCCGGAGTTGAGGCCCAGAAACGTCGGGAACGGGCTGGTGCCCTTGGCTGGGATATACACCAGCAGGTCGATGTGGGGCGCGTCCGCGGCCTCGAAAAGATCGATCCTGATTTCCTTGCGGATCGCGAGCCCTCCCAGTGCCACGGGATCGACTTTGGTCACAACGCATCGAAGCGCCGTGGCGAATTCCGGCACACGGCCATACACCTCACGGCGAAAGGCCTCGAGAATCTCGGGTCGGCGCACGTCGCTCCACAGCCGCGCGTTCTCGATCCTCCGGCCATCAAAGCTCGTGAGTGGGTCGGGCAGCTCGTAGGATCCGACCGCGGCCTCGTCGTAGTTCGTGTCGGGCGGTTCCTGGGCTCCGAGATTTCCCGTCGCAATGGAGAACAGGAACCACGCCGACAGCCCGAAGGCTCCGAACCGACGAGCGAGCAGCGGGGCGGTGGCCGTGAATAGCAGGCACCATGAAGAGGAATGCGACGCCATCGGTGTCTCGCGAATCATGTGATGATTGATCTTCGGCAGACTTATAGCCTGCCCCGATGACACATGCCAGCGGCATACGACCGCCGAAGCTGCTGGCGGCTGCAGTCGCTGCTCGCTGCAGAAAATGCCCCATGCACAGTGCAGAAATGGCCATTCCCTTTTGGCTCGCCGCGAGCATGCCTGGCGCCATGCTGCGAGCCGAAGAACGAGCGAGGAGGTGCCGCTCGACGGCACGGTCACGCAGCTCACGCATTCGCCGCCGGGTTGGTCCGCCATGCACGGGCACTGGCAGTCCGTCGCCACCGGGACATAGGGGCCGCAGGGAAAACGTCGGGCGAACAGTGACTTATTCCGCGTCGATCAACGGCACGGACTACGGCTCGGTGTCGCGAATCTTCGGTGGCCGGCTTCAGCCCCGCGGCTCGTTGTTGCTCCTACAGATAGTTTGATACATAATGCCTTGACTCCAGTAAACACTCATATATCGGACTTATGCGATCCAGTGTCCACAACCAGCTTCCGCTCCGTGTCAGGCGGGGGCTGCAGAAATTCGGCGGTGACCTCGGCGTCGCCCGCCGCAAGCGACGACTCACCGCTGCCATGATGGCCGAGCGGATCGGTGTGGCAAAAAGCACCTACGCGCGAATGGAAAAGGGAGACGCGAGCGTCGGCATGGGGGCGTATGCCATGGCCCTGTTCGTACTCGGCCTTGGCGACGCGCTCGCCGACATTCTTGACGATCGCCACGACGATCACGGCCTCATGCTGGAACGCGAGCGGCTGCCCAAGCGAATCCGACGCCCGAAAGGGCCGGAGGGTTTGTGAAGCGCACGATCGGGGTCCACATCGGTGAGTCCGCGTCGCTCGTTGGCAACCTGCATCACGACGGTGCCGGTGGCCGCGAACGAGCGGCGTTCGCCTACGCGGAGACATGGATTTCCAGCAGGGATGCCTTTCCCCTGGAGCCCACCCTCCCGCTCGTCCAGGGGCCGCAGTTCCCGACGATCGGCTCCGGCGGGTCGGTCTTTCACGGTGTCATCGCCGATACCGAACCGGACGGATGGGCGAGGCAAGTGATCCTGCGCGATCACGCCAAGCAGCGTCAGGCCGCCCGACAAACCGGCAGCACGGCCCCGCCGGCCTTGCTCTCGGCGATCGATTTTCTGTTGGCGGTGGACGATTTCAGTCGCGTCGGTGCCATGCGGTTCCGCGACGAGGCCGGCATCTTCTGCCGTGCCACCGAACCGGGTCGACGAACCGCTCCGCCGCTCGTCGAGTTGCGGCATCTGCTGGCCGCAAGCAGGGCGGTTGAAACGTCGACCGAGACGGCGGCCGATCTTCAGTATCTGCGCGGCCGGGGCACGTCGCTTGGTGGGCTGCGGCCAAAATGCAGCGTGATCGACGACGATGGGCAGCTCGCGATCGGAAAGTTTCCGAGCGTCACCGACCAACGCTCCGTGACCAAAGGGGAGATTCTGGCATTGCAACTCGCCCGGCAGGCCGGACTCAACGCCGCCAACGCGCGGCTGATCGAAAGTGACGGCGCGCCGATTGCCCTGATTCGCCGGTTCGACCGTACCCCCGACGGCAGACGGATTCCCTACGCGTCTGCGGCCACGCTCATCGGCAGCCCGGCAGGGGATGGCCGCGAACACTTCTACACCGAGATCGTCGATGCCATCCGGCAGCATGGGGCAGCGGCCCGGGAAGACATCGAAGAGCTGTGGCGGCGGCTCGTCTTCTCGATCCTCATCACCAACGCGGATGATCACCTGCGAAACCATGGATTTCTGCACAGTGGCCACGGGCTGTGGCGGCTGGCCCCTGCCTTCGACATCAATCCGTTTCCGGATCGGATGCGAGAGCTGAAGACGTGGCCGGGCGAGGAGACCGGCCCCTCGGCCACGGTCGATGCGGCGCTCGCGGTGCGCGATTCATTCGGCCTCTCGCGGAACCGAGGCCTGGAGATCCTTCGCGAAACGGAAATGGCCGTGGCCGATTGGCAGCGTGAGGCGAAGATGCTCGGCATGTCAAAACGCGACATCGACAGTTTTGCGGATGCCTTCGAGCACCCGGAACGGGAGGCTGCGCGGCGTGCCACCGGCCTGTGAGCGCATGCCCGCCAGATGATGGCCGCTGCCGCGCGTGTACCTATCCGCCACGGCCCAGCGTCTTCTCGCCGGCTTCCGCAGGATGCTTTTGCTGGTGAATCGCTTACGGCACCCCGGCCGACTCGCCCGGCCGGAGGAAAACGATCTCCTCGCTCGATCGACCGTGGACGAAAAGCCTGGCGACGCGGCCCGCGAGCTTGTCGGTCTCGCCCTGAGCCGTGCCGATCACCTGCACGTAATACTGCCCGGCATCGCGGATCTTCGCGGGCCGGCTCCAGCCGCGCGGATCGGCGACGTCGGGATTGAACGCGACGTACGCGCCTTCCTGCGACCAGCCCGGATCCCGGGCACGGTTCATCAGCATCACGTACTGCGAGAGGTGGGTGTTCCAATGGATCGAAGGCCCCCAGAAGACGTCGGGCTTCTTGCCGTGCCAGCTGCTGGCGGCGGGAAAGACCGGCGTGCAGCGGCCCCCGACGCCGGGCTCTTTCCACCCGTCGTCCCGCCACTTGAAGACTTTTCCGACGGGGGCGTCGCGGTCGGCATACCGCATGCGGGCGACGGCGATGCCCTGTTCCTCCGCCGGACCGCAGTAGGTGCTGAAGAGGAAGTAGAGGTGCTCTCTCGCCGCATCGGGGATCACCGAAAAATCCCCGTGTCCGCCGGCAAAGTACATGTTGGCCGTGCTGCAATTGTCGCTGCCGGCCGGGGGGCTGAGCACGATCCCGAGGTCGGTCCACGTGCGGCCGTCGTCGTGCGACACGGCCGCCCCGATCTTCGGCGACGTGAGGGCAAACGGCTTTTTCAGGTCCGGGCAGCAATCTCCCGGCTCGTTGTGGTACCAGCCGTAGAGCGTGCCCGAGTCGTCCTTCCAGGTCGCCTCGAACCAGCGGCCCCAGCGGTCCTTGTGAAAATCGGCGTCGTTGTCGATCCGGCTCTCGCACACATCGGCCAGGTGGAGGAGATCGGGCCCCGCGCACCGGCTGGGCAGCGGCTTCGGGATCCCACCGCCCGACGTGAAGACGAAGAGCGTGTCGCCATCCCAATGAGCGGGCATGTTGCTGTCGATCGCGTGCAGCTTCGTGTCCGACGGGAGACGAAGCTCGGCGGCAGGCCGAACCACGACGCTGGGCGAAGACGGTTCAGCCGCGGGCGACGACAGGCTGCCGATCGCGACGAGGCAGGCGATCAGCGGGGCGGCGGCCGTGAACCACAGGCACCATGAAGAGGAACGCGACGCCATCGGTGTCTCCGGCATGATGTGATGATTGGCTATCGGCTGTTTTATAACCTGCCCCGATGACACATGACAGCGGCGCATGACCGCCGGAGCTGCTGCCAGTTGCAACAGTCGCCCGCTGCAGAAAATGCCATGCACGCTGCAGGATTTGCCATTCCCTTCCGGCCGGCCGCGAGGCATACCGAAAGCCATGCCACAGGCAAACGACCGAGCGAGGAGGTGCCGCCTGACGACGTTGTCACACTGTTTCGTTCGGATTGCCGTGGCCACGGCGGCGGCTCTCGCGATCGACTTCGTAGCGGCCGAGCCCCCGGCACTCGAGGCCCGGATCGACGCGGCCGGCAAGTCGGCGGTGATCGGCAACGGCGTCGTCGAGTTGGAGATCAGTTGGAAGCAGGGCCTGCGGCTCGCGCATCTGAAGAACGTCGCGACCGGCGTCGATTGGATTCCGCAGCCGCCAGGCTATGACTGGGGCCCGGGGCCCGAGGGGATGCTGCCCGGCCTCGTCTGGCGCCGCGACGACATCTGGCCCGATCTCGCGCCGCCATCCCGCGAGTTTGTCCTGCGCTACACGCCCGACGCCGATGTCGCATCGCTTCGGTCGGCCCCGGCCGGCGGCGAGCCGCTCGCCAAGCCGGTCACGCTCACGGGCGCCGCGCCGGTCAGGCTCGTGCCGGAATCGTCACGGGCCATGGTGGAAGGCGATGTCGCCTGGCTCGACCTCACGTTTGCGATCGAAGACCATCCGCTCGCGATCGGACTGCATCTCGAGATCCGCGCGGGTGTGCCGGCCGTTCGCCGCTGGACGAGCGTCGCCAATACGGGCGAGAAACCATGCCTGCTGCACGAGCTTTCGAGCGCTGCGGTCTCCCTGCGGCCCGGCCCGGGTGATCTGGAACTCTTCTGGATCGAGGCGCCCACGCATCCGACGCTCGGCTCGCGAAGCCCGACGCGATGGCGTCAGGCGACTCGGCACATGGAACTGCTCGGGCCCGCCGTGCGGCGGACGCTCCGCTCGGATGCCACGGCAACGCGGCCGCACGACGGGTCGAATGGGGCGATGGCCTGGCTGGCCCTCCGCGATCCGTCGCTCGACCAAGGGCTCGTCGCCGGCTGGGAGTGGTCAGGCTCGTTTGCCGCGGAGGTGGGGGATTTCGAGGAGGGGGCCGGCGTGTTCGGCCTGCGGCTGGGTTTTGGCGACGAGGGAGGCTATGCCCGCACGCTCGCTCCCGGCGCGACGTTCACGACGCCGCGGGTGTTCCTCGGTTTCTTCCGCGGCGATGCCGACGAGGCGGGCCGGGCGACGCGGGCCGTGGCCGAGCGGCTCTATGGCCTGCCGTGGCCCGACGGGCGGCCGCCGATGTTCGTGGGCTACGACACCTGGTCGAACTGGCAGGATCTCTCGGCCGGCCCCACCAACCACCTCAAGCCCGAGCGGCTCGACGCGGAGATCGAGCGCTGCCGCGCATTGGGTGTGGAACTTTTCATCCTCGACTACGACTGGTTCAAACGGCTCGGGGATTTCGCATCGGATCCCGACCGGTTTCCCGACGGCGTGGAGGCGGTGTCGCGGAAGGTGAAGGCGGCGGGGATGAAGTTCGGGCTCTGGATGGGATTTGGCCAGGCCCACGCCGATTCGGCGCTCGTCCGCGAGCATCCCGAGTTTGTCGCCATGCGCAACGGCCAGCCGGTCACGGGCGGCTGGGGCATGCGGAGCCTCTGCTTCGCGTCGGAGCCCTGCCGGGAATACGTGCTTGAAAAACTCTGCGGCGTCGTGGATCGCTTCGGCGTCGATTGGCTGAAGACCGACTTCGACCTCATCACCACGTCCGACTCGCCCACGCATGCACCGCAGGCCACCGACTCGCGGATCGAGTCGGTCGAGGGCTATTACTCGATCCTGGAGCGGCTCCACGAGCGGCGTCCAAAGCTCTATCTCGACAACTGGACGCCGCCGATGGGCGGCGCCGATTTCGGCAACTTCGCGAGGCATCACTCGATGCTCCTCTGCGACGACTACCATCCGACGGCGGTCCGCAGCGCCGCCCACGGCATGACCCATCTCTTCCCGCCGACGCGGACGCACGGCTACATCCGCGGCTTCAGCCGGGCCGACGAGCGGGCGTCGTATACGAACCGTTCCGCCGCGTTCGGCGGCGGGCTCTATTTGATCAGCGACATCCTGCAGTGGGACGAGGCCACGATCGCGGCGACGAAGCGGGAGATCGAGCTTTTCAAGCGCGACCGCGATCTCTTTCTCGACGGCGAGATTCACAATCTCTTCCCTGGAAAGCAGCCCGATCATTACGGCTGGGAGGGGCGGTTCGTCTGGTCGCCGGCGCAGGGCCGTGGCATGGCCCAGGTCTTCCGCAACCACGATTCACGCGACCGGGTCCGCGTGCGGCTCCGCGGCCTGCCGCCCGAGGGCCGCTACGTCGTGGAATTCGTCGAGGCCGGAACGACGCTCCGCGCTGACGGCCGCGCGCTTGTCGAGGAGGGTGAGGAGGTGCCGCTCGCCAAGCCCTTCACGACGGAGGTCCTGCATGTCCGCGCGGAATGAAGGATTGAGCCGACGGGATCTCACCGCGCAGGTTGGGAGTCGCGTGCCCGGTGGCTGGCCGGAGGCCGTGATCGAGAACGATCATCTTCGCTGTGTCTTTTTGCCGGGGAAGGGGGGCGAGATGGTCTCGCTGCTCGACCGGCGGACGGGGCATGAACTGCTCGGGCGACTGCGGCCGACGCCGCCCGACGACGGCAGCCACGCCCTTGCGGCGCCGGCGGCGACCGAGGCGATGTTCAACCGCTGGTATGCCGGCGGGTGGCAGGAACTCCTTCCCAACGGCGACGCCCCCTGCGAGGTGGACGGCATCCGGCATTCGTTCCACGGCGAGTCGTGGGGCCGACCGTGGAAGGTCGTCGGCCGTTCGGCCACGTCGCTTACGATGCAGGTCGATCTCGCGTGGCCGCCGCTCCGCCTCGAGCGGACGGTCTCGCTCGACGACGCGGAGGCGGGGCTCGTCATCGAGGAGCGGCTCACGAACACGGGGTCGGCGACCGCGCGGATTCTCTGGGGCCATCATCCCGTCTTCGGCGGGCCGCTGCTTGGGCCGGGTGCGAGGATCATCGCGCCGGCGGGCACCATGGAGACGGTGCAATGCGACGGCACCTCGCGGCTTGCGGCCACCGGCGGGCTCGAATGGCCCATGGGACGGGGCGTGAGCGGCCGAGACGTCGATGTGTCGCTCGTGCAGCCGCGGGAGCAGCGGAGCCATGATCTCTGTCTGCTCACCGGCTTTCGCGAGGGATTCGTCGGCCTCGAAAATCCGGCGCTCGGCCTGCGGGTGATGCTCGAGTTCGACCCCGTGCTCTTCCGCTGGCTCTGGATCTGGCAGCTCTACGGCGGCGGCGAGGCGGAGCCGTTTGCGGGCGGCTATTTGGTGGGCCTCGAACCCTGGACCGGCCCGCCGCAGCTCTCCCGCGGGATCGCGGCCGGACATGCGCTCGAACTGGAGCCGGGGGCCACCCAGGAGTCGATCCTCCGCCTGCAGGTCACTCTTTTCAAGACCCGAGCCGGTCGAGGATGTTGCGGGTGATCCGCTCGACGGTCGGGTTCTTGCCATTGAGCCCGTGCGCCCAGTCGGTCGAGCCGCAGGTGAAGACGGTGCCGCCGCGGGTGTAGAGCCCCATCACGGCATGCCCGGTGCGGTCGAGCGGCATCCGGTCGTAAAACCGCTTGAGCGCCGGATCCCAGCTAGCCGGCGCCGTGGCGAGCACCGTGAAATTCTCCGGCGTGCCGTCGCGGCCCGTCGCAAAGGGCAGGTCATCCCGCCACTCCAGTTCGCAGCCGTCGCACTCATAGCCCACCAAGGTCTGCTCGCCGCCAAACTTCGCGTCGCGGGCGAGGCCCGTGCCCGCGAACACCCAGTGGTCAGGCCGGTGTACCTGGTAGGCGCCGTCGCCATCCATCACCTGATCGTGCTCGAGATGGTAGCCGCCCCAGAGGAAGCCCACGCCGGTGAGTTCGTTTTCAGGACGCCCCACGAGGTGATGGCTCCAAAGCGTGCTCAAGAGCCGCTGGTCGCCGTCGCGGTAGAGCGGGTCCATGTTGAAGAACTGCTTCCAGCACGTGAGGGCCCTGCCGCCGTCCTCGCTGCGCACCTGCCAGCAGCAGGTGTTGCCGCTGAAGAACGCCACGTTGCCCCCGTTCTTGATGAAGGCCTCGAGGTGATCCCGCATCGGCGACGACCAGTATTCGTCGTGGCCGACGCTGAGAACGAGCC